>JAIFNG010000063.1 GCA_020047815.1 Anaerolinea sp.
ATAGGCAGACGCGCACGACTCAAAATCGTGTTCCCAACGGGAATGAGGGTTCGATTCCCTCCTTCGGCACCAAATTATAACTCAAACGTCCGCCCATTTCGGGCGGACGTTTGAGTTATGTTAGCGGGGCACGTTCATCAGTTGACTTTATGTTGTGGGAATTGTAATATTAAATTGCAGGACAGTATATTTATTTGTAAAATGCACCCTTTTTAACGAGGCAAAACCATCTATTTTTGGAGGTGTGAGATGAAGCTTACCTTTCTCTTTGCCCTGATTGACCTGCTGATCTTGCTGGCATACCCGCTGGCCTTCATTGCCAATCAGGTGCAAAAACTGACAGGCTTAAAACACAGCCGCAGGCATGGATGAACCATGTTAAAAACCTTGACTCTCTTTTCCCTGACATGATAAACTCACGTTCGCTTGATAGAAAAAGCAAATCCAACGAAAGGAGGCGCACGCCCATGTTTATGAACAAGTTAACCATCGTTCCGTCATTCATCAGCAAACTCTATTTTGATTCTCGTAGTGCGCCTGTTCACCGTTAGACTCTTCCTGTCACCTTACGGCTGCGGCGTACGACCCGCAGCCGTTTTTATTTAATCACCTCTTAAGCGGCTTTGGGTCCATGACCTGCAAGCCGTTTTTTTTATTTTGGAGGAAACCATGTTAGATATACAAACCCAGCTGTTCGAAGCACAGGATGTTCGTTTTGGTCCCATCGACCACGAAACACATCCCGAGATCGAATCCAAATGGACTCATGACGCCGAATTCATGCGCCTGTTTGACCTGAAACCCGCCCGCCCGCTTTCGCCTGCAATGGTTAAAAAACAGTACGAGGCCATTGAAAAGGAAATGGATGAGGACAAGAACCTGTTCTACTTCACCATCCGCGCCCGCAAAGATGACCGTTTGATCGGCAAGGCGCTTGTCGAGTGGGTCAGTTGGACCAACGGCAATGGCTTTATCCGCCTGGGCATTGGTTCGGCGGAAGACCGCCGTAAGGGCTACGGCTCTCAGGCATTGACCATGCTTCTGCGTTATGCCTTTGGCGAACTGAACCTCTACCGCGTTACCGCGGTTGTGCCTGCCTACAATGAAGGCGCGCTGAGACTCTTCCACAAGTTTGGCTTTATGGAGGAGATCCGCAGACGCAAGGCGTTGAATCGCGACGGCGAATTTTGGGATCTCGTCTCATTCGGGTTATTGAACTCCGAATGGCGGGAGCAAAACAGCGGTCGAGGGTAAACCGATGAAAGACCTTTATCGCGGATCCCTCGTCCGCCTGTCAGATGAATCCCCCGAAGTATTGGCAAAGGCATATGTAAAATGGAATCAGGATACAGAGCAGCACCGCCTTGCAGACGACGACCCGGCTCAGTTGTGGTCGGGGAAAAAACTTAAGGAATATATCGAAAAACGTGCGGAGAACAGTTCGCGGTCGTTTCGGTTTTCAATTCGCACGCTCGCAGAGGATACATTGATCGGCAGCGTGAGCTTGTGGATCGGTTCCTGGACTCATGCAGAAGCGTGGATGGGTATTTCCATTGGTGAGCGTGATTACTGGGGCAAAGGCTACGGTACCGACGCCGTGCGCCTGATCCTGCAGTACGGATTCATTGAACTCAACCTGTACCGCATTTCACTGGGTCTTCACGCTTACAACGAACGCGCCTTGAAATCCTATGAAAAAGCCGGTTTCAAAATGGAAGGCAGGATGCGCGGCGAAGGCTGGCGCGATGGCGTGCATTATGACAGCCTGTGGATGGGCATCCTGCGTGAAGAGTGGTTTGAGCAGCAGGGAGCACAGCCATGAAAGACATCTTCAAAGGCGATCTGGTCAGGCTTTCCGCTTTTGACCATGAGGAACTGGGCAAAGCCTATGCCAACTGGACTCGTGACTCTGAGCTCACCCGCCTGTTCGATGGGGGGGCATCGGTTTTATATTCTGCCAGGGCCAGGACGGATTTCTTCGAAAAAATGGTCAAGGAAGACACTCCCGCAAATCATTTTTTCAGCATCCGCAAACTGGATGACAACCGCCTGCTTGGCGACATCAATTTGGATGTCATTAACGAATGGGGCTCGCGAGACTCGTTTGTGGGGCTTGGAATCGCCGACCGCAATGACTGGGGCAAAGGCTATGGAACCGATGCCATGAAGATCATTTTACGTTTTGCCTTTACCGAGCTCAATTTACACCGGGTCACGCTGACCGTTTTTGAGTACAACCCGCGTGCCATCCGTTCCTACGAGAAGGTGGGCTTCCGTCATGAAGGGCGCCTGCGCGGCGCATTGCTTCGCGATGGAAAACGCTGGGACATGCTTTACATGGGAATCCTGCGTGAAGATTGGACGGCAGGCAGGACTCAAGCAGTATCTTAAATTTCCGGGATTGCACGCGCTTGCGCCTGCAATCCCGCATAGGAGCACAGAAAATGACAACCTCATCACATGAAACAAATCCAAATGCTTTGCTGACTTTACGGGCCGTTTGTTGGGATGATTTAAACGCTGTCGTTCAACTTATCTATGATGTATGTGAAGCGGAAGGCGATACCAGTGTTGCGGTTACGCCGGAAGATCTGGAAAATGAATGGAAATACGAAGGCTTCAACCCGGAGCAGGATGCCTTCCTGGTCGAAAACCGCGCTGGGGGGCTGGCTGGCTATGCTGCATTGTTTGACGTAAGAGAACATTGCGAACTAAGCGGCGATATATACGTTCATCCGGAATTTAAAGCACTCGGTGTGGATACGGCTTTACTGCGCGCAATGGAAACCCGGGGACGTGAAAATATCCAGCTCGCACCGCCCGACCAGCGCGTGTTTATCCGTGTGCCACTGGATAATAAGGACGAGACTGGCAAAGACATATTCATGCACGAAGGTTATCTCCCCTTGCGCTATCACTGGCGCATGGGGATCGAGCTGGATGCCGCGCCGCCCGCGCCAGTTTTGCCGGCAGGGTTTGAGATTCGTCCGTTTGTGAAGGATGAACATGCTGCTGCAGTATGGCAGGCCCGAAATGAGTCCTTTCAAGGTAATTGGGGCAGCCATGCAATGACCTTTGAAGAATTCTCCAATTTCATTTTTGAACCCCCCGAATTTGACCCCGCGCTCTGGACCGTGATCTGGGATGGAAGTGAAGTGGCTGGTTTTTCCATCAATAAATATAGGATGGGCATCGGCTGGATCCATATTTTGGGAGTTAGACCGGCATGGCGTTCAAAAAAATTGGGTCTTGCCCTGCTCCATCACGCCTTTGGCGAATTCTACAAACGCGGGATGAAGACCATCGGTCTCGGCGTGGATGCTTCCAACAATACAGGCGCCACCCGGCTTTATCAAAAGGTCGGTATGCACACGGTAAGTGAATTCGTAACGTTGGAGAAGGAACTCCGCGCGGGTAAAACAGAGCCCGGGTAGCGGCAGGCAAAAAGGTAAAGATCAATGACAACAAAGATCCCGTTAAAAGAAGGAAATTTGGATACATCGTTGATGTTTCGCGCCATCCGGTGGTTTGATCTGAATACGGTGGACCAATTCATTGATGATGTCTGCGAAGCAAATGGCGATGCCAACATTGCGGTACCGCTGGATGCTTTGACACAGGAATTGAAAAAGGAAGGACTTTCCAGCTTGAAATATCATTGCGACCTTGGTGCCGATGGAACCACTCCCAAGAAATTCAAAGGGCTGGGTATCGGAACATCTTTGTTGCGCGCGCTGGAAACCCGCGGACGTGGGCGTGTCCAACCTGCTGTGCCCGACCAGCGAGTGTCCATCCATGTGCAGACAAAAAACAAACATCCGCATTCAACAAAAAAACATAAGTGATACGAAAAGTCAAAATATAGGAAGGAGATCTACCATGACTGAAATAACATATCTCGACCCCAGCCTGACCCTGCGTCCTGTCCGCTGGACAGACCTGGAAGCTGTGACAAAACTCATTTACGATGTCTGTCAAGCGGACGGCGACACAACGGTGGCTGTTACCTCCGAAGAACTATCGAATGAATGGAAGAGCGAAGGCTTTACTCTGGAGCGTGATGCTTTTCTTGTGGAAAGCCCGGATGGGCATGTGGTTGGCTATGAAGAATTCTATAATGAGAAAGACCATTATGATCTGCGCTCCGATGGATACGTCCATCCCCAATTCAAGGGAATGGGCATCGGCACAACCCTCCTGAAAACGATCGAACAACGCGCACGGGCAGATGTGCCGCTCGCCGAACCTGACTTGTGTGTCTTTATCCGCAGCACGATCGATAATAAGGACGAGGACGGGCACAATCTGCACAAGACCGAGGGTTATATCCCCATTCGTTATCATTGGCGCATGGAGATCAAATTGCAGGAGACCCCTCCGTCTGTTAACTTTCCCGCCGGCATTGAACTGCGTCCTTTTACAAAGGAAGAGCACGCTGTTGCAGTCTGGCAGGCGGATAATGAAGCTTTCCGCGACCACTGGGGCAGTCATGATTCAATCTATGAGGATTGGTCCCGTCGAAAATTTGGCAATAGCAATTTCGACCCAACCCTGTGGATGATCGCCTGGGATGGAGATCAAATTGCGGGCTACTCACAGAACCGCTACCGCATGGGAATAGGCTGGATCGGTACCCTGGGTGTCCGCCGACCCTGGCGCAAGCAGGGACTGGGGCTTGCCCTGCTCCAGCATTCGTTTGGTGAATTTTACAAACGTGGCACAACCACCATTGGGCTTGGTGTGGATGCCTCCAACCCGACGGGCGCAACCCGGCTCTACCAGCGGGCGGGAATGTACGTGGCGAGTGAGTTTGCCACATACGAGAAGGAATTGCGCGCAGGCAGAAGGTTGGAATAACTCCTTCATGGGTGAGTGTGTTATTGGATAAATACGTCCCGCAGGTCGCTTTCTGTAACCAAAAGGAAAGGATCTGCGGGACAATGTTATTTATATTTCGTTGTCCTGGTGCATAAAGATGGTCCTGTGGTTCCTATCGAGAGCTGTCAGGCAGCCTTCGCTACCGTGGACAGATGGTGGGGGCTCTATTCCCTTTGGGCAACCCGAAAGCCTCCCAAACAGGCACACCATCCCATTCAGCGGGGATGGGAATGCCAAGCGCGTAGGCAGCGGTCGCGGCGGTATCAGTGGTGTGAATGGGCGTGGTCAATTTCCCAGCCTGGATCCCCGGACCAGAGGCTATCCATGGAATGGTCATATCTTCAGGCATGCTGGAGCCGTGGGTCTTACCGTGCCCGCCATGGTCGGCTGTGACGATTAACAAAGTCTCATCTCGAAGTCCGCGTGTCTCCAGTGTGGTGAGCAATTCACCGATGGCTTCATCTGCGCGAAAGATCACGCTGAATTGTTCAGGGGAAAGCCAGCCATGGACATGCCCCATGGCGTCAGTCGTAGCAAAATGGATGAACAGCACGCCAAAATCCTGTGAGAAGTCTGCCAGCAGGTTTTGCATGATGACCTTGTCGCGGTCATTGATATAGACAAAGCGGTCAATATTGGAGGCGTCAGTTACTTGCTGTAATTTTTCCTTGCCGACATACATCAGGTTTTGCAACCCCATCGTGTGGGTAAGGTCGAACAGGTCAGTGCCCTGCGCGATCCCATTTTCAGGAATGTAATCATTCCAATCCACCCCATGTTTGGAAGGGCAAAGCCCGCTTAACATCGAAGAATGGGCTGGCAGGGTTGCACTCGGCCGAATGGTCTGTGCTGTCAATGAGTAGGCGCTGGTCTTCATTAGCTCGAGCAGGTTGGGCATGGGAGTTAGTTCGATTGCATCCGGGCGCAGTCCATCCATGCTGAGGATGATCACACGGCGGATGGCACGCTCCGGCGTCGATGTGGCGGTAACAGTCGCCGTGGGCTGTGCGGTCTCAGAGGGCGGCTGGGATGGCACAACCGTGGTTGTGGACTCTGTCGTTGGTTCGCTCTTCATCGCAACCATTGGGTTGGATATCTGGCAGGCGAGCAAAAACAAAAGGGCAAGTATGGAAAAGGCGGGATGATTTTTATTTTTCATGGGTCAGATAGCCGTTCCATAACAGGGCATGATCCGGGCGTTATTTATGGAACCATGGCTTGTGGGGGAAAAGAATATCCAATGCAAAAAAGAAAACAGGGGTTGGGGCTTTTGCATGGAATAGTTGTACACCCGAATCAAAATAATTGATCAAGATTCCACAAAAATCCTGCGGGGCGGCAATGGTTTGGCACGCACCACCAATTCCTCGTACCCTGAATCGTTTTCCAGCAATTCGCGCGTATAGACCACTTCATCAAACACAGCCAAAACGATCTCGGCGGTTGTATAAATTTTACATCCCGAAACGAGATGTCCGCCGATCGTCACCCCGTCGCCATCCGAGATCGAGACGTGGAGATGCGACCCGCTGACCGCCACTGTTCCCGTCATGGATACGATCTCGAAATGTCCCTCGTACTCATTGTAGGATGGATGGTTGGCAAGGCGCAGGGTGGCGTGAGTCAGACTTCCCACCGCAGAAAGAACGCAACCCGCTTCGATTTTTTTATCGGCGGCAAATGTTTCGATCGAGTCAAACAGATCCTGGCCAGGTTTTAGACGGAAGGTGTATGTATTCATTTGATCCTCTTTAATCAAAAAGACATGGATGCAAGTTTTGCTCCATGTCTTTGCTGTTGGATGGGTCAGCTACCAGAGTGGAAATCCGATCCACGAAACCAGCCAATCGATCATTGGGGGGTAAATTTGCAGGCCGATCAGCCCCACCAGGGCGCCCAAAATTGCGCCTGCAATCACATCCGAAAGATAATGCACGCCCATGGAAACACGCGCCAGTGAAACCAGCGGAGCCCAGATCCACAGGAGGATGACCAGCCAAAGGGGAGCCAGTGCCGATGCCACAACGGCAATCAGGAATGCGCGTGCGGCATGACCCGACGGAAAGGAATGCGGGTCTGTGTTGCGATAAATACTGCCCCATTCCCCCTGTGGTCTTTCGCGGCGGACGAGGAACTTGATCGCCAGTACAACGCCTGCCAATCCCAGAATGCCGAAAAACTCAACCACTTCCCATTGCCTCAAGGCGGCTTTACTGAAAAACCAGCCAAGGATGAGAGCCAGTCCCCAGAACCATGAATCCCCGGAATGGGCAAGAAAGATGGCGAAATTTCGCAGCATGCCCGGCTTTTCAGCCACACGCAATTGAGCTGAAAAGCGGGCATCCATTTCAAGCAGGGAACGCAAACTCATTTCTGGTTTGCCTTTGTTTTGGTTTGTGCGCGCACCTTTGGCGAAGTTACCTTTTTGGCAGGCGCAGCTTTTCTCTTTGCGGCTGCGGCTGCTTTCTTTTTTTGACTTGCCAGGTCTTCACGCATGATCTCCAACTGGTGCGGCTTGTCCACATCCATGCACGGTTCTGCCTTATCCCAAATGATAATGCGTCCCTTGATGCCGATGCGTGCTGAGGCTTTTTCCACCAACTCCTGCAGGGTAACCTGGCGGGTAAATAATAGAAACAACGTATCCCAGCCAATGACAGCTGCCGATGCGAGGGGACTCTTGCGGTTACCGATCAGTTTTTCCCAGGTATCGAGATGCTCCGTGGTCATACTGACATGGATGACATTTATATCCGCGCCACAGACCTGCATATCCTTCAATTTTGTATAGGTGCGGTTAGATGTCGGATAACGTGTCTCCATCACATCCCGCGGACAGACCCCATAATAAATATCATCCCTGGTTTGCATGGAAGTCTCCACCAGATGATCCACCATTTCACTTTTGAGAGCGGGAATATCCGAGGAGACGAGTAGAACGTATTCGGTCTTTTTATTCAGCTCAACGGATTTGCGCACCCCTGCAACAATGTTGGCGAGCATGCGTCCCTGGTTCGAGAGGTAGTGCAGGGGCTTTTTGCATGTCAGCCCGCTTTTGGGGGTAAGCCCGATGACAATTACATTTTCCACATTTTTGGCATCGCTGAGCGCGTCCAGCACCCATTGCACCATGGGCTTGCCCGCAATATCGATCAGGGCTTTGGAATCACCGTTGGAATAGTTATACAGGGGGTCGCCGGGCTGTGGAATTCCACCGGCCGTTACGATTGCATCCATGATTAATTCAACTCCTGTAATTGCGGCTCGAAGCCAAGCTTATCGAGCATTTCAGTTAATTCGGGCCAGGTGAGTGGACGTCCCTTGCCGGCGACAGCCACGAGCGCTGCTTCCATCATGTTGGTGCCGAAGGAACGACCTTCCATGACGGGGGTGGTGGTGACAAGATACTTCACGCCTGCCTTGCGGAATAATTCAACATCTTCAGATGTGGTTGTATTGGTTACGACCACTTTACCTTGCATATCGTCAGGCATAAAGCGTTTGATGTAATGGCAATCACCTGTGATAACAGTTGCCCATGCATAATAATTTCCCCATTTGGGTGTGCGTTTCTCCTGTTTTTCACCTGTGGGATAGATCCATGAAAAAGGCAACCTCCCCGCAATTGGCATTAAAAGTGCGGCCACAATCTTAAGTTGACTGATCTTACGAATGGGGATTGGAATATCCAGCCCAAACATCAAGTCGCCAAAAACAGTTTCATAGCCGGCATCCACAAATGCCTGTGAGAGTCCCCAACGGTCAACTCCCAATGCAACCAGCACCTTGCGTCCGCGTGAGTTAATATAATCACCGATCGTCCTGTCTAAAAAGGAGGCAGCCTTGTTTTCGAGGGTGTTTTTTAGCCCGCCGCCATCCACCAGCGGGGTCTTTTTCACGTAACGCACCATCGGCATCACTGAATACAAGGGATACCACTTTCCATCAGCCATGGCGCCCAGGTCTGCTCCACCCACACCGAATGCATCCACAATGCCGTCGAGTTCCTTATATTTTAAGGCAGCAACTTCCATGTCACCATCGGTGCCAATGCGCTCGATGCTTATCTTTTCGCCCAACAGGGTTACTTCAACTGCCTTGTTTCTTTTCGATGAACCAATGCTGATGCTGACTGCACGTTTCATAAATAATCCTCCACGGGTAAGATAGCGCCATTTATAACACGAATTAAGCGGCGGGTTCGGCTTGCAGGGTGAAGAGGAATGCCGCCCCTTTTGCAGGTTCGCTCTCGACCCAGATCCTGCCCTTGTGAACTTCCACAATTCTCTTGACCAGCGCAAGCCCAATGCCTGTTCCGTCCGAACTGGCATCCAGTTTGTTGAACAAACCAAAAATGCGGTCATGGTGAACAGGGTCGATCCCCATTCCGTTGTCGCGGACATGAAAGATCGGCTTGTTGCCATCATAGCCACTCAGACCGATCTCGATTCGGGGAGCGGCCTGGTCCCCCATAAATTTGCACGCGTTGTCGATCAGGTTCTGAAGCACTTCGATCAGGCGCCGGCGGTCACCATATACCGTTGGAAGGTCTTCCTGAATGGAAACCTGAACTCCCCTGCTCTGGATCTGCCCGTGGACAAGTTCAACGGCTTCGTGCGCAAGTTCTTCAAACCGGATGGTTTGGTATGGATTTACCAGCCGCCCGATGCGTGAGAGTTCAAGCAATTCATTGAGCAGCAATTGCATTTTGTCGGTGGCATTGGCAATGCGTTGAATATCCGCCTTCAGTCGTGCGAGGTTGCCGCTGGCGGCATCCTGTTCCAAAAAGCCGAGAAAGCCCTTGATGGTAATGAGCGGCGACTTGAGGTCATGCGATACTGTGTACGTGAACCTTTCGAGTTCACTGTTCTTTCCCTCCAGTTCATTGATCAACATCTCGCGTTCGGTCTGCACCCACTTGCGCTGGCTGATATCGCGCACCATCATGACCGCGGAATTGAGGGTAATGGCAGAGATGCGTGCCTCAAAGTACTGGATTTTCTCCATGGGGGATAATTCATATTCAAAAGCATGTACCTGGCCGGTGGCAAGCGCGCGTTCAAGTGCGAACATGGTTTGTTCGGCAATGGCGGGTGGAAATATGTCTTTTATGTTTTTGCCGATGAATTGTTCAGGTGGCACAAGGGGGGTTAGCTCGGCCGATGCCATGAAGTCCAAAAAAATCCCCTCACTGGATATCTCAAAGATCATGTCGGGAATGGATTGGAGAATGACGCGAATGCGTTCCTCATTTTCCTTGAGTGCGCGCTCGGCTTGACGTTGTTCTGATACGTCATAGAACATGCTGAGTATGCAAAGCTCGCCATCGATCTGCAGCAGTTCGTAAAAGGCGATCGAGGTTTTATTCGGCTGGTTCTTCTGTTTGAATTCAACATGGATCTTTTGCAGGGAACGGTTTTTAAGTAGATCCTGCACAAAGGCATTCCGTCTCTGAGGGTCATCCCACATATTTAATTCCAGCGAAGTGTGTCCAAGCGCTGTTTGAGGGTCAAGCCCGCTCAACTTCCAGAACGCGGGGTTGGCTTCCAGGAATGTTCCGTCCTGCAGGGTGACAATGGCAATGGCAATATAACTATTATCGAACACCTTGCGGAATCGTTCTTCGCTGGTACGCAAGGCGGCTTCGGTGTTGCGGCGTTCCTGTAATTCTTTTTGAGCCAGTTCATGTAAACGGGCATTGTCGATCGCCAGCGACGCCAGTGCGGCAAAACGTTCCATTAAGCTGACCTGTTCCTGCGTAAATTCCCGTCCTGTTTCGGTATGGGAAATTACCAGAACGCCGATGACCGTGTTCCCCACCTTGAGCGGCACCCCCATCACAGATCTAACGTTTGTCTCAATAAATTCCTGCAGTCCATTTTCCCAGGCGCCATAGTCCTGGATGACAAGCGTCTGCCCATTTGTCCACACCGTGCCAGCCATGCCTTCGTCTTTCAGGGTAAGCTGCCCGTTGTAGCGGGAGAGAAATCCATGCCCTACTTCCTGACGCAGCGCCGAGCCATCTGGTAATACCAGTTCGATCACGCCGAGTTCCGTGTGGATCAGCCTGCAGGCGTGGGTAAGAATGGTTTCAAGCAGCGGGTGAAGTTCGAGCCGGTTCAACAACCCCAGGGCAACCTCGTTCATGGCGGCAAGCGTATCTGTCTGCTGGTGTAATTTTTCCTCGGCGCGCAGACGTTCCTGCAATTCAAGGCGGGCAGATCGCAGGATGCCTGACCAGCTTGAGATCAGCAGGTAGATCAGGGTTCCGATCAGAATAACAATGGCTGAAAGATCCCGGGCGTAATTGATGGGATCATCCATGTGCAAAGCATGCAGCCCCTGTTTTTCCATGATCGCAAAAAACCAGATAACAACCAGGCTCAGCCCGCCGATGGCAGTGGCAAAACGCCACCCCAGCAGAAGGCTGGAGAATATGATCACGACAATATGGGCGATGAGCGCCGCATCGCGAATGCCATCTGCTTCCCAGGCTTGATAGGTCATGGCAGTCCACAATGCTGCGATCAGGAACATGCTTGCGCCGCGCACATGACCCTGGCGGATCATGACCTGTCCTGTTGCCAGGGCGATCACGATGGCGAATAGAACCAATAATGGCACATATTCATTTTCAACCCAGAACACGATACGGAAAATGATCAGGATTAAAAGGATGCCTATCGCACTCCAGACAAAGCTGTTTAGAATCGATGCAGACCGCGTTTTCTCTTCGTCAGCAAAAGAAGGCGGGGTGAATAAACGACGTATGCGATTCAGCATGGTGTTTTATTATATATCAGTCTTTTTACCTTGACTGTTCCACCTTAAGGTAAAACGAGACCGCGGATTGCAGGAGGTCTCGTTTTGTGCAGAATTATTTAGCGTGCCAGCAGGTCATCCAATACTTTCCTTGATGCCGTCTCCACCACCGCATGTTGACTTCCGCCATGTGAATCCATGGTGACAACAACGGGGAAGTCCTTTACCTCAATGACCCAGATCGCTTCGGGAACGCCAAAGTCCAGTTTGAATACGCCGTGCACTTTGACCACGGTCTGTGCGATATAGGAAGCAGCCCCGCCAATGGCATGGAAATAAACAGCGGGTGTTTCTTCACAGCCCTTCAAGGTCTTTGCTCCCATGCCGCCCTTGCCGATGACGCCCTTAATGTTGAAGTGCTTCATCACGTCTGCCTGGTAAGGCTCTTCACGAATGGAAGTGGTGGGACCCGCCGCCACAAATTTGTACTCCTTAGTGTCGAGCCCCGATACCACCGGGCCGCAGTGGTAGATCACCGAGCCATCCAGGATCTTCTTCAATTCTTCATATACTTGCAGGTCATCACCCTGGGGGGGGCGGGTCTTTTTGATAAATGTATCGATCATCCATTTGTGGACGGCGTCACGCCCGGTGATCATCATGCCGGAGAGCGCAACTGCATCGCCAACTTTCAGATCACGGATCGCGGCGTCAGTGATTGGAGTGGTTATTTGTTTCATCATGGTCTCCTAATCGTAAATGATTTCCCCGCCCTTGACCGTCAACTTGCGGCGGCGGTATGCCCAGCACATATATGAAACAGAGACAAAATATGATGCGGGCAATCGGCTCAAGCCTATGATCTTGGTATCCAGTACGGTGGTCTTGCCGCCAAAACCCATGGGACCAATTCCCATTTCATTGGCTTCGGACGTCAGGCGTTCTTCCAACTCGGCAAGTTTGGGGTCTGTATTGCGGGTGCCCATTTCACTGAACAAGACCTCTTTGGATTTGATATAAGAGGTGCCCCGGTCCCCCCCGATGGCCACGCCCAAAATACCGGGCGCGCATCCCTGCCCCTGTGCCTTGTGAACTGCATCCAGGACAACCTTGCGCACGCCGGCCAGGTCGCGCCCTGCACCGATGGAATTATCCGGCAGGGAATATTGCCGGCCAACATTCTCGCATCCGCCGCCCTTGAGCATTAACTCGATCGTGAGGTCATCGCCTTCCACTTCTTCAAAGTGGACATAAGGGAAGTCGTCGCCTCCGAGATTGTTTCCTGTGTTCTTATCGTAGATGGCATCCACGGCATTGGGACGCATGTAGGATCTTTTGGTTGCTTCCGCCAACGCAGTACGGATCTGCTCTTTTAGTTTTCTGGTGGACCACCCTGCCGGATAATGCACATAAAAGATCGGCGTGCCGGTATCCTGACAGATCGGCGTGGACTTTTCGCGGGAAAGGTCAATGTTCTTGAGGATCGTCTCCAGCGCCCCGCGTGCAGCTGATCCCGGTTCTTCCTTTTCAATGGATTCGCGCAGGCGCTTTTCCACGTCTGGCGGCAGGCTGGATGATGTGCGGCGGATCAACTCGAGGATTTCGTTTGTTAAGTCTCGCATGGGTACCTCCGGAATTTTCATTTATCATAATCCCGAAGGTATAAAAATGCCATTCAAAAAAAGAATGCCTGTGAAGTGATACGCCCTTAGGCAATGAAATGCGGGATAATGACAGCCGGCGGCGCATGGCCTGATGAATGATTATTTTGTCCGGTTTATTTTCATGAAGGTGCCTGGTTCTTACACAAATCGTATAAAAAATTCAGCAAACATTAATGACAAAATGGTATCTTTCTCAGGACAGGCAGAATTTGGAGGTAGTTTTGAATAAAACATTAAAATATATTTTTGTCATACTGGTCATCATCGTGGTCGCGCTTGGTTCATTTGCAGGCGGCTTTATTACCGGGCATGTCATTCCGCTGACGGGGATTCCCGGTTTGCCGGGTCCCCTCACCCTGACACCGCCCACGGTCTCTCCCGACCAGGAATCCGCCACTCCCCAGGCACTTCAATCGCTCTTCTCTCCTTTCTGGGAAGCGTGGAATCTTGTTCATGAAAATTATGTGGATCAACCTGTGGATGATGTGGCGCTCATGCGTGGTGCCATCAGCGGCATGATGAATGCCCTCGGCGATCAGCACTCCTCCTACATGGATCCCAAGGATTATGCGGAAGCCAATTCAAGCCTTGAAGGCGAATACGAAGGCATCGGCGCGTTCGTGGATACCAGCGCTGCATACCTGACCATTACCAGCCCGATCCCCGGCTCTCCCGCCGAGCGCGCAGGTCTTTTACCAGGCGACCAGATCGTTGCCATTGATGGCGTGGATATGACCGGCGTTAATGCCGAGGTGGCGCGGACCAAGGTGCTTGGACCTGCCAATACAGTGGTTCATCTGACTGTTCTTCGTGAAGGCGAAGATAATTTGCTTGAAATTGATGTGACGCGTGAAAAGATCACCATGAAATCAGCTTCAGGCAAAATGCTTGAAAATGATATCGCTTATATTCAGCTCACGACCTTCGGTGACAAGACCACACCCGAACTACTTGCCACCCTGAAGGAGTTGATGCCGCAAAACCCCAAAGGCATTATTCTTGACCTGCGCAACAATGGAGGCGGCTACCTGACCACATCCGTTGAAGTGACTTCACAATTCCTTGGCGATGGGGTTGTTCTATATGAACAATACGGCGACGGCACCCGCAATACGTATGATGTCATCCCCGAAGGCCTGGCAGCCGACACGCAGATCCCCATGGTCGTGCTGATCAATGAAGGCTCTGCCTCCGCTTCCGAGATCGTGGCGGGCGCTTTACAGGACAGCGGACGCGCCAAACTGGTGGGCATCACTTCTTATGGAAAGGGTTCCGTCCAAAACTGGATCCCGCTCAGCGGAGATAATGGCGCGGTGAGAATTACCGTAGCCAAGTGGCTCACGCCAAACGAAAACACCATCCACGAGATCGGGCTGACCCCGGATGTGGAAGTGGATCGGACTGAGGAAGATTACAAAGCCAACCTTGACCCGCAGCTTGACCGGGCTGTGGAAGTGTTATTGGAAATGGCTGGTAAATAACCACAGCGGTCTGGCCCACCAAAAACGAAAATTGACTTGAAGCGTATATGATATGTATGCAGCAGAAAAATTAATATTAACCGGTATTGGAGGTAAAAATGTATTTCAGTCCAACTTACTTAATCTACATGATCCCCGCCTTCATTTTGATGGCACTCACATCATGGTATGTTAAATCAGCATATAACAAATGGAGCCGCGTGCAAGCCCAAAGCCGCCTGACAGGCGCGCAAGCCGCACAGCGCTTAATGTCCACGGCCGGCATGTACGGCGTACAAATTCAAGGTACGCCAGGCAACCTGACCGACCACTACGATCCGCGCAACAAGACCCTCTATCTCTCACAAGGGGTTGCCAATGTGGCATCCGTTGCATCACTGGCCATTGCGGCGCATGAACTCGGGCATGCCCAACAGGACGCGGAGGATTATTTTCCGCTTCGTTTCCGCTCTGCGCTTGTACCGATGGTTAACATTGGGTCAAACCTGGGCTGGATATTAATTATGATCGGCTTATTCCTGAACTTCACCCAGCTGGCCTGGCTGGGTGTGGTGGTCTTCGCAGGCGGAGCGGTATTTGCCCTTGCCACCCTGCCCGTGGAATTTGACGCCTCAGCCCGCGCCAAGCAGCTGCTGGTGCAAACGGGCATTATCCAAAGCGAACAGGAACAACGCGGCGTCAACGCAGTATTGAATGCCGCCGCGCTGACCTATGTTGCGGGTTTGGTGACTGCCATTATGCAATTGCTGTATTATGTATCCCTTGTCAGCGGCAGAAGCCGGGACTAAAAAAGCAGTAATGAATGCAGGCGCGACCGCGCCAGGATCAATACGTCTTATCCTGTTTGGTTGAATATGGATTTAATCCAGCACCGCCCAAATACCTGAACGAATATGGGTGTTTGGGCGGTTTGGAATCCATAGCCTGTTGACAGGTATAATGGCGGCTGAACGCCATACTGAGCAGCGGATAAATTTCCCGAAAATGTGAAGCTTATGGATAAAAACAAAATTCACAGGAAATTGATCGCTATTTGCGGAATGGACTGTCATCTCTGCAGTGCATATAAAAGGGAGAAGAACGGCTGCCTTGGATGTCGGGCTGAAATTGGCTCAAGGCTGGATTATTGTAATAGATGTAAAATTAGAAATTGCGAAAGGGCGGTAAATGGGAACTTATTATTTTGTTTTCAATGCGAATCCTATCCATGTAAATTGATCAAGCATATCGATAAAAGATACAGGACAAAATACCGGATGGGTATGATCGAAAATTTGGAATTAATAAAGCATTCCGGCATACGAAAATTTTTATTGAATGAGGAAACAAAATGGACTTGTCCCCGGTGTGGGAAAATATTATGTGTTCATAAGCCGCATTGCTTAAATTGCCAATACACCTGGCGCCAATGATCCATAGCATATAATAAATGACGCCCTGCTTCGTGTCCGGTAGAAACCACATTCTTTCACCTGCCGGCATCACTTTTGACGACCATGGTGCAGGCCATCGGGTGGTTGTACCAAACACTGCTGTAAGAAAAACTGAGGTTGCAATATGGAACCATTTCACGAATATATAAATGAATACAAAAAACAAATGGAAAAAGGATGTATTAATAAGGCATATAAGGGGCTGATGGAATATGTCCTGAGTTTGAGGAAATATTTTAAGAACAAATATCCTGATCATTTTGTGTCCGGGAGCGTATATTTTGGGTATATGGATATGACATATTTTTCATTTTATCCAGGCTCAATCGGGGATAGGGAATTAAAAATTGCAATCGTATTGATCCATGAATCAATGAGGTTTGAAGTATGGCTGGCGGGATATAACAAACAGGTTCAATCCAAATACTGGAAAATGTTCAAGGAAAGCAGCTGGAATAAGTATCACATCGTGCCAACAACAAAAGGCGCCGATTCCATTCTTGAACACACATTGGTGAAAGATCCGGATTTTTGTGATCTGGAAAAATTAACTAAACAAATAGAAAAGGGGACCATGAAATTCATTGAGGATGTCGAGAGTTTCCTGTCAAAGGAAAAAATGTCCTGATGACACACGGCTTGCGGCAAAAGATAATAATAAATGATTCAGATGGTTCGTAAAAAATAGCGGCATAAACAAGCCAGTGACGAGCTTCAAATCTCGCTGCCATCGATACGGCCAAATTAAATGCACTGGATGGATGGTGTAGGCGATTTTGACAACCCCGATTTTAGCGATCCCAAGTCCTCATATATGTTCGATGAATTGAATAAGATACTCCTATCCTATGCGGCATAGGTTTTCTCCGGTTACGCCAGCCGCCAATGAACAGCAATAAGGGAGAAGTACTCCGAACTTGAAAATTGACCTGAACCAGGGTAAATGGGTCCGAGCGGGCAGCATTTGGTGTTGTTCTTTTTTACTGTCATATTTTCCACCCCGGCAGGTTGTATCTTGTATCTGGGTTGTATTGTTTCCTGATTTTGGTACAACTTTGTGGTTGTATCTTGTATCCCTTTCTTTAAAAAGGGATACAAGATACAACCATTTAATACCGGAAAAATTGGCAGGTTGTATCTTCATGTTTTTCGCGAAAAATCGTAAAACCATTGCAGGCAGGGCCAAAATCGACCTTCTGCGACTTGCAGGGTTTGACCAGAAAAGCTGCATAGCCATTTATCTGTGGGAATGTTAAAAAGCAGCAGTCCCGGCGGATGATTCGTTGGGTTTTTCGGTAAGGCGGGCACTTTTTATCCCACATCCATCCACATTCACCCATATTTGCGTCATCCTTTACCTCACTTCCCAAGTGTATAATCACCTGTAATGAGAAAATTGTTTGTCATATTCATTCTTATTCTTGGTGTTGCCGTGGTGGCGATCAGTTTCAGTGAACTGGAAACGATCATGTCCACCCTGCGAAAGGCGCACCTGACCTTTTTCATGATCGCCATTCTGGTGCAGTTTATCTGGTTCCTTACCACTGCGCGCATGTATCAATCCATTTTTCATTTGTTGGGGGTGCATGAAGCCACGCTGACGTTGAGCCGAATTGCCACGGCAGCGAATTTTATTAATGTGGTCGCACCTACGGCAGGGGTGGGAGGGATTGCCCTCTTTGCTTCAGAGGCACGCAGGCGCGGACATCCTGCCGGAAAGATCACCGTTGCCGCCGCCTTGTTCCTGCTGCTCGACCAGGCTGCATTTCTGGTGATCCTGGCGTTGGGATTGGTTGTGCTTGTCCGCCGCAATGACCTGGATGCCAGTGAAATTTCCGCTTCACTTCTTCTGCTTGGTATTGCCATTTCCTATGCCTTCATTTTATATCTCGGGTATCGTTCAGAGGAAAAACTTGGGAACCTGTTGGCAAAGGTCGCGCGCGGGGTCAACCGCTTTGTAAGGTTTTTCGGCAGGAGGAAGGAATATTTAAGTGAAACCCGCGCACACGAATTCGCGCATGAAGTTGCTGAAGGTTTTTCCGGTCTCACTGAAAAACCTTCGAGTTTACTGCGTCCCATCCTGTGGGGAATTTTTGATAAGGTCCTGCTGATGTGCGTTTTGATCTGTGCCTTCTTATCGTTCGAGGTTCCATTCTCCACTGGCACCATTGTCGCGGGTTTTTCTCTCGCTTATCTTTTCCTGATCGTATCGCCTACGCCATCGGGCATTGGTGTGGTGGAAGCTCTCATGCCCATCGCGCTCACCTCATTGAACGTGGGTTGGAGTCAGTCAGTCCTGATCACGCTTACCTATCGCACTGTTACTTTTTGGATTCCGTTTGGAGTTGGTGCGTGGGCCTTCCGTACGCTGCATACAGCCGGCGAACAACCCGCCTCAATTTGACCATGATTCAATCTCTCCTTGATTTCTGGAAACGAGATGAACAAACTGCGCCGAATTTTTCTGCGTGGAAAACCACCCCACCCCGTGCCGCACAAACTCACCCATTCCCGGTGGATCTGCAGGATCCGCTGCGGGAAGCCTTATCCACCCGGGGCATTTCCTTTCTCTACTCCCATCAACTCGCGGCGTGGACTCATTCCCGCGCCGGAAAAAATATCATCCTCGCTACAGGCACTGCCAGCGGCAAGACACTTGCATACAACCTGCCGGTCTTCTCTGCATTGATCGAAAACCAGGACTCGCGCGCGTTATATCTTTTTCCAACCAAGGCACTCGCACAGGATCAATTCTCGGGTATTACTGATCAGTTTTCAGTGTTACGAACATTGACCAGTGACCGCTTTTCACTTACTACCGGAATTTATGACGGAGACACCCCGCAATCCTCCCGTTCCGCCATTCGCAAGAACGCGCGCATCATCCTCTCCAACCCCGACATGCTGCACACAGGTATCCTCCCGCACCATTCCAATTGGAGCGACTTTTTTAGCAGCCTAAAATTCATCGTGATCGACGAAGCCCATACCTATCGGGGAGTCTTTGGCTCTCATGTTGCCAACGTTATCCGCCGATTGAAACGGGTTGCAAATTTTTACGGGGCAAAACCGCAATTCATTCTTGCATCTGCCACGATCGGGAACCCCAAAGAACTTGCCGAAACCTTGATCGAAGCAGGTGTGGAATTAATTGACAACGACGGCTCTTCGCGCGGCGAACGTCACTTTATGATCTACAACCCGCCCGTCACCGATCCCGCGCTTGGGCTGCGGAAAAGCAGCCTGATTGAAAGTGTGAGACTGGCAAATGATGTGTTCACTCACAATATACAATCGGTTGTGTTTGCCAGAACACGACGAAGCGTGGAAATTATTCTGACCTACCTGCAGGGGCAATTGTGGGAGGGAAAAAGTAAAAGGGAAACCCCTGCTCATTTTGCCTCAGCTGCCAACCCAATTCGAGGCTACCGTTCCGGTTACCTCCCTCATCAACGCCGTGAGATCGAACAAGGCTTGCGTGATGGCACCGTCAAGACTGTGGTGGCAACGAATGCCCTTGAACTGGGGATCGACATTGGGGGATTGGGCGCGGCGATCCTTGTCGGGTATCCCGGCACCATTGCAAGTGTGCGCCAGCAAGCGGGCAGGGCGGGACGCGGAGATGCTCCCGCAGTGTCGGTCATGGTCGTGTCATCCAATCCACTGGACCAGTTTCTCGCACACCATCCAGATTATTTCTTCGGCAGCTCACCTGAGCAGGCACTGGTCAACCCGGATCATTTATTGATCCTGCTTGAACATTTGCGCTGTGCGATGTTTGAACTTCCCTTTCAAAAGAACGAAGGCTTTGGCAGTATCCCGGGCGAACTTGTGGAGGAATACCTTGAGTTCATGGTCGCCAGTCAGGATGCGCATTTTTCCAATGAAAAATATTATTGGATGAAGGATCAATACCCTGCCGCGAATATTTCGCTGCGCTCGGCATCACCGCAAAGTGTTGTCTTGCAAAGCGTGACCGAGGACGGCAGATCAATAACCATTGGCACAGTGGATGGCGAAAGTGCCGCGTGGATGGTCCACCCCGGCGCGATCTACATGCACGAGGGTCAGCAATACTTTGTGCAGGAGTACGATATTGATAATCGCATTGCACAATTGATCCCCGTCGGGTTGGATTATTACACCGAGGCCCAGCGCAATTCCGAAATCACCGTCACCAATGAAATCGAGCGCGAAACCCTTTCAGCGTGTGATAAAGCGCATGGCGAGATCCAGGTCACTACACAGGTGGTCGGATATAAAAAACTACGCTGGTTCACATTTGAGAATTTGGGGGAGGAAGTCCTGGACATGCCGCCATCCGATTTGCAGACCACTGGTTACTGGCTCTCGCTGTCCGAGGTGGCGCTTTCCAGACTGCGCGAAGCTGGCAGTTGGTCAAATGACCGGAATATTTATGGCTCTGACTGGGCGCGTATCCGCGACCGGGTGCGCGCGCGTGATAAATATCAATGTCAGGTTTGCGGCACGATCGAAACAGACCGACAGCATGATGTCCATCACAAGACCCCTTTTCGCGCATTCACATCCATTGAGGAAGCCAACCGTATTGAAAACCTGACCACACTCTGTAAAACCTGTCACCGCAAAGTGGAACAAAATGTACGTATCCGCAGCGGGCTGGCCGGGCTGGGCTTTGTGTTGGGCAACCTTGCGCCGCTCTTTTTGATGTGTGACCCGCGCGACCTTGGCATATTTATCGACCCCGCCTGGAAATCTGCAGGCGGACTGCCTACGGTCGTCCTATATGACCTTGTCCCGGCGGGAATTGGTTTCAGCCAGAAATTGTTTGAAATCCATGCTGTATTAATGCGGCGCGCTCTTGAACTGGTCAGCGAATGTGAATGCGAAGATGGCTGCCCCTCTTGCGTAGGTCCCGGTGGAGAGAATGGCATGGGTGGAAAACAGGAAACCCTGGAGATATTAAAAGAACTGGTGCTCAACAAATAAGAAACATTAAAAACAAAAAGTCCTGCCAAAAGACAGGGCTTTTTGTTTAAGTAATGGGTGTGAATTACACACTGCTGAGGCTGGAGTTCACTTTGCTGAACACATTGCCGATGATTGGTCCGAGGATCATGAGCGCCGCAATAACGACAATAGCAACTAAAACGAGAATCAACGCGTACTCAACAAGTCCCTGGCCTTTTTCTTTGGGGGCGAATAATATTGGATTTTTCTCCTTTCTATAGATTTTCTTAGGTTAATTTCCTGTGATGTTTCTATTTTACTCTTTATACCTTAAAAGGCAAGCAGCTTGGGGTGATTGGGTGTGGTCTAAAGTTTCGGGGGATCTTTACGTTGGTAAAGGGACTTGCCGAATTTGAAATTTCTCCAAGGATTGGATTTTGGTTTTTTTGGATCCAAAGCAGCATCCAATAAATGGTCTCCTGAATTCAATTTTTCCTGAAGGATGAGGCGTATCGCTTCATCGCCAGTAATGACTTTCGCGGGAGCCGCTTCAGGTTTCTTCAACTTCTGCTTGCGAATACCAGCCTCGACCTTAGGCCACTCTTCCTGCCAACGATCAGAACATATGATGTTTCGCAAAGCCAGCATCGGATTCACATGCTGCTCCGCCCAATGCATCCCGGCACCTTTCAAGCGTGCTTCTACCACGAGCTTGTTGCCACTCTCCACGATCCCGCTTCCGATCGGCCAACCCTGGGCTTGAAAAGTCGGGTATTGGATTTGACTTTCACGCTTTTTCAAATATGCATGGTTGCCTGTGATCGACTTCGCCTCCGGATATTTCTTCTGTAGTTTCTGCGTCTCCAGCAACAATTTCTTTGGACCTTCATGTTTCAATTGGTGCAAATGTTCTTTCAACCAGGTCTTGCTTTCTTCTGTACGTTCTCCATATAGAAACTCGCCCACCGGGTTGATGTGTTCTGCTGCGTGCGCAAAATCCAGGATGCGCACTGCATGCCGACAATGATAGTCCGTGAAACTTTGCAGCCATTCCGCCCCATCCATTACCGCCGCCACCGCTTTTGCATTTTGCACTCCCCGCCGATGCATTTCTCCCAAACTGGCCGTTTCAAACTCCACTGAGCTCATTTTCCTCGAAAAATAACTCAAATTCCGCGTGTGTACAACCATTTCTCCCTTTTCCTGCACCGCGGGCTGCACTTCTCCGATCACCAGCGTTCTTACTTCTGCCCATAACCCATGTATTAACGGCACCATGGCACCATCCGCACTGATCTGCAGTTTATCCGGGTGAACTGTTGCGCGTGGCATTTTTTTCTGCAACCACTCTACTTCTTCCTTTTGCATTTCTTCATAGACCGACCCGGCTTTCTCTGCGTTCCTTTGGCTGACGATCTTGCTCACTTTGATCCCCGTGAATTCTCCAAACATTTCTACCGCCCTTCTGAATGGCATCCAGCTTGATACTCTCACCAGTTGCTCATGCCCTTTCGGCGTCAGCTTCCCCGGCAATAATTCCAATTCTTCATCGAGGGGGAAAAATCCCATGCCCGCACCTCAGGCATATTCCGTACTCCCTCTCCAACTCGATCTCTTGTCCTTCCCGCGTTTCCAATTTCCGTTTCTTTTTCCCCTTCTTCAGCAACTCTCCGCCGCACTCCGGACAGACTGCTTCTTTTTCTCCCGCCTCCCATTCCGCGCTCCCACTCTTCATCGCCGTGTCTGCGATCATGCGTGCTCGCATCACCGACAGCCGCTTATCTATTTCTTCTTCGATTTCCCGCATTGTTGCCTTCGGATGTTTTTCCCGCCATGCGCTTGTCCCTGCTATCACTTCCTCACTAAGTTTTTCCCATTCCTCTTCTGCTTTGCCCTTTTTCATCCGCTGCCTCCTTCTTCCTTTTCCCCCATCTTACTCCTATTTCCCGAAACTTTAGACCACACCCGGGGTGATTTTTCTTAACAGTTATGTTAGCAAAATGAATCTTTTAATTTGTCCCGCGTTCTTTATCACTTCGTGGTAAAAGTGGGGATATGAAGATTTTCCAGCAACGTGATCTCCTTTGGATTCCGCCTCTCGCCCTCGGTCTTGGGGCGATTTTATCGTCCCTGCAGCCGGGCAGCTGGCTGATCGGCTGGTTTGGCTTTTCCTTCCTCTTTTTTCTTTCCTTTTTATTCCTTACACTTTCCACAAAATGGGCTGTGGGCAATTTGAATGTCGAAAAAGGATTTGTTGGGTTACCCAGCCCCTCGAAAGCTCTGGCGTGGATGGTTGCGCTTGCATTTGTTTTGCGATTTGCCGGCGGGGTGGCAACGTACCTCATCCTACCCATCCACGGATTTGATGACGAAGATGACAGGGCGGGTTTTGTCTACAAGGATGCGCACCGCCGTGATGAACAGGCGTGGGAGTTGGCTGCCTCGGACCGCAGCATTATCGGCGGGTTCAATCAAAGCTATGCCTACGATCAATATGGCGGATTGTTAACAATGAGCGCTTTCGTATATCGGTCCCTTTCACCCGATGCCCACCGCCCGTTGATGCTGGTCTTGATCTCTGCGTTCATGGCGGCATTGGGATTGCCGTTTTTGTGGAAGGCGGCGAGTCAGCAGTGGGGAATGAAAATTAGTATTGCTTCGGGCTGGGTATATACCTTATACCCCGAGAGTATTCTATTGGGCGGTTCTGCCATGCGCGAGCCGTATTTGATGGCATTCAGCGCCTTCGCTTTGTGGGGTTTTGTGAGTTGGGGTGGTTTTGATACACTCCCGCAAATATCTTCGGGATTGACCAGCCACCGCCGTTCCATTTTCTGGTTTGCGCTTGGGATCGCGGGAATGTTGTTGGTCTCGCCAGTGGTTGCGTTGGTGACGCTGGTCATCTTTGCCGGGTGGTTATACTTCGGCAGTGAAGGTGGACGCATTTCATGGTGGATGGCTGTGGGCATCTTGGTTGTCTTTGCTGCCGGTTTGTTCATCCTTTCTGCTGCATTGGACCGGCAGGGAAATTTGGGCGGCGGGTCTCCGATCGGGGTGATCAATAATTTTGTGCGCGAAGCGGTCAAGTGGGATGTGTATCAACTGGAACGTGGTTCAGGTTGGGTGCAAAAACTATTCGATCAAATGCCTGGCTGGCTTCGTTTGCCGTTCGTGATGGTGTATGGAGTTTTACAACCTGTTTTGCCGGCGGCACTTGTGGAGCCAACGACCTGGATCTGGAGGATCATTGCCATTTTGCGAGCATCCGGCTGGTATGCGATGCTGCCAGTTTTGATCATGTCGTTTATGGCTGCTTCCACTGAGCGGACAGAAAAAAAGCGCAGGGTTTTTCTCTGGATAAGTTTTGCGATTTGGAGCTGGATCCTGTTCACTGCCCTGCGCGGCGGCGGCGATCAGTGGGATAATCCGCGCTATCGTACGATCCTGTTTTTGTGGCAGGCAATTCTGGCGGGGTTTGTGTGGATTTGGTGGCGTGAGACGCGGACTACATGGCCGCTGCGCATTATCTTGATGGAGGTTGTCCTCCTTTTATTCTTTGGACAATGGTATGCCAACCGTTATTATCACTTTGGAGGACAGCTGCCTTTTGGGCAAATGGTGGGGTTTATTCTTGGATCATGGGTATTGATCTTGTGCGGGGGATGGTGGCTTGACCGGAAAAAACCGCATCTGTCTTAGTGTATAATTCAACAACTGAATTTTGACAAGGAGTTAAATAATATGCCTACTGCTTTAATCACTGGTATTACAGGCCAGGACGGTTCGTATCTTGCCGAGTTGCTTTTAAATAAGGGTTATCGTGTGGTTGGTGTTGCGCGCCGTTCCAGTACTGTAAACAGTGAACGCATTAAACATATTTTGGACGACATCACAGTTGTCCAGGGCGATTTGCAGGATCAGGGGTCTTTGCTTTCCGTGCTTGAAGAACATAAACCAATCGAAGTGTACAACCTGGCGGCGCAGTCGTTTGTGCCGACTTCATGGAATCAGCCTGCCCTGACCGGTGATGTAACCGCCCTTGGTGTGACGCGTCTTTTGGAAGCCATTCGTTTTGTCAACCCGAAAATTCGTTTTTATCAGGCTTCTTCAAGTGAGATGTTCGGCAAGGTGATGGAAGTCCCGCAGAAAGAAACCACACCTTTTTATCCGCGCAGCCCATATGGTGTGGCAAAAATGTACGGACATTGGATCACGATAAATTACCGCGAGTCATTTAATATTTTTGCGACCTCGGGCATCCTGTTCAATCATGAAAGCCCGCGACGCGGTTTGGAGTTTGTGACACGAAAAATTACCGATGGGGCGGCACGCATCAGACTTGGACTGGCAAAGGAATTACGCCTGGGAAATCTCGAATCACAACGTGACTGGGGTTTTGCCGGAGATTATGTGGAAGCCATGTGGTTAATGCTCCAACAGGATCAACCAGATAATTATGTCATCGGTACAGGAGAAACCCATACCGTTCGTGAATTCTGCGAAATCGCTTTTTCGCGTGTAGGCCTGGATTACAAGGAATATGTTGTGCAGGATGAAAAATTCTATCGTCCGGCTGAAGTTGACTTGTTGATCTCAGATCCGTCCAAAGCGCGTAATATCCTGAAGTGGGAACCATCCGTTTCCTTCAAGGAACTTGTTGCCATGATGGTGGATGCAGACGTGGAACGTCTGAAAAAGGGGTGAACTTTCACCATTAAGCTATGAATGGTTTTTCGACTACCCAACGGCGGAATTTTCCAGCGTGGACAGCGGATGCTGTGGCTTTCATTGGACTGGTGATTTTTTTTGTTCAAGCCATGGTTTTTGCCCATACAACAGTCTCGAATCTCGATGAGGGGGGATACCTGTTGAAGGGTTTCCTGTTTGCGAGTGGAGACTACCGTCCTTTTGAACCGGGTATTTCAACCAATAAAGCTCCTCTCGCCTTTTTAATTCCGGGATACGTTCAACTTTTGTTTGGAGCGGGCCTGCGCACGGGACGTTACCTGGCAGTCTTTTTTGGCATGATGACTGTGCTGGGTACATGGGTTGCCGCTCGCCGCCTGGGTGGAAAATGGCTGGCAGTTGGAGCAGTTTGGGTATTTGCGTTTAGTCCCACCATCATCAAGTTTTATAGCGGCGGTGCTACTCAAAGCACCATTGCATGTTTGTTGGCCTGGTCGCTTGCCCTTGCCCTGGGCGAGAAACGCCCGCTCTGGCAGTTAATTTTAAGTGGTATTTTTGCAGGAATGACAATGTTAGTGCGTCAGAATATGCTGCCCTTCTTACCGCTTTTAGCCGTGTACGCCTTTTGGCAGCATGGATGGAAATCTTTTGGGTTGTTGATCTCTGGAACTGTGGTGGTTGGGGTGGTTCATGCCTTGTATTGGCCTGAAATCCTTCAATTATGGTACTGGGTGCCATTTATCCAAATGCCTGCAGAGGTATTATATTCAGGGGGAGGCAGTACGATATGGAAACCAGAAATCAACCTGGATTCTCGACTGCTTTCCATCTCTCAGGCGGTTCGTTTACATTTTATCGCTCTGGTTGGAAGTATTACTTCCTTGTTGCTTTGGCCAAAACTGAACAATTGGAAATCCCGCGCTGATTTTCGCGCGAGTTTGTTCCTGCTCTTCCTGTTCTGGGGCTTGCTTTACATGCATGCGATGGCGGCCATCGGCAAGGACTATTGTGTTTTTTGTTTTACGCCCTATATTGCGTTTTTCAATGTTGCTGGAATTTTGCTGCTGGTTGTTTCAATAAGGTCCTGGAACTGGCGTCCGTCTCTGGCGGTGCAAATAATATTGATCGCTGTGTTCCTGGTTATTTTTACCGGGATGGGCTTTTCCGCTTTTGAGGACATTGGAATTCCCCTGCTGGTTCTCCCGGCACCGCGCATTCGGAATTTGGAAATTCTCCCTGGATTTGTGACCTGGTGGGAGATATTATCCAACAAGTTTCATATGAGCCGAAATGTCGCAATGAAATACGCATCAACGGTTTTTGGCTTTTCAGCAGGCGCATTGATCACCCTGGTCATTTACATGATATGGCGCCGTTTGCGCCAAGTATCAGGAGCAAAGTTCGGCGCCTTTTTTGCCGCAAGTGTGCTTGTGCTGCAGTTGGTCATCTCTCCAGTTTTACATGGGAGTTTCGCTGCGAGGGATTGCTCATCAGATGTGATCTTGGCAAATGAACAGATCGGACGCCATTTACAGGGTATCATTCCCCGGGACAACCTGGTCTATTGGGCGGGCGGGCTTTCGGCAGCTCCATTCCTTTACCTGCCTGATGTGAATATTTTTCCGCCGCAGATCAATAATGGCTATTCTTTTCTTAGCAACGGAGATAGGGCAGAATTGGTTAAGTTTGGCTATTGGAATGAAGAAATGGATGCTGAATGGAAGGCAGCCGCCGACTTCTTTATTGTTGAAGATCAGCGCTACAATGTCTGGAAGGATTTTTTTAGCCCAGATCAATTTGATGAGTTTCCGCGTTCCCCTGTGGGAACGTCTTGTTTGGAAGGATCCACTTTGCGTATTTTCCGTAGGAAATAAATGAACCTATCACTCATAACCCCAGTTTATAACGAGCAGGACAATCTCCCGTTTTTGTTTGAATCCATCTACAACGTCATGAACTCCCTCGACCAATCATGGGAGGTGATCCTGGTGGATGACGGCAGCCGCGATAACAGTTTGTCCGTGCTAAAAGAGTACGCGCAGAAAGACCCCCTGCATATTCGGGTGATTTCCTTCCGCAGAAATTTTGGACAAACTGCCGCCATTGCTGCCGGATTGGACTATGCCCAGGGAGAGACCATCGTTTTGCTCGATGCCGACATGCAAAACGACCCGGCTGACATTCCCATGATGCTCGCCAAACTTGACGAAGGCTATGATCTGGTCAGCGGCTGGCGTAAAAGCCGCAAGGATAATGCGGTCACCCGCAATTTTCCTTCGATGCTCGCCAACCGGCTCATCTCGCGTGTGACCGGTGTGCATCTGCATGATTATGGCTGTACGCTCAAAGCCTATCGCCGGGATGTGCTCGAGGGATTCCGTTTGTACGGCGAAATGCACCGTTTTATTCCGGTCTATGCCAGTTCTGTTGGCGCTAAAATTACCGAGGTGCAGGTTAATCATCACCCCCGAAAATTCGGTAAAACCAAATATGGATTGGAACGAACTGCCAAAGTTGTGCTTGACCTGTTTACGGTGAAGTTCCTTGTGGCTTTTTCTTCAAAGCCGATCTACCTGTTTGGCGGAACAGGCGGATTCCTGATGATCATTGGCGCGGCAATCATGATCTACCTGCTTGTACGACGTCTTTATTTTCTGGTCAGTGTTACCGGTTCGCCACTTTTCCAGGTCAGCGCCATGTTGTTCACACTTGGTTTTCAATCCATGTTGATGGGGTTGATCGCTGAATTGCTTGTGCGTACCTATCATGAATCCCAGCGCAAACCAACTTACTCGTGACTAACTGGTTCAGCGAGAACCGCCAAACCATCGTGCGTGTGTTGGGTAGTATTCTGGCGTTGGCTCTCTTGATCATTTTGCTCGAAGAAGAGGGGGATGGAAAACTTTTCTCTGCGTTGAGGCGTGTTTCCATTGAATATTTCCTGATGGCAATCGTTGCCTTATCCATCTCGCGTCTGTTTGCTGCGTTACGCTGGCATATATTGCTCCAGTCAGCGGGTGTGGAGATTCCTTTTCTTCGCTCGGTCATGTTGACTTTTACAGGGAACTTTTCATCAAATTTTTTGCCGACAACCATTGGCGGAGATGTGGTCCGGCTTGGCGGTGCAATGCAGTTGGGGTATGACCAGGCTGTTTGCGTTGCCTCGCTTGTTGCAGATCGTTTGATCGGTCTGGCGGGCATGAGCGTAGCGCTCCCTTTGGGTCTGGTCCCTGTGTTTTCGCTTGGTAATGGAGCATCACAATCGATCGCATTTTCTGCCCTGGTTAAAAAAGGTGTGGATTTTTCAAAACGTGCTTTTTTGTCATTTTCCATTTGGCTGAAGAAACCGCTCGCATTGGGCGGGTCGCTGCTTGCTGCCTTTGGCAATATGGCATTTATATATCTGGCGATCCATCTTCTTCTTTTTGGTATTGATCATCATGTTTCCTACTGGCTGGTTGCCGGCTTATATACCCTGACCTACTTCGTGACGCTTTTTCCCGTGTCCATAAATGGTTTGGGCGTGCAGGAACTATCCATGACATTCCTGCTGGTCCAATTGGGCGGGCTAAGCCCCTCAGAAAGTGCAACCGTTGCCCTGCTTACCCGTGTGTTGTTTATCATCACGAGTCTGCCCGGGGCGTTCTTTTTACCCTCCATCCTTGCCGCAATGAATAATAAACCGCCGGCGTTGAATGATTAAGGCTGGCGTGTAAAGATGAAATGAAAAATATGAACCGCATATCCACCCGATATTTCTGGCAAACTTTTTTTTGGGCTGGTATTCTAACCAGCGTGCTGGCGATTTATCAGACTGCACAACAGTTTTCTGATCTGGGAATTGCCCTCTGGCATTCCAGGTGGATTGTCCTGCCGGGTTTGCTGGCGTTGAATATTGCGATGGGTTTGTTGGGAGTTGGCTTCCTGTCTCGTGAGAGCGGGGGGCGCTGGATCGAAAAAATCGAACAACCCCCCGAAAATAACCATTTTCAGTGGCTCGGTATTGTCCTTGTTCTGTTCGGTTTCTTTTTTATATGGGCGGTGCGGCTGTTTTTTTTCGGCGGTATCCTCCCACAAACGGCCCCCATTTTTTTTGTCTTTCTTTGGGCCAGTCTGCTTCAGGTTCTGGGCTTAAGATTAATGACGGGGCGCAAATGGTACATCCTGTTTATTCTGGTCGTTCTTGCGCAGGGTGTGGTTTATCAAATTTATGGGCACCTGACCAGCGTGACAGAGTACCCATTCTCGATCGGATATTCTGAGGCGGGACGTCATTATTATGCTTCCCTGTTTTACGCGAAGTCTTTATATAATATGCAGCTTCCGCTTCCATTTCTACACCCAACCCGTTATTTTTTAATGTCAATTCCCTTCGTGTTGGAAGGACTGCCTCTGTGGTTCCATCGCTTGTGGCAGGCATTGTTGTGGATCGGACTTACCGCTGCTTCCTCCACTTTGCTGGCGCGGCGCCTGGCTTTGAAGGGTTGGGCGCAAATCCTTTTTGCGGCATGGGCATTCCTGTATTTTTTTCAGGGGGCAGTGTATTATCACCTTCAAGTTTGTGCCCTTATTATTTTTGCAGGCGTTTCAGTACGAAATCTCCGTTTGTCCACCCTGTTTGTGATCATCGCTTCAGCCTGGGCGGGGGTGAGTCGTGTGAATTGGTTCCCTGTTCCCGCCATGCTGGCCATTGCAATATATTTACTTGAAACTCCGCTTGGACAAAAAGGCTGGCGTTACTGGTTGATGCCGTTTGTCTGGGCTGGTTCCGGACTTGCTTCCGCGGTGATCTCCCAGTTTGTGTATATTAGCATTTCGGGCAATGCAGATATCCGCACATTTGGTTCCAGTTTTACATCAGACTTGCTTTGGAATCGCCTGCTCCCCAACGAAACATTCCCGATGGGCATCCTGCCGGGTATCCTGCTTGTTGCCGGGCCACTATTCATAGCCATTGTTCAAATGGCGCGCGGAAATATCTCCCGTCTGCATCCTTTGCGCTGGATTTCGCTTGCCGCCATGCTGGTTGTGTTGTTTTTTGGGGGATTAATTGTCAGTGTCAAAATTGGCGGCGGCGCAGACCTACACAATATGGATGCGTTTCTTGTTTTGCTTGTGCTTGTTGCCGCTTCCTTCTTCGCGGGGCGAGTTGCGGGTGAAGATGAACCTGATCCAGTTTGGGGGCAAATCCATATGGCGGTGCTCATGGCGGCTTTGCTGGTGCCGATCATCTTTGCCCTGCCGCAGATCGGCTTCTTTCCCCGCTATGATCATGTTGCCGTTGAAAAAGATGTTCAAAAGTTGCAGGAGGCGGTTTCTGATGTCGCTGCAGGTGGGGGAGGTGAAATCCTGTTTGTGACGGAACGTCAATTATTAACTTTTGGAATATTAAAGAATACATCTCTTGTTCCTGAATATGAGCAAAGCGAATTGATGGAAATGGCAATGTCTGGAAATCGTGATTATTTGGAAAGGTACTACGCAGACCTTCGGAATCATCGCTTTGCCATCATTGTTGCCGAGAAACAAAAATTCACGCAACAGAAAAAAAACGCCTTTATTGAGGAAAATAATGCATGGGTACGGTACGTGGGTGGGCCGCTTTTATGCGCCTATAAACCGATCGAGTCTCTTTCCTCAACCAACATTCAAATCTTTGTGCCTCGCCCGGCTCAGCCAGGATGCAGAGATCCATTTTCGGAATGAAATGATCGTATGCGCATCCTGACATTGATCCATGAGTTTCCCCCGATCGGCGGCGGCGGCGGCAGGGCTGCCTATGATATTTGCAAAGGTCTGGTCGCGCGCGGGGATCAAGTCACTGTGCTGACCGCACATATGCAGGGACTGCCTTTTGAAGAATTCAGGGATGGGATTCGCCTGGTGCGGATCTCCTCTTATCGACGTGAAACGTTCGGTGCCAGTTTTTTAACGATGCTGGCTTTTATCATTTCAGGACTTTGGACAGGATACCGCTTAATTCGCCTTGAACGTCCTGATATTCTTCATACACATTTTGCCGTCCCTTCTGGTGCGTTGGCTTGGATATTATCAATCTTGACAGGGACACCCTACATCCTGACCGCGCATCTGGGCGATGTTCCCGGTGGTGTACCGGAGAAAACAGGGAAATGGTTCCGCTGGATCAAGCCGTTTACGTATCCCATTTGGAAACATGCAAAAAAGGTGGTTGCCGTTAGTGAGCATACCCGACAACTGGCATTGAGACATTATCCGGTCAATGTCCAGGTTATTCACAATGGCGCGGATGTGCGCAGCCTGTCTCCATCCAACATTAAATTGAACAAGCCTCCCCGGCTGGTCTTTGCCGGGCGTTTTATGCCGCAGAAAAATCCGTTCGCCATCATCCAGATCCTTGCCCAATTAAAAGACCTGGACTGGAAGTGTTCCATGTTGGGCGATGGTCCGTTATTTGAAGACGTGAAACGAGAAATTCAAAAAGCGGACATGGGTGAACGTTTTGACCTGTCCGGCTGGGTGACCCCTGAAGTTGTACTGAGCCGTTTCTCAGAGAGCGACATCCTATTCATGCCGTCGTTATCCGAGGGGCTGCCGGTTGTTGGCGTGCAGGCTTTGGCGGCGGGATTGGCAATTGCTGCCAGTGACATCGGTGGTTTTTTAGACCTGGTGGATAATGGGGTCAATGGTTATCTAATTGATGTGAGGGATGTCCCCGGTTTTACAAGAGCCCTGCGTGAGATGCTCTCCAGTCCCGAAGTGTTGTTTCGTTTTCGTGAAGCAAGCGTTAAAAAATCACACCAGTTTGACATTCAAAAAATTGTGGATCAATATCAATCCGTGCTGCGTGAAGTGGTGAAGGTGAATTAATATTAATGCGATAATCCTTTTTGGCATTTTGACGGCGTGCGGGATGTTCACCGCAGAAAAATTCTTTCTCCCGGTTTCCCCCTTGCCTTGTTTGTTGAGAAATTGATATTATGGGGGCGTCTTGCTTTCCGGGAGAGTGGGCTAAATTTAATGGATTTTGGGATATGAAAGGGGTTTTGTCATCTTCTTTGCACAGCAGAGAAATTTCAGATAAGTGCGCAATTGTCTTGACGTTGTGCGTTGTTTTGGTATAATCCCCCTGCTTAATCACTCGCCGACGTAGCTCAATCGGCAGAGCACCCGCCTTGTAA
>JAIFNG010000107.1 GCA_020047815.1 Anaerolinea sp.
GGCGGTTTCATAAGCAAGGGCGGGATCGAGGGTTTCGGGTTCGCCAATGGTGGCATTGACAAATGTGGTCGGGTCAGCAGACTTGAAACCAACCATAGCAGCGGGTGCTTCAGTAGCAGGTTCTTCAGCAGCGGGCGCTTCAGCAGCGGGTGCTTCAGCAGCAGGTGCACCACAGGCGGCAAGGGCCATGCTTGCGATCACAAGCAGGCTTAACAAAGCAAAAATTTTTCGCATCTTTCTTCTCCTCAAGAAATTAGAAGGTTTTGATTTACAAACTCACAGTAATTGACAATGAACGTTCTCTTTTTTTCAGGTTTCTACCTAACAACAACCACCTCCTTTATATGATGATCTGATGTACAGCAATTTACTTTGCCAAATGACAGGCCACAAAGTGACCTGGGGTTGCTTCACGAAAATCTGGACGCGACTCAGCGCATATCTTTTCTGCGATCGGACAGCGGGTACGGAAACGACAGCCGGAGGGCGGGTTCACAGGGGAAGGCACATCGCCTTCAAGGATGACACGCCTGCGCCTGGAATCTGCTATGGGGTCGGGGATTGGGACAGCCGAAAGCAATGCCTGGGTATAGGGATGAAGGGGCGAGTGATAAAGATCATCACGGTCAGCCAATTCCATAATCACGCCCAGATACATCACCGCCACACGTTTGCTGATATGACGAACCATGGAAAGGTCATGCGCAATGAACAAATAAGTGAGGTTAAATTGCTCCTGCAATTCCTCCAGCAGGTTTACAACCTGTGCCTGGATCGAAACATCCAGGGCGGAGATCGGTTCATCACACACAATGAACGATGGCTGTAAGGCCAATGCGCGCGCAATACCAATGCGCTGGCGCTGTCCACCGGAAAACTCATGCGGGTAGCGGGAGGCGAAGGCCGGGTTCAAATTCACCAACTCCAGGAGATGTTCAACACGCTCCTGAATCTCCTTGCCCACCGCTGTGTTATGCACCATCATGGGTTCAGCAACAATATCATAAACCGTCATGCGCGGATTCAAACTTGCATACGGGTCCTGAAAGATCATCTGCAATTTACGGCGCGTCTTGCGCATTTCCTCATGCTTCAAGGACACCAGATCAACCGAGTCAAAGATCACATTGCCCGCAGTCGGTTTGTATAGCTGCAAAATGGCTCTGCCCGTGGTGGATTTGCCGCAGCCTGATTCGCCGACCAGCCCAAGTGTTTCACCACGATGCACCTCAAAGGAGATCCCATCCACAGCATGAACGGCACCCACCTGGCGTTGAAGCACACCGCGATAAATGGGAAAATGCATTTTTAGATCTTCAACCCTTAATAAGGCTTGATTGGTATTTTGTGAATTCATTAGCGGCTTCTCCCCGTCTTCGTATCCACCCAGCAGGCAACTTGATGCTCGGTTGAGATTGGTTCAAGCATGGGATTTTCCTTCCAGCAGCGCTCCATCACCCATTTACAACGTGGTGCGAATGGACACGTGGTCGGCTTTTGGTACAAAACAGGGGGCTGTCCTTCAATTGAAAATAAACGGCCATGTTCAACTTCATCTACACGCGGCAAACTTCCCAACAAGCCGAGTGTATAGGGATGTGAAGGATTGGCAAACAGGCTGTTTACAGAGGCTTCTTCAATGATAAAGCCGCCATACATAACAGCAACACGGTGGGCAATACCTGCCACCACACCCAGATCATGCGTGATCCAAACAATCGACATTCCCAATTCTTCGCGGAGACGTTTCACCAATTCCATGATCTGCGCCTGGATCGTCACATCCAGGGCTGTGGTGGGTTCATCTGCAATTAAAATTTGCGGACTGCATGAAAGCGCCATGGCGATCATCACACGCTGGCGCATTCCACCGGAATACTGATGGGGGTAATCACCAAGTCGGTCTTTGGCTTTTGGAATGCCAACCAAACTCAACAGCTCCGCCGCGCGCTCCTGTGCCTGATTCTTGGTCATGCCAATGTGCAGCATTAATGGTTCTTCCAACTGACGGCCAATGGTCAATACAGGATTCAACGAAGTCATTGGATCCTGAAAGATCATACCGATCTGCGCACCGCGCACATGGCGGATTTCTTCATTGGTCATTTTGAGCAGATCTTGTCCGGAAAAAAACGCCTCCCCCGCAACTACTTTTCCTGGAGGTGATGGGATCAAACCCAGCACAGAAAGCATGGTTACACTCTTGCCGCAACCACTCTCACCAACAACCCCCAGCGTCTCGCCTTCTTTCAATCCAAAAGAGACACCATTTACTGCATGAACAACACCTTCAGGGGTCTTGAATTGCGTCTCAAGCCCTTTTATATCTAACAAAAGATCAGGCATCCGTAAGGTCCTTTTCTACGTTGGGATAAATACAAAGACTTTAACATTTCCTGCAAAAAAATTTCTGACGTGTACTAATAAATATTGAACGGATTGAATTATACCTAATTCTATTAGTGCGTCAACACTACTACGCGAGAACAAGCTCGTACAACCATTTTATTGGCAAAAAACCCTACTTAAGAACTGGAAAAAACCCTCCCGAAGAACTATACCCTAAAAACGGGTCGATTGGAGCACCTTAAGCATCGCCTCTCATAATGCAAAACCTGCATCGGTCAGCACGTTTACCATTTGGCAATTCCCTTCCTGGATCACTCCGGGTATCTGCCGCCCGGGCGAAGGTCATATTTTGACGAACCCCATGTTAATGGATCATTATGGGGCAATGACTATCCGACAGTCGTGGGCCACTTTACGATGCAAAAAATTCCAGCATCGTCTTGTATAATGCAGGGATTGCAAGCCCATGCCCGAATTTGAAAATGGACTTTGGGTTTACAACAGACCGTTTATTGAAAGCTCGAAGCATAACCCGCGTGGATTTTCCAATCCCACACTGTTCAGAGGGAGTGGAAAGGTAAGGAAAAGTGAACGGGTTGATTAGACAGATTTAAGTACAGATTGAAAGATATCCAGTCCAGAACAGGTATTTTTTATGGGACTGGAATTTTTGCAGACAACCGTATAAAAGAAAAGTATTCCGACTTCAAAGGCAGCAAATTATGGACGACTTACTTCAACAAGGCATAACGGCGTACAAGGCGGGGAAACGGGCTGAAGCGCGTAAAATTTTTATTACTCTTGTAAAACAAAACCCGGAAAGTGAGCGCGCCTGGGGTTGGATGTATCAGACTTCGGACAACGATAAGGAACGCATCTACTGTCTGAAACAAATGCTGCGGATCAATCCGAAAAATGAAAAACCGGCAAAACTACTCAATCAATTAATTGCGCCGCCTTCCGCTCCAATAACATCACCTCCTGTTCAAACAGCTCCACCACCCGTCCCAATAACACCACCTCTTGCTCCATTAGAGCCACTGCCAAATAAGGAAAAATCCCCCAATATCGCAACCAGAAAATGCCCCCGATGCCAGGAAGAAATTCAAGCCGGAGCTCCAAGATGCAAATATTGCGGGTGGGCTGTTGATGGCAAAAAGGAACGTAAACAAAAGAAGGCAGGGATTGGCAAAAAACTCATAACCACGATCATAAGCATAATCGCCATGATCCTTATTTGTGGATTAACGTACGCCTTAATGATTTTTGCCCAAAAGAATATTAGTCCCACCCCCACGCCTACCAGAACCACCGAAGAAAATGCCTGGTATGCCTGTACATTATTCATAGAAAATCAATTGAAAGTATCCAGGATCGATTCCCAAAACTACAATTCAGAAGGGGTCATCCTTTTGGATAATGGTCAATACAGGGTGGATGTCGATTACGCAAAGCTTACGACTACCTATACGTGCATTCTCCTTGATCGCACCGGTGGAAGTTGGGAACTAATTAGCCTGGTAGCAACCAGGAAATGAGATATAGACTCGAAGGGTATCCCATGAATGTCGAAAAGGCAGTGGCAGTCTGTTCCAGCCTTTTGACACCAGAAAATCATCTGCCATCGGGCATATTTGGAACATATACATTCAAAAACAGATAGAATATGTCCCTGCAAACCATGCCCCATTTACAGAGGATGGATTTTTTCGGAACTGGAGACCTGAACCGCGGTTTTACAGATGCATGGTATGACAAAAATTGCTTTCAACGCCAGCAGGATATGCAGCCAAAATCATCATTAAGATCAACACTCCCACCATGAAAAAAATCTTGCAAGCAGAAATCGATAGGCTTATAAATCAAAGGATCAAAGACCTGAGCGTACTTGACCTGAATCGGCTTGACCTGAGCGGGCTTGATCTGAGCGGAGTCGACTTGAGCATGGTTTTCCTAACCCATGTTAATTTGAGCAAGACCAACTTGAGCTATGCCAACCTGAGCCATGCCAACTTAAGCCATGCTAATCTCAGCGGAGCCAACATGAGTCATGCCAACCTGAAGCATGCCAATTTAAGCAAAGCCAGATATGATATAAACACAATATTTCCCACCGGGTTTGATCCACAGGTGGTTGGAGCGCTGCTCACCCCATAACAGGGATTATTCCGCGCAACCCAATTCCACACCACCATAAAGACTAACAACAGCGCACAGGAATGTACCAACACATCGAAGAAGGATGATCCGTTTTCTTAAATTTTTCCAGCGGATTTTTAACTCTTTACTCAAACAGGTACCGGCCGCAGAAACTGAAAACGCCAAAGAAACCCAGGATTGCTATAAATTCAAATTCAAAATAAGTAGAGACCTTAACTGTGACCGTTTTTTAATGTTGAAGGCATATTTTCCCCTTAAAATACATCCGGAGGCAGCACAATGCAATTTTCAAAAACAGAGCTTTGTCTACTGCTAAAACAGCCAAAACCACTGTGGCTGGTGGATGTTGACCTGAGCGGCGCCGAACTGGTGGATGCCGATCTGGTGGATGCCAGGTTGAGTGGTGCCAAATTGAGCGATGCCGACCTGCGCGGTGCCGACCTGATCGATGCTGACTTGTGCAGGGCTGACCTGAGCCGTGCCACGTTGCGTGGCGCTGACCTGCGTTGGGCCAACTTGAGCAATGCCATTTTGAGCAGGGCAGACCTGAGCAGCGCCAGGCTGATCGGGGCTGACCTGGTGGATGCCGACTTGATCGGTACCAGATTGAGCGGAGCCAGGTTAAACGAAGCTGACCTGAGTGGTGCCGACCTGATCGCTGCCGACCTGAGCAAGGCTGACCTGAGCGGTGCCAAATTGATCCGCGCCAAACTGACCAAGGCAGATTTGAGCCGGGCGAGACTGATCCGTGCCGACTTGAGCGAGGCAGACCTGAACAGTGCCAACCTGATCGGTGCCTTCTTATTTAGCGCAAACCTGACAGACACCAAACTCAACAGCGCTGACCTGCGCTGGGCAGACCTGAGAAAAGCTACCCTGAGCAGAGTTGACCTGCGCCACGCCAAACTAACCAGTGCCGACCTGAGCGAGGCTGACCTGAGCGAAGCCAACCTGAGCAAAGCCGACCTGAGTGAGGCTAATCTGAGCAATGCCAACTTAACCAAAGCTGACCTGACCGAGACGAAACTGATCGGCGCCGATCTGAGCGGCGCAAACCTGCGCTGGGCAAATCTGACCGAAGCGGTATATGCTTCAAACACAATATTTCCAAATGGATTTGATCCAAGGACAACCGGGGCGATATTCACCCCTTGAACACGGATTATGTAGAAAAGAATTTTTTCGCCAGGCTCTCCATCCCCCCTATTTGTATTGTCATTTCCCTTATGCCTTGAAGTTCTTCATGGCATCCTGCTCCTGCAGGCAGCTTCACAAACAGGAATGCCCCAACGATTAAACCCACATCAAAGACTTTTACAACCTGCAATTTAGACGCTCCAAAAAATCACGAATCCTTGACACAGAACAGACGTTCGAGTATCATTCGTAGCACAAATGAGCGAAGAATGCTCACGAATGTCAGTAATGCTGGCAGGAGGCTAAAATGATGATGGTTAGAAAAAGTAAAGGCCTGGGCGAACGCCACCAGAAGATCCTTGATTTCATTGCGAGTTATCAGCGCGAACACAAACACCCGCCCTCGATCCGCGAGATTGGCGAAGATTGCGATATTTCTTCCACTTCTGTCGTCAATTACTATCTTGACCAGCTTGAAAAATCTGGCAATATTGAACGTGACCGGAAAATATCACGCGGCGTGCGGCTGATCAACTCCGCCCCCGTGGGTGACTTGTTTCGCGTACCGCTATATGGCGTGATCCAGGCCGGTGAACCCATCCCCATCCCATCCTCGGATTTCAATGCCTTTACCGCAGAAGACTCCATTGACGTTGCCATGTCTCTCATGCCCGCCAAGGAAAAAGGACGTGATTTGTTTGCCCTTAAAGTTCAGGGTGAATCAATGATCGATGCCATGGTCAACGATGGCGACATCGTCATCCTCAAGCCCACCCAGGATGCACGCAATGGCGACATGGTGGCAGTCTGGCTTTCCGACCGCAACGAAACCACCCTGAAGTTCTTCTTCAAGGAAAAGGACAAATATCGCCTGCAGCCCGCCAACCCCACCATGAAGCCGATCTATATTGACAAAAACGAATCCCTCGAGATCAAAGGCAAAGTGGTCATGGTCATCCGCAAAGTGGAACGATACAACTAACAGTAAGAGTCAATAAAAAAGACGACCCGTGGGTCGTCTTTTTTATTTTATATCTGGAATTCTTATTCGATGACGATGTTCGCGCCGGCTTCGTCAAGTTTCTTCTTGGCGTCCATCGCGGCATCCTTGCCAACGCCGGTGAGGATCTTGCCGCCAGCGGTTTCAGCGAGGGCTTTGGCTTCACCGAGACCAAGGCTGGTCAACTGGCGAATGACTTTGATGACGTCGATCTTCTTGGCGCCTGGGTCTTTGATGACGACATCGAACTCAGTCTTTTCTTCGACAGGTTCTGCGGCAGCAGCAGCGCCGCCACCGGCAACCATCGCTACAGGAGCGGCGGCGGAAACGCCCCACTTCTCTTCGAGCATTTTTACCAGATCAGCCGCCTCAAGGACGGAAAGTGTGGAGAGTTCTTCCACGAGTTTTGCGAGCTTTTCAGACATTTTTTAGCACTCCTTGCTTATTAATTGAATTTTGAATTTAGTAAAGTTGAAAAAAACTAGGCTGACGCCTGTGCGCTTTCTGAATGCGCCTTGATGACTGCCGCGAGTCCGCGTGCCGGTTCTGCCAGTGTACGCACGAGTTTGCTGGCCGGAGCCTGCAAAACGCCAAGCAATGTTGCGCGCATGACAGGCAACGGGGGCATCTCAGAAAGAGCCTTCACTTGCGCCGGGCTTAGGGATTTGCCGCCCATCAAACCGCCTTTCACCTTCACGAACTCATTGCCTTTTGTTGCTTCAGTCAATGCTTTCGCGGTGGAAGCAGGATCTTTGAATGCGAATGAAATCGCTGTGGATTTTACAAGATAATCCTTGGGGAAATCCATGCCATGTGCTTCAAACACGCGGCGGGCGAGTGTATTCTTGACGATATGGAATTCTCCGCCGGTTTCACGGATCTTGGCCCGGATCGCATCAATGGATTTCATTTTTGCGCCGGTATATTCCACAAGAATCACGGCTTCACTGCGCTTGACCCAGTCTGCATATCGGGCCTGCACTTCTTCCTTGCGTTGTTTTGAAATTGCCAAAGGTAATTCACCTCCTTTCAGTTAAAAAGTCTTTGCCACTTACACAGGCAAAGACTTTTAGTCCCCGGAGGGAATCAGCACTTGCGTGCTGAAATTTTCTATCAGTCTCCACCTGAGCAGGAAATTAAGTCCCAATCATTTTGTTGGGACACCCGCCTTCAACGGCGAAGTGGTTTTAGGGATAAACGAGTATTGTTACTCGGCACCTTCAATGTGTTCGTTCGGATCTGTCTTTATGCCAGGTCCCATGGTTGAAGCAATTGTAATGCGTTTGACAAAGTTTCCTTTGGCACCAGACGGACGGGACTTGTTGATCGCATCCATCAAAGCCGCATAGTTTTCCACAAGCTTCTTGACTTCAAAAGAGGCCTTGCCAATTGACACATGGATATTATTGGTCTTGTCGAGGCGGAATTCCACACGACCAGCCTTGGCTTCCTTGATCGCGCGTTCCATGTCCTGTGCGCTGACCACGGTACCAGCCTTCGGGTTCGGCATCAGACCGCGAGGTCCAAGCACGCGTCCCAAGCGGCCAACCTTACCCATCGCATCGGGGGTGGCAATGGCAACATCAAAATCCAACATGCCGCCTTCGATCTTTTTCATGGTCTCATCATCATCCGCAACAAGATCGGCGCCTGCTGCGCGGGCAGAGGCAGCGCCTTCGCCCTGTGCAAACACAAGCACACGCACCATCTTGCCAAGTCCGTGAGGAAGCACAACAACATCACGCAGTTGTTGATCTGCCTGACGGGAATCTAATGAAGTGCGCATGTGAACTTCAATGGTGGCATCGAACTTGGTGAAGGAGGTTTCCTTCGCCAGCGCGATGGCATCATGGGTGAGGTACACCTTGTCAATATCAACTTTGGCGAGAGCCGCCGTATATTTCTTTCCGTGTTTAGCCATTTTATCCTCCGTGGTACAAGCGGACAGCCTGGGCCGTCCTCCCACCAAATTAATCGGTTATCGTAATACCCATCGAGCGGGCAGTGCCTTCGATCTGCTTCATCGCGCCTTCGATGCTGATGGCATTCAGGTCTTTCATCTTCAACTCTGCAATTTCCTTCACCTGCGCGCGGGTTACCTTGCCAACCTTGTCCTTGTTTGGCACGCCGGAACCCTTCTCGACCTTGGCGGCTTTGCGGAGCAAAACTGCGGCAGGCGAGGTGCGTAGTACAAAGGTAAATGAACCGTCAGTATAAATGGTGATTTCTGCGGGAAGCACTTCACCCGGACGATTGGAGGTACGGGCGTTATATTCCTTGCAGAATGCCATGATATTGATGCCATGGCTTGCCAATGCAGGGCCAACGGGAGGAGCAGGATTTGCCTTGCCTGCCTCTAACTGAAGACGTACGATTGCTTTTAGTTTCTTTGCCATTTTTATTTAACTCCTTTGTGGTTTTAGCGGGTCATTTGGGAGACCCTCCCACCGCATCAGACCAGTCTGCGGTCTGTTACTGTCCATTATTATTTTCGACTTTACGCTTTTTCCACCTGCAGGAAATCCAATTCCACAGGCGTTTCGCGTCCGAAGAAACTCACCATCACACGCACCTTTGTGCGCTCCATATCAATTTCAGCAACCACACCGCGAAAGTCATTGAACGGTCCATCCACGATACGAACACGCTCGCCAACCTTGAAGGAGACTTTGACTGTCGGGGCTTCGGCTTCCATGCGCTTGACGATCTGGGCAACTTCCTCGGGGCGCAGCGGAGTGGGATTATTTCCCATGCCAACGAAACCGGTCACGCCAGGCGTGTTACGAACCACATACCAGGATTCTTCTGAAAGAGCCAGATTTACCAGCACATAGCCGGGAAAAATATGGCGTTCCACCGTGCGGCGTTTGCCATCCTTGACTTCGATCTCTTCCTGCGTCGGGATGACCACGTCAAAGATCTTATCCTTCATGCCCATGGTTTCGATGCGTTGCTCGAGATTGTGCCGTACCTTGTTTTCATATCCCGAATAGCAATGGATCACATACCATGCCGGACCTTCAACGACTGCTTCAACAGGAGGCAGGTCGGTTGGAATTTGCGTTTCGGAATCCCTGGCAGGCTTCTCATCAGAAGAAACGGCGTGCTCCGCCTCCGCGGGAGCGGGTTGCTCCCTGGACAATTCATCCGCAGGTTCCTGTTCAAAAAGCTCTTGCGATTCCGGTAAATCCATCAGATCCTCAATTCAAACCTAAATGCCAAGTACAAAGTTGATCAACGCGCCCGAGAGGTAATCTATCCCTGCCAGGAAAACGCCCACGATCAACATCACCAGCAGAACAAGCCCGGTGAGCCGTTTTGCTTCAGGCCAGGTCGGCCAGTTCACTTTACGAAGCTCTCCCGATGTCTCACGGAAGTAACGCTGAACAGCGTTTTCACTATTCCTGACTTTCTTCTCTTTCTCAGCCAAGGCAATTACTCCTTCTCTAATTTACGGCTAAAACGCCGCACAAAAGCGGCGTTTGCCACAAGGCAGGCCAGGTAGGA
>JAIFNG010000052.1 GCA_020047815.1 Anaerolinea sp.
AGAATGTGGTCGCACCTGGCGGAAGCAAACCCATCATCGGTAACAACCCGTTTTCGATTGCAGTCCCCACCTATGGCGAGTTCCCCTTTGTATTGGATATTTCACTTTCAGCGGTATCCGGCGGGAAGATCCTTTTAGCCAGTAAAAAAGGGGAGAAGATCCCGTTCGATTGGGGTACGGATACGGAGGGCCGCCCGACCGATGACCCGGATGTAGCGTTCAAGGGATTTTTATTGCCCACAGGCGGTCACAAGGGATTGGGGATCGCATACGCAGTTGAGCTTATGACCGGTGTACTGACCGGCGGCGTCTTCCTGGATGCGATGAAGGGCATGTACAAATACCCGGATGACCCGAGTTTGACTTCTCACATGATGATGGCGGTCAACATTTCCGCCCTGATGGAGCCGGACGAGGTGGAGAAACGGATGACGGAATTTACCCACAAGATCCACACTTCACCCATGTGGGACAACAGGCAGGAAATGCTGGTCCCCGGAGAGATCGAACATCGTACCATGCAAGCCCGGAAAATTAACGGCATTCCCCTGCCCGTAAATCTGTTTGAAGAATTAATTGGTCTTGCGAACGAGCTGGGTGTTCCAGCCGTTCTGGATGAAAAATAATTGATCGGTACCCATTTAAAAAAAGGAGTCTTGAAATGAACGATAAAAAATACCTCTGGTGGCACGAACAAACATTGCCCGAGCTCACCCACTTTGCCAAGGAAGTCAGTGATATTGCCATCCTGCCGATCGGCGCCATTGAACAGCATGGTCCCCATTCACCCATCGGCGTGGATGCCTTTAACGCGAAGGGGATGGCGGAGTTGATCGCCCAGAAGACCGACGTGATGCTCCTGCCCTGGGTCTGGTACGGCTCGCATCCCTATCATCACTGGTATATGCCGGGGACAATTCCCCTGAGTTACGACACCCACATTGCCATGCTGGTGGACATCATCCAGGGTGCCTCGATATCGGGCTTCAACAAGTTCATCATTCTCTCTGCGCACGGACAGGTCTCCACCACGCTGGTCGCCGTCCACAAGCTGGGACTGGCGGGTCATTTCACCCTTTCCATGCACTGGTACGACTTCCTGCGCGATGACAAGGACGTGCTCACCGATTACATGTGGCATGCTGAAGAAGCAGAGACCTCGGTTGGGCTGTACCTGTATCCTCAATATATTGACATGAGCAAGGCAGACAAGGGCGGCGGGTCGGCACTGATCGACAAGCGCTTCATTATCGCCCCCGGACAAATGCCCAAACCCGGCATGATGTATCACTTTGAAGGCACATTCGCGCGCCCGGAATACAAGGAACTGGAGAACGGCATCATCGGTGATGCAACCAAAGCCACCCGCGAAAAGGGCGAGAAGATGGTCACCCGTGTCGTGGATCATGTGGTGGACATTATCGAAGATATCAAACAACGCTGGCCCGTAGGAACCAAGCCACCAGTTAAATAACGGGGGATTCCATCGGGGTGGGGTTATTGCCTCCCGCCCCGATGGCCTATGTCGAACAAAAAGGAAAACGAAGCATGAAACTTAAAGACAAGGTATCCATCATTACCGGCGCGACCATGGGAATTGGGCTGGCTTGCGCCCAGGAATTTGCCGTGGAAGGTTCCAAAGTCGTCCTTGCTGGGCGCAGCCAGGATTTGGGGGAAAAAGCCGCCGCTGAGATTCGCGCAAAAGGCGGCGACGCCATTTTCATTCAATGCGATGTCAGCAAATACGACCAGATCCAAAATCTGGTTCAAAAAACAGTTGAGCGTTATGGGCGGATCGATGTGGTTGTTAATAACGCGGGCGTGAATCACAGCGCCAATTTCTTTGATATCACCGAAGCAGATTGGGACTGGGTCATGAGTGTGGACCTAAAGGGCACATTTTTACTCACTCAGGCTGCCTCCCGGGTGATGGTGGAAAAGAAAATTCCCGGCGTCATCATCAATATGACCTCGGTCATGGCGGTCATGGCACTGGCTGACCAGGTTCCATACTGCGCCGCCAAAGGGGGAGCCAACCAGCTTACCAAAGCAATGGCGCTGGCTCTTTCCGATTATGGGATCCGGGTCAATGCCATCGGACCTGGTCCGGTCCTGACCGACCTCATGCAGCGCGTGGTGAACAACAAGGAAAAGGAAGCCGAACTCCTTGCCCGTCTGCCGCTGGGCAGGATTGCCGAGTGCCGCGAAATTGCAACCGTGGCCGTATTCATGGCGAGTGACGATTCCAGTTTTTTCACCGGCCAATGTGTATATCCCGATGGCGGCCGGATGATCCAGGCTTTTTCAAGAAAACAGGAAAAATAACGCAATGCCGCGGGTGACATTAACTGAACAGCAAAGCTATGAATATTGCCATTCCCTGATGGTGCGTGCAACCGACATAAACTATGCCGGACATTTGGGAAATGAGGCTTTGCTGGGTTTGGTGCATGAAGCCCGCGCGCATTTTATGAAGGCGCTCAACTTCAACACACTGGTTGGGAACGGGCAGCGGACAGGCTTGATCATTGCAGACCTGGCGGTGAACTTCAGATCCGAGGCATTTGCCCATGCCACCCTGACAGTGGATTGTCAAATTGATGAATTGGGACAAAGGTCATTCCGGCTCTTTCATCGTATCCGTTGTGGAGAGCAGTTGATCGCCCTGGTCGAGACCGGCATCGTTGTCTTCGATTACCAGTTGGGTCAGGTCGTTCCATTGCCCGCTGATTTTTTGTCAGCGTTGAAGGTTTTTCGCAGAGAATGACTTTAATACTATTACGCACCGTCCCGAAGGTTTGAGCGGCTTAACAAGGTTTTATAAAGGGAACCTTCGGGACGATCCATATAGGTGATATAAGAATTGGAGAACCAGATGAATAAACCCAAGGTTGCATTGATGACATTTGGCGACGCCCGCGAGCATGAGTGGAAAAATCTGTTTCGCGGATTGACAGAGCCGAGGCATCAAAGCATCATCGCATACATCAAAAACCTCCCGGTTGAACTCCACTTCCACGAAGATGTTGCCCGCACGCAGGAACAGATCGATGCGCAGGTGGATCAGCTAAAAGCCGCCGGTGTCACGGCATTCATTGTCCACCTGCCATGTTGGACCGCACCCAACCTGGTCGTGCGCGGTGTTCAGCGGATGGCTCTGCCCACCGTCCTGGTATCCAATCGGGAACCTGGCACACATGGTACGGTTGGGCTGCTTGGCGCGGCGGGCGCGCTGGATCAGATCGGTTATCCGCACCTGCGGGTGCGTGAAGGTTTTGACACGCCAAAACTGGGTGGGAAAGTTCTGCCCTTTGTCAGGGCTGCCTCAGCAGTGGCTCAATTGCGCGGTCAGGTCTTTGGCATGTTCGGCGGGCGCTCGCTGGGAATCGACACCGGTACCATGGACCCCATGCAGTGGCGCCGGCAGTTCGGTGTGGACGTGGAACACATTGACCAGTTGGAGATCATCCGACGGGCGGGGCTGATCGAACAGGAACACACCGCCAAAATGGTGGCATGGATGGAGGAAAAGATGGGGGCGGTGAATTATGACGGCGTGAAACTGACCCCTGAAAAATTGAGCTTCCAATCTCAATGCTACCTGGCCACCCGCCAGTTGATCAACGAACGTCATCTCGACTTTGTGGCGATCAAATGCATGCCTGACATGACCAATCATTACGTCCCGCAGTGTATTTCGGCGGCGCTGCTGCCGGGTCCCTACGATGCGGACGGCGAACAAAAACCGATCCCGATGTCCTGCGAAGCCGATGGTGATGGCGCACTGACGATGCAGATCCTGAATTTGGTTTCAGGTGGACAGCCCACCCTTTTTGGCGATTTGAGTTATCTCGACGAAGAGAACCTGACCATTTACATTCCCAACTGCGGTGCGATGTGCAGCTGGTTCGCGGGCAGGTCAGCGAAGCCCGAGGAAAACCTGTCCAGGATCGAACTGCGCCCGTCGTTTCGGCCTGCGGGCGGCGCGACCGTGTACTTTAAAGCCGCACCCGGACCCGTCACTCTGGCGCGCCTCTCGCGCCGTGCGGGAGAATACGTCATGGTCATTTTCACCGGCGAAGCCATTGACCCATCCCCTAAAGCCTATCAGGAATTTGTCAAGGCACGGGGCAGCCACCAACTGCCGACCATGTTCGTTCACGCGAAACTGAACTTCGATGAACTCATTGATGAGTTTGGCGCCAACCACATTTCCGGTGTGGCAGGTTTCCATGTGGATGAACTGGTTCACGTCTGCAAATTATTGAACATCAAGCCTGTTGTTCTGGGCTAAACAAAGAGGTCTATGTATGGATCGCAGAACCGCATTCGCAGCCACTCTTGATCACCAGGAGCCCGACCGGGTTCTGGTGGATTATGGAAAGCACATTGGTTCCTTCCACCTGAATGCCTACAAACAACTTAAGGCCGCCCTTGGCATTCAGTCCGAGACCAGGATCCTTGACCGCATGGCGCAAAATGTGGTTCTGGATGAAGAAGTCTGCCAGCGGCTGGGGATTGACTTCCGCTGGATCGTACCAAACTGGGTCGGCGTACGGGATATTGAAATTGACGGGGAGGCTGGCTACATTGACATGTGGCATACCCCGCATAAATGGACGGATGTCGGGCAATATTTCGCCATTCATTCCTCGCCGCTCGATCAGAAATTACTGACCCAGGCCGACATTGATAATTTTGACTGGCCCCAGCCCAGCCCCGAAATGTTTACCGGTCTGGCGGAGCAGGCGCGTTATTGGTTCGAGCATACAGATTACGTCGTCGGCGCGGACGGCATCAAAGCCGGAATTTTACAGACCGCGGCACAGCTGCGCGGGTACGACAAAATGTTCATTGATTTTGCCCTCAACCCATCCATTACCCACGCCTTTCTTGACCGGCTTTCCGCCACCATTAATGAAATGTACCGCCAGTATCTGAAAGTTGTTGGTCCTTATGTGCAGGTTGTGACCATCACAGATGACCAGGGAACGCAAAACTCATTGATGGTCTCACCCAAAATGTTCCGCGAGTTTATTAAACCACGCTTGAAATCGCTGATCGACAGCATCAAGGCAACCGCCAATGTAAAAGTTCTAATGCATTGTGATGGCGCCATCCTCAAGATCATCCCCGACCTGATCGAGATCGGGGTGGACATTCTTAACCCCATCCAGACCGTGGTCAAGGATTTTGATGATACGCGGGCGCTTAAACAACAATTTGGAGATCAGGTCTGTTTCCATGGCGGGATCGACATTCAACAAGTGCTGCGCACCGCCACGGTGGACGAAGTTTACACCGAGGTTCAACGCCGCATCCGTGACCTGGGAACCAACGGCGGATACATCATTGCCCCGTGCCATAACATCAACGTGGATATCCCGGTCGAAAATTCGATCGCCATGTTCGATGCCGCCCATAAACTGGGAAAATATCCATTGGTATAGGACCAGGACCCATGTTTGAAATCAAAGACATCAATCACGTGAATATGGTCGTCAAGGACCTGAACAAAGCCATCCAGTTCTATTGTGAAGTGTTGGGCATGGAGAATATCCCCCGAAACCCAAAATTTACCCTGCCGGGAGCCTGGCTGCGCAGGAACAATGCGGAGATCCATCTGATCCGGGCGGATGTTGCCACCCATGCGCCGGGTGACCTCTCTTTTCCAATTGCCGCCACGACTGACAAAGACATCTCGCTGTCACGCCACTTTTCCCTGTTGGTTGATGACACCGAAAGCCTGGTGGCTCAACTGAAAAAATTTGCCATCCCGATCGTCTTTGGACCCGTCGAGAGACCAGGCGGGTTGGTGCAGACCTATTGCTACGACCCGGATGGACACCTGATCGAATTTTCCCAACTTTGAAAATAAGCAGCTTACGAGGATAAAAAAATGGATTATAAAAACACACTAAAAGAAAATTTGAAAGCGGGCAGGAAAACGATCGGCGCCTGGGCGCAGCTGGCCAGCCCCTTCACCGCGGAGATCCTGAGTACCGCAGGCTTTGACTGGTTAATGCTCGACCATGAACACGCCCCGGGCGATATCCTCAACCTCATCAGCCAGATCCAGGCCATGAAGGGTACTTCCTGCATTCCGCTGGTGCGTGCCCCCTGGAATGATTTTGTTGCCATCAAGCGCATCCTCGATGCCGGGACCCAGGGCGTATTGATCCCCTATGTCAACACCCGCGAAGAAACCGAGCAGGCGGTAAAGGCTTGTAAATATCCGCTCGAAGGGATCCGGGGGGTGGCTGGCAGTCCGCGCGCGGCGGGCTATGGGCAGAACATTGGCAGTTACCTGCAAAGGGCGAACGATGAAATATTCATCATGATCGCGATCGAAACGCCTGAAGCAGTCTCGAACCTGGATGAGATCCTGCAGGTAAAAGGCCTGGATGGCGTTTTCATCGGACCGATGGACCTGGCTTCTTCAATGGGTCATTTTTGCGACCCATCGCAGGCGGAAGTTCAAGCCGCCATTCAACAGGTGGAGAAAAAAGTCCTGGCGGCGGGGAAAGTCCTGGCCACCACCACCGGCACCTGGGAGCAGGCGCAGAAACTCTTTGAGCGCGGCTACCAAATGTTGATGTTGATGGCGGATGGCGGCGCGCTGGCAGCCATCGCCACCCAGAAGGTAAAACAATTCCGGGAACAATATCCAAACGGATGAGTCTTCCTCGTTAACATCAGCACGAATACCTCTGGACAAAAAGAGCGCGCAGTCTTGGCGCGTTCTTTTTATGGGAGTTTATTTTTATGAAACATGCCAATTTTGCGAGTGCGGTCGGGGCCTATATTCTTTGGGGGCTTTTTCCTATATACTGGAAATGGCTTCACCATGTGAGCGCCATGCAGGTGATCGGGCATCGCATTGTCTGGTCATTTCTCATTCTGTTCTTTTTCATCCTTGCCACCCGGCAGTTCAACGCCTTTCGTCAGACGGCTTTTCATGGGCGCATCCTTTTGATCTATATGGCCGCCGCCGGTCTCATTGGGGTTAACTGGCTGATCTACGTTTGGGCGGTAAACTCCAATTTCATTATCGAAGTCAGCCTTGGCTATTTTATTTTCCCGCTCTTGAGCATCCTGATCGGTGTCATTTTTCTGCGTGAACGGCTGCGTCCTTTACAGTGGTTTCCCCTCGCGCTGGCAGCCCTGGGCGTGATCTACCTGTCTGTAGTGTATGGGCGTTTGCCGTGGATCGCCCTTGGTCTGGCTTTTACCTTTGCCTTGTATGGCCTGGTCAAAAAACTTGCGCCGCTCGGTTCTCTTTTTGGGCTGACCATTGAAACAGGGCTGCTCTTCATCCCATCAATACTCTTTCTTACATATGTGGATTCTTCCGGATCCGGCTCTTTTCTGCGGGACAGTGCCGCCACCAATTTTCTGCTGGCCGGCGCAGGATTAATTACAACCATCCCCTTGCTGCTGTTCTCCTCGGCGGCAAAAAGTTTGCCCCTTACCATGCTCGGGATCCTTCAATATATTGCCCCAAGTATCGCCTTCCTGCTGGGGGTGCTGGTATATGGGGAACCTTTCGAGCCTGCCCACCTGACCGGGTTTGGCATGGTCTGGGCAGCGCTGGCACTGCTGGCGGCGGAAGGTTTTTGGTTTCAGTCACGGTCCCGAGCAGATCGTTAAACCCTGCAATGGCCTCTTCGAGCCGAAACCCCAGGCAAGACCGGCCTGAAAATGCTTGATTCCCCTGTGCTGGCTACTTGTCTCATCCGCCCGGTTTTGGGGGAATTTCGTCAAATAAGGACCCTTCTTTCTATTTTAACAATCTTGCGAATACAAAATTTGGGTCTATGCGCATCTTTATTGTTTTGCTGTTTGTACTCTCAAATCTGGACCGATGAGTAAATCAGCACGGGACATTTTAACTTTGGGCTAACAACAATCTATATTACCATTGACATAATATAACAATTTTGTTATATTATTGTGAGAGACAAAATCATGTGGAAAATCCTGTTTTACGAAGATCACCGTGATAAAACCCCGGCCTTGGAATACATCAACAACCTTCCGACACGCGATAAAGTCAAAGTTTTCAATATCCTGCGCCTACTCGAAGAGTTTGGAACATCGCTCAGTATGCCGCACGCCCGTCGCATCGAAGGTAAATTATGGGAACTTCGTCCCGGTGATAACCGACTTTTTTATTGCCTACATGATGGCAAACAATTTGTAATTTTGCACGGCTTTCGCAAGAAAACCATGCAAACTCCTGAAAAGGAAATTCAAACTGCTTTGCGCCGAATGAACGAATTATTGGAGAAATAAAAGATGTCCCCTATTTCAAAAACCACATTCAAGGATTGGCAAAAGGAACAACTCAAAGATTCAGAATTTGCCGCCATTGCCCGTGAACTCGAACCAGGATATCAAATTGCCCGCCTGCGAATCGCACACGGCCTGACACAGGCACAATTGGCTGAAATGGTTGGAACACATCAACCGTCTATCGCACGCATTGAAAACGGAAAAAGCCTCCCAAGTTTATTATTTCTGGAACGTGTGGCAAGTGTACTTAATGCCCGTGTGGAAGTCCACATTTTGCCGTTGTAGATTCAAATTATCCTGTGCTGACTATGCAGTCTTAGATAAGAGCTTCGCGAGTCTTTGGCTGATATTTTTAGATAAGCTTTATGGATTAAGGGGTACAGCCACAATCGGTAGTTGGTAATTAAAACGTGCTCTTTTGAGCGCGTTTTTGTTTAAAATACGTCGTCAGTGGGAGGTCTGGGTAGAGTCCATGAAAGCTTCCATAGAGAAAAGCTTGTGCTCCCCATTGATCTTTAATGTTTTGAGCCGGGGAAATGCCAGCAGCAGTACAAGCACGACCAAGATCAATATATATGAAGTCTGTTTATTCAAGAGAGGAGAATTTCCTTGTCTGGTGATCTGGCAAGGGCACATCCTACTATACTTTCTCCTCCCCTTCAATTACCAACTACCGATTACGGTGCTACCTCGCGTCGTCCCATCAACCATTGGCGGCACTCGCGCACATCCGTTGGAGTCAAATTTTGGCTCATGTGTAATCTGTGTGCAAAGCAACAATCCTAGCGATGAACTCGGGTGAAATGCGTTTGAGATTTCTGCGAAACTCAGCTATTGCCACGTAACCACTCAGATAATCTTTGTGAACGCCTTTGAAAGGACGCAAATAGTTTCGAACATCCGTCCACATTCCTTCGGCAGTGTTGGTGTGAACTTCTCGAACGCCATCACCATCATCGTCACGAGCCCATTCGTGTTCCGCGTGACAAACAGTGGCGTGCTCCCGAATGATGTGATTATACGCTGGCCATTCATCGGTATAACAGGTTGCCTCTATCAAAGTAAACTGGTGGACGTGTGCTTCGAGTGTTTTTCGATCTGTATTATGAACCACGCGTAAGCGAACGTGCCCGCTTTCGCGCCCTACCGTTCCAACAATGGGAGGCCGATCATTGTCATAGGTTCCATGTCCGCGCTGTTTGTTGGCTCGTTTTCGCGGCGGGTCCTCGGGATCGGAGTGTAGTTCACCTTTTTTCCCCCGCATTCTGGAACATTTCGTCTGTTTCAGAATGGCTGTCGAGGAGCGGTGTTTTGGGTTGTTCGCTTTCTGTGTTAGCGTGCACCTTGTGGCGCATGTCCAACACGGTTTTGTAATTCAGTTTCAATTCAGCGGCTAATTCCCGTGTGGTTTCACCTTTACAAATCCCTCGCATGAGCAACACAACTTGCATCGGCGTCCAGGGGCATCTTTCAAACACAGTACCACTGTACAGATTGTAGGCTTTGCCACAGCCGTAACAACGATGTACTACCAGTCCGCTTTTTTGAGTCCGCCGAAATTCGCGAGATTGTTTTACTGGTTTTTGGCAGTCTGGACACCGTAAGCCCTTTGGATGAAAATGCTTGAGTATCCAGTCAACGCTATTTTCGTAGTCAAGTAATTCTGTGATCGGAAATTCCATGCCGCAAGTTTATCATCTCAGAGCACACTCTTTATCGGAAATTCCATGCCGCAAGTTTATCATCTCAGAGCACACTCTTTATATATGAGCCCAAATTTTTATCGGTGAGTTTTTCGCCATTGCTTTGGTGAAACCAGCGCGCAACAGATCCCAAGTCACTGATATATCCTTGAATGGTCTTTGGGGTTCGATCCTGTTTTTGGAGATACGCAGTAAATTTATTCAAGGAAGAGGGCTGAATCGTTATGGTTTGCATATGCGGATTATAGCAAAATAATAAGAACACTTTTAATTCGTTTTACCGCCCATGTCTATAAGCCATGCTACTACGACGGGAACCTATCTGCCAATTGAAACGTTATAATGGTGGGAAGGAGGGCTTCTCCATGGCAGATAATAAAAAGCACGTGTTCGGTACGAAACGCGGACTTGTGTATGTCGGGATTTTTCTCTTTATATGTGTTGGAGGTCTGATTCTTTTGTCAAAGCGGATTATTCAACCTGGCATTGTTACTCCAGCCAATACACCCCCTGTGCCGATCGTCCTGAGCACACCCCAGCCATCTAACGGGGAATCGGAAATATACAAAATCGGTGTCGAACTAAGCGAAGGTCAGTCCCAACCTCAGACAGCGGAAGTACTGCCGACAACAAGCGGAGAGACACTCTCGCCTGAAGAGATCGGTTTGATCTTCTCGCGTCTGCCCGCGCTGGTAGCTGACCCTGACCAGCAGGCAGATTTTAAGCAGCCTCAGGAGATTCTGCCTCCGCCACGCCCGGGCAACATTGTCGGGGAGTCATTTCCGCCTCTCGAAATAGAACCAACTCCGGGGGCGTTGGAAGCGGGTCCACTTCAAGTCCTGCGTTTTGCACCCGAAGGTGAAATTCCCATCGCGCCATTTATCAGCGTCACGTTCAATCAGCCGATGGTTCCGCTTGGGACGTTGAGCGACCTGGCTGAGGCGGATGTGCCGCTCAAGATCGAACCATCCCTGCCCGGCACATGGCGCTGGCTTGGGACAAAAACCCTGACCTTTGAATATGATTCTGAGTTGATCGACCGCCTGCCCAAGGCGACCGAATATCGCGCCACCGTGCCTGCGGGAACGAAATCAGCAACGGGTGCGGCGCTGGCTGAAGTGGTCACATGGACGTTCAAAACGCCGCCGCCAAAAATCATTACATCGTATCCAAGTGATTCGCCGCAGCCGCTTGAACCGCTCTTTTTCATTTTGTTCGACCAGCGCATTGACCCAGCCGCAGTGTTGAAAACGGTTCAAGTTTCAGCGGGAAGCCGCGACGTTGAAATTGTTTTAGCCAGTCAAACTGAGATTGACAAAGACGAGCACGTCAGTCAATTAGCAAAGGATTCACAGGAGGGACGCTGGCTTGCGTTTCGCGCCACGCAATCTTTTCCGCCAGAAACAAATATTTCAGTGAGAGTTGGACCGGGTACACCTTCCGCCGAGGGACCGCTCACCACAACCGAAACTCAATCTTTTGGTTTTTCAACCTACACACCCTTGCGGATCGATGAACATCGCTGCTCCTGGTACGATAAACAATGTCCGCCGATGACTCCGTTTTCCATCATCTTCAACAACCCGCTGGATATGGATGTTTTCAGCGAAGGCATGTTGAAAGTTGACCCTGAAATACCGGGTATGTCGGTCAATGTGTACGGCAACTCAATCGAGATCAGCGGCGAGACCAGTGGGCAAACAACTTACACGGTCATCGTGTCTGGGAAAATACAGGATGTGTTTGGTCAGCAGCTTGGCAGGGACGCCAGCCTGAAATTCAAGGTGGACAAAGCTGAATCGATTCTGGTCAACACGGGGCAAAATTTTCTGACCCTCGACCCAACTGCATCGAAGGCGGTTTTCTCGGTTTACGCTGTCAATTATAAGAAGCTCAACTTGCAGGTCTATGCCGTTCAACCCACAGACTGGCCCGCATACAAAAAATATCTGCGCGAGTGGCAACAGACAGATGCCCCGCCCAAAATGCCCGGTAGACTCGTCGAGGATAAATCACTTCCCCTTGAACTTCCCGACGATACGTTGACTCAAGTGGATATTGACCTGAGTAAATACATGGATGGGAAATTCGGGCATTTTGTCCTCATCGTCCAGCCACCTGCTGGGATATTCGAAAGCGATAACGCCAAATGGCAGCGCTTCTCGCAAACCATCATCACCTGGGTGCAGGTTACACAGATCGGTTTGGATGCATTCACCGATCACAGTGAAATGGTGACTTGGACCACCGACCTGAGAAATGGCGCGCCGCTGGCTGGTGTGCAAATCCAGGCGGACAATGGCAGCGCAACCATCACAAGCGGAGCAGATGGCGTTGCGCGTTTTGGTATGCCGAATGGCGCAATGTATTTAATCGCGCGCCATGGCGCAGACCAGGCAATCCTGCCTCGCTATACAAATTATTGGGGCGATGATGCCTGGCTTGCATATCCCCCCAACGACACACTGAGTTGGTACGTTTTTGATGATAGAAAAATGTACCGCCCCGGTGAGGAGCTTCATGTCAAAGGCTGGCTGAGACGAATCGGCGGCAAACAGGACGGCGATGTTCAGTTGGTGGGCAGCAGCCTTAGCTCGGTCAATTATCAGGTCACCGACCCATTTGGCAATGAGCTCGGGAACGGGCAGGCTGACGTAAATGATCTCGGCGGCTTTGACTTCGTCTTCAAAATTCCGCTAGCCACCAATCTTGGCGCTGCTCAAATTCTTTTGACTGCCAATGTTGGGTTGGATGGTGCCCAGTATTACCATCAATTCCAAATTCAGGAATTTCGCCGACCTGAATTCGAGGTCACGGCACGCAACGAAACGGCTGGTCCATATTTTGTCGGTGACCATGCCACACTGGCGGTCGAAGCGAAATATTATGCCGGCGGCGGCTTGCCCAACGCCGATGTGACCTGGCAGGTGACAACTTCGCCGGGCAGTTATTCCCCGCCCAACTGGCATGATTTCACTTTTGGCAACTGGCAGCCGTGGTGGTTTTTTTATGACTATGGTTACCAGCCTTACGGCGGCGATTCACAAACGCAAACGTTCGAAGCCAAAACAGATGCATCGGGCACACATTATCTGGGCGTTGATTTCAAACAGCAGGGCGACCCAGATAAAGACCCCCAGCCGCAAAGCGTGTCGGCCCAAGCCACGGTGATGGATGTCAACCGACAAGCCTGGAGCAGCACCACCTCGCTCCTCGTTCACCCCGCCGATGTCTACGTAGGCTTGCGAAGCGAAAGCTATTTCGTTGAAAAAGGCAAGCCCATCAAAGTGGATTTCATCGTCACCGATCTCGATGGCAAGCCGATTGAAAATCGTCCCGTTGAAATTACTGCGGGCAGATTGGATTGGAAATACATCAAAGGCGAATGGATAGAGCAGGTGGTTGACATTCAGACCTGCGCGGAACTGTCCGCGCCTGAGCCTGGCACCTGTTCCTTTGAGACTCCCCTCGGTGGAAGCTATCAGATCACCGCCATTGCGACGGATGAACTGGGTCGCAAGAACCAAACGAAATTTACGCGCTGGGTCAGCGGCGGACCCGCAGGGGGGCAGCCACCAGCTCGCAAAGTGGAGCAGGAACAAGTCACTCTGATTCCGGATAAGGAAACCTACCAACCCGGTGACACAGCGAAAATTCTTGTTCAATCGCCGTTCAGCCCCGCCGAAGGGATGGTCACTGTCACACGCAGCGGAATTCTTTACACCACGCGTTTCCAAATCAAAGATGGTTCCGCCACGATCAATATTCCCATCGAAGAGAAACACATTCCCAACCTGAACATTCAAGTTGATTTGGTCGGCTCTGCGCCGCGCTCCGATGATAAAGGTGAGACTCTCGATAATGTGCCGCCCCGCCCTGCCTATGCCAGCGGGCAACTGAATCTAAAAATCCCGCCGCTGCAACGGACGTTGTCCCTGCAAGTCACGCCAGATCAATCCGCCTTGGAGCCTGGAGGCGAAACCGCGCTGAACGTGACCGTGAAAGATTCGCGTGGCTTGCCCATGCCCGATGCCGAGTTGGCAGTCGTTGTTGTGGATGAGTCTATTCTGGCTTTGACAGGTTATCAACTGAGTGACCCGCTCAGTATTTTCTACGCAGAGCGCGCATCCTATCTTTCGAGCATTTACAGCCGTGCCAATATCATTCTGGCAGACCCGCAGACATTGGCCAAGGAAGCCAGGCAAGCCAATCAAAGTGCGGATCTATATGCGGCAGCTCCTGCCGCGGCAGAAATGGCTGCTGCCACAGAAGCATCGATGGCAACAATGACAGCGGAAATACCAAACCAGCCAAACCAGCCTTCCATCGCCGTGCGGACAAACTTCAACCCACTGGCAACTTTTGCTCCAACCGTGCGGACTGGATTCAATGGCGAAGCGCGTGTGCTGATCCAACTTCCCGATAACCTCACCCGTTACCGAATCATGGTCGTGGCGGTGGACAATGGCGGGAAGCAATTTGGAACAGGTGAGTCAAATCTCACAGCGAGACTGCCGCTCATGGTGCGTCCGTCCGCGCCGCGCTTCCTCAACTTTGGCGATAAATTTGAATTGCCTGTTGTGCTTCAAAATCAAACCGATTTACCGATGACCGTGGATGTCGCTGTCCGTGCCACAAATCTTGAACTTGGGAATGACGGTCAACGAGTAACCATTCCAGCAAACGACCGCGTGGAAGTGCGTTTCCCGGCGGCAACGGTCAAGGCGGGCACTGTCCGCGTGCAGATCGCGGCGACGTCAGGAAATTATGCCGATGCCGCGACAGTCGAGCTACCTGTTTACACGCCGGCCACCACCGAAGCATTCGCAACCTATGGCGTGATTGACGACGGTGCGATTGCCCAGCCTGTGCAGTATCCAACAGGAGTCTTCCCGCAGTATGGTGGGTTGCAAGTCAGCACATCTTCAACTGCGTTGCAATCGCTGACCGATGCTGTGCTGTATCTTGTGGCGTATCCGTTTGAATGTTCCGAGCAGCTGGCTTCGCGGATTCTGGCTGTCGCATCCCTGCGTGACGTGTTGACTGCGTTCAAGGCTGACGGGTTGCCTTCGCCCACAGAAATGGAATCAGCTGTCAGTCGCGACATTGACCGCCTGCAAGGGATGCAAAATCCAGATGGCGGATTCCCCTACTGGCGGCGCGGATTCGAATCGAGTCCATTCAATTCAATCCACGTTGCCCACGCATTGTTCCGCGCGCAGGAAAAAGGATTTAACGTTCCAGTTGAGATGCAGCAAAATGCGCTGGCATATCTGCGCGATATCGAAAATCATTACCCATCCTGGTACAGCGAGGATACGCGTTGGACGTTGAGTGCGTACGCGCTTCACGTGCGGAATTTGATGGGTGACCGCGACGCGCGAAAAGCCGAAACGCTTTTGGATACGGCTGGCATTGACAATCTTTCTATGGAAGCCATCGGCTGGCTGTGGACTGTGATTGATGACAACGCTCAATTGGATGCCATTCGACTCTTTGTCAACAACCACGTGGTTGAAACTGCGGGCGCGGCGAATTTCACAATGTCCTACACTGACCAAACTTATTTATTGCTCAGCTCCGACCGCCGCACCGATGCCATTTTGCTGGATGCGTTGATCGAGGATAACCCGCAAAGTGATTTGATCCCCAAAGTGGTCAACGGTTTGCTTGCTCATCGAACGAAAGGTCGCTGGAGCAATACACAGGAGAATGTTTTTGTCCTGCTGACTCTTGACCGATATTTCAATACGTACGAATATGAAACACCGGATTTTGTGGCGCGCATCTGGCTTGGAGATACTTACGCAGGCAGCAACGAATTTATCGGACGCACGAACGATATTCATGAGACACTCATCCCGATGAATTACGTGCTGACCGAAACATCGGCTGGCGGTGGGACTGAGGATTTGATTCTCAGCAAGGATGGTCCCGGCAGACTGTATTATCGGCTTGGCTTGCAATACGCTCCGACCGACTTAAATCTCGACCCACTGGAGATGGGATTTGTCGTTCAGCGCCGCTATGAATCTTTGGATGACCCCGAAGATGTGTCCCAGGACAGCGACGGCGTTTGGCATATCAAGGCTGGCACACGCGTGAAAGTGACGATCACAATGGAAGCGGATAATCGCCACTATCACGTGGCGCTGGTTGACCCGCTCCCTGCCGGCTTGGAGATTATCAACCCGACGCTGGCGGTCGCTAAAAGCATTCCACAGGACCCAACCAGTCCCGACTATAAATATGGCTGGTGGTGGTGGGGACCGTGGTACGAACATCAAAACATGCGCGACAGCCGCTCCGAGGCGTTTACTTCATTACTGTGGGAAGGCGTCTACGAATATACCTACAATACGCGTGCAACCACGCCTGGCACATTCATTGTCCCGCCTGCCAAAGCTGAAGAGATGTATTCCCCCGAGGTCTTTGGTCGCAGCGGAAGTGATTGGGTGATCGTGGAATAATGAGATTCCATACATGAGAGAAAAGGTTCACTTATAAACAGTGCTGCAGCCGATCCCTTTGGCTGTCTACAAGTTTTATAGAGATTTTTAGAGGAGTTTCGTCAAAAAGACGAAACT
>JAIFNG010000046.1 GCA_020047815.1 Anaerolinea sp.
ATCTTGTCAATTAAACCTGCACGTACTCGTGTCGCGCCGTCCCCAACGGGGCATATGCATCTCGCCACAGCGCGCGTCGCGCTTTATGACTATTTGCTGGCAAAGAAAACCGGCGGACAATTTGTCCTGCGGATCGAGGATACCGACCTCTCCCGTACTGTGCCAGGTGCAGAACAGGAGATCATGGATGGCTTGCGCTGGCTGGGATTGAACTACGACGAAGGTCCCGATGTGGGCGGGGCGTATGGTCCATACCGCCAGACTGACCGCCGTGATATTTATCTGTCCCACGCAAGGACTCTTGTAAACAATGGCTGTGCCTACCCGTGTTTCTGCACACCCGACCGCCTTGAAAAAGTGCGGCAGGAGCAAATGAAGCGAAAGGAAAACCCGCATTATGATGGTGTCTGCCGTAACCTTGATCCAGATGAGGCTGCGCGCCGGGTGGCCAATGGAGAGAAATACATCATCCGTTTCAAAATGCCGAAGGAGGGCACAACCACCGCCCATGACCATCTGCGCGGTGATATTGTCACCGAGAACAAACAGATCAACGATTATGTGTTATTGAAGACCGATGGCCTGCCGACCTATCATCTCGCTGCAATGGTCGACGACCATGAAATGGGGATCACGCATGTTTTGCGCGGTTCTGAATGGCTTGGTACTTTCCCGCTGCACGTCAATATTGTCCGCGCATTCGGCTGGGAGGAACCAACCTGGGTTCATCTCTCCGTTTTTCTCAAGCCCAGTGGAAAAGGCAAGCTCAGCAAGCGCGATACAAGCATTGCCATGAAGGATGGATATTCCGTCTTTATCAAGGATATGAATGACCTGGGGTTTACTCCTGAAGGCGTGAATAATTGGATCGCATTGATGGGGTGGGGGGTTGCCGAAGATGATGTGTTGGACTCATCACAAATGGTCGAGCGATTTTCCATTGACAGCTTGACGCCTTCCCCTGCCGCGATCAATTTTCAGAAACTGGATCATTTCAACGCGACACATATCCGCCTCTTCACGAGCGAAGACCTGGCAGCCCGCATCAAGCCTTATTTCATCCGTGAAGGACTGGACGTTAACGATGATATCCTGCTGAAAATCATCCCGCTCATCCGCGAGAGATTGGTCACGCTGGATGATTGTATTGCATTTGGAGGCTTCTTTTTCAAGGATGAGGTGAGTCCCAATCCTGAAGATCTGGTGGCAAAAGGACTGGATGCGGCGGGATCAGCACAGATCGCTCAAAGGGCGTATCAAATACTTTCTGAACAACCAGGCTTCGGCCATGAAGCCAGTGAACCACCATTGCGGGCTTATGTCGAAGAAAGCGGATTGAATGCCAATCAAGTTTTTGGTATTTTGCGTGTAGCCACAACAGGCCAGAAGGTCAGTCCTCCACTTTTTGAGAGTATGGAGATTATTGGCAGGGAAAAATGCCTGCAAAGGATCCAGAACGCTATCAGGATCTTGCAAACTATGTAAAACAGACAGATCACGTTTCAAGCGTGATCTGATTTTTTATGCCTGAATTGGCAGTTGAAGATATCATCCTTTACGATAATCAACCGCATAGGCGGGGATGTCAAGACCCGCGATGGATATATTGATCTCACGCAGTTGAAAATCCAGCCCGGAAGTGATGGTTTCGATGGCACTTCGCGTAACCAGAATTTCCCCTGCTGCTGCAACATCTTCGCCCAGTTTGCAGGCGCGATTGACGGGATCTCCAAAACAATCCTTGTTCCCGATCAGTAATATTTTTCCCTGGTCTATGCCGCATGAGACGTGTACATCGAAATGGTCCGAGGTGAGCAGGTTGGAGGCGTCGAATGCCAGTTGTAAGGCAATTGCGGCATGGACTGCCGAAAGTGTATTGGGGAAGGTTGCAAAGCAATTATCCGCTTCAAATTTAACCAGGGTCCCGCCGTAGGTACCGATGATCGGTGCGGTGGTCAACTGCATACGCCGCACCATCGAGAGATAATGTATGATTCCATATTTACGGGTTAACAAAGAGAAGCCGGACATGTCCAAAACAAAGACCACCCGTTCAGCGCCGTATTCCCGCCATAGTTCATCCTCAATTTTGCGGCGTCCTGCTTCGCTGGTTTCCTTTGAATACAGCAGTAGTTTGTTTTGGAATTTTTTCTCTTGTTTTATATCCATGAGGTGATTTCCTTTATCTGTAGAGCATACACTAAAAAGCCGCAAACCGGCAAGGGGTATGGAGAAAACTGTAACCATTCCCATTTTGGGAGCAGGGGGGAGTCTTCTACCGAGGCAGGGTGAAAAACAGTTCTGAAGTGGAAAACTTTATGTGATTTCGAGCGTATACCCTTTATGTAAATATAAAAAGGAGAAACGGTATGAATTCACAACGTAATGCGGGTTCCCTTGTGGTGGGCGCCTTATTAATCGCCTCCGGAATAATCGCCCTGTTTGGGCAGTTTTTTCAAGGTTTGAACTATTGGAGCACATTCTGGCCTTTTATTATTATCGGTCTGGGTGTGATGTTTTTTGTCGGTATGTTCGCCGGGGGCAGGTCAGTATCGGGGCTGGCGGTACCCGCAACCATCATTACAGTCATAGGGTTGATCCTGTTCTACCAGAATCTGACAGGTCATTGGGAGAGCTGGTCCTACGCCTGGACGATCATTTTGACATCGGTCGGGCTCGGTATTTTCCTCATGGGTGCGTATGGCGGTAATGCTGGTCAGCAAAGGTCAGGTTTGGGGTTGATGCGGGTGGGATTGATCCTGTTTATTCTGTTTGGCGGATTCTTTGAGTTGATCTTTTCCGCTGGCGCACGTTTTGGTTTAAGGCAGGTGGTCTTCCCCGTGGCGCTCATCCTGCTGGGTCTATACCTGATCTATAACCACATGCGATCCTCCGGGGTGGGGACGAGTGAAAACGAAATATCTTCAACAAATGATCTGGAGGAAAAATTATGAAAGAACATTCCATCTTTTGGCCGCTGGTGCTGATCGCTACCGGCGTGATTTGGCTGTTGGCCGGCATGGGCGTAATCCCGGCTGCGAACTTATGGGCGCTTACTCATCTTCTGCCGTTTGTTTTGATCAGTGCCGGATTGGGTTTGATCCTGAGATCATTTTGGCGTTATGCCAGCATGCTTACCTCGTTGGTTATTGTGGGTGGCGCTGTCCTGGCAATCGTTTTTGCCCCGCAGTTGGGTTGGGCAGGCATGTCGCCGTTGGTGTGGAGTATCGGGTCCGATGGATTCGGCGGCGGGGTGCCAGGATCAGGTAGGATCGACTCCGAAACACGAAAAATCACGGATGTCGAGTCGATTTCAGTTGGGTATCCGGCTACAGTAGTCATTCGTCAGGGTAACACCGAATCTGTAACCTTAAAGGGGGATGACAATGTGCTGCCGCAGATCTTGACCTTGAACGAAGACGGAGTTCTCAAGATCCGCATGGGCGAAGAAAATTGGAAGAAGCGTGTAGATCCCAGCCAGACCCTGGAGGTCACTATCACTGTCAAGGATTTGAAACGAGTGGTGTTTTCCAGTGCCGGAACACTACTTATCGAAGATATGAAAACAGACTCTCTTGAACTGGTTCTTAGCGGTGCAGGGGATATAACCCTGTCTCGATTGTCAGTTGACAACCTTGATGTCACAATAAGCGGCGCAGGGAATGTCGAGGCTGATGGCAAGGCTCAAGATCTGAGTATTCGCATTAGCGGCATGGGAAATTTCAAAGGTGCGGATCTGCATGGTCAGAAAGCAGAGGTACGTGTCACTGGTACGGGGAGCGCCACGGTATGGGCAGAGGAGGAACTTGATGCTGTCATTAGCGGTGCCGGGTCGGTGAATTACCGGGGCACCCCCACCATACAAGAACATATCAGTGGGGCGGGAAGTATAAAAAGCCTGGACGCAACCAGGTAATATTCAAAAGGATTAATGAAGAACCACCTCCGGATAGCAGGAGGTGGTTCTTCATTTTTTCTAACTATCCCCGGGTTCATCTGCCATGCGGACAATGCGCGGAGTGAACTTGCCCAGGACTTCCACAAGGTCAGACTGGGCCTTAATGATCTCCTCGATGGGCTTGTAGGCTTGCGGAGATTCGTCCAGGCCACCTCCAAGGAGAGTGACGCCGCTCCGCATTAGATATTCCTGCCGCGCTGACTTGCTGATCGATTCCAGGGCTGCTCTGCGGCTCATCAACCTGCCAGCCCCGTGTGATGCGGATTCAAGCGATGAGGCAATTCCCTTGCCCCGGACAAGATAGCCTGCGTCTCCCATTGAACCCGGGATAATGCCCAGCACAGTTTTACCGGCGGGGGTGGCTCCCTTGCGGTGGACAACCACATTGCGACCATCGGGTAGTGTTGTGTGCCAGGCGAAGTTGTGGTGATTTTCCACTGAGGCTGCTTCTTTTAGTCCGACTGATGCCGCGACCCGTTTATGAATGATGTAGTGATTCGCCGAGGCGAACCTGCCCGCAAGTTCCATTGAGAGCCAGTATTCCTGACCATTCTCTGAATCGAGCGAGAGCCAGGCCAAATGCCTTACGCTCTTATCGAGATCGGGATGTTTTTCCATTGCCAGTTTGCTGTAGCGATCTGCGATCTTTGCTCCAACTCCGCGTGAGCCGCTGTGTGAAAGGAGGGCAAGATACATGCCCGGTTCGAGGTCAAACATGGGTTCGGTCAGGTGAAAGGAACCCCACTCCACGAAGTGGTTGCCTGTGCCGCTGGTGCCAAGTTGATTCATGGCAGTGTCTTTTAATATCTTCAACTGAGGGGTCGCGTACCAGGCATTATCGTCAAGGACGGCGTGTTGAGCCCTTTTACTGCCGGTCCATTTTGCTCCCATGCCGAAGGCAGTCTCGTTCCACAGTGCTTCCTCGAACATGCCTTGCTTTTGCCCGAGCAGATAGGGTGAGACTTCGTATAGCGAGAGGCGCATTCGACATGCAATGTCCACACCGACAGCATATGGGATGACCGCGTTATCTGTTGCCAGCACTCCGCCAATCGGTAATCCGTAGCCGACGTGAGCGTCAGGCATCAAAGCACCCGCCACCGTGATCGGCAGGCGCATGGCGTTTTCCATCTGGTGGACCGCTTCGTTATCTATATGTGCCTGTCCCCAAATTGGGAAGGGCAGCGGGTTTTCGAGCAGTTCATCCCTGAAAGGCTCGTTTTTTTGTGTGATGCGGATGCACTCACGGGCAAGGTCTGCCTTCAAACTGTCCGCAAGGAAAGCGCCAGGGTTTTGCCGAACCGCATCCAATTCAGAAAGGATCGCATCACGGTCGAGACCCTGCTCCGAGAGTTGAAGCGCCACATTCTTTGCCAGGCCGATGACCTTCCCATCGGGCCAGGACTCCATTTTTAAAATCCTGCCGGTAATGATATCCATTTTATTATCCTGTTTTTGAACCTTCTGCGCTCCCAACGAAAATAGGGAAGATGGGTGAGGCAGTGAATCCCTGCCTTTGGGGGCTGAACAATGGAAGCGCGTTAATTATATGATCCACCAGACTCTGGTTAAACTGCCAAAAATAAAAGAAACCTGTAGATCAGGATGAGTGATTATTCGTCTCTTCCAACTTCCACAATTCACGCATTTCCTGGCTGGTTTCGAGCAATTGATCGAGCATGCCTTCGGATTCGATACGTCCGTCCTTGAGAACGATGATGTGGCCTGCACGCCGTAAAAGTGGACGGCGGTGGGAGACAACCAGGCAGGTCATATCGCCGGCATCGAAGATCTGTTCCCATAGCTGCTGCTCGGTTTCAACATCCAGTGCGCTGGACAGGTCATCGAAGACAATAAGTTCGGAGTCGCGGACGAACATGCGGGCGGCGGCAGACCGTTGAACCTGTCCGCCAGAAAGTTTTACACCGCGTGCACCAACCATCGTTTCGAGGTTGTCATCCATTTTTTCCAGGTCGTGCTCCATGACCGCCAGATCGGTGGCTTTGAAAATTTCCTCGTTACTGCGGTTCAAGCCGAGCAGGATGTTGTTCCGTAATGTGTTACTGAACAGACGCGGTACCTGGGCAGTGTAGGCGCAGCGTGGTGGGATGAGAAAATCACCCGGGGATGAGAGCGGGGACCCATTCCAGAGGATTTTTCCCGCTTCAAGCGGGAGCAATCCGAGGATGACCCGCAGCAGGGTGGTCTTGCCTGAGCCGATCCGCCCCGTAACGACTGTCAGCGAACCGCGTTTAACTTTCAGGCTGATGTCCTCAATGCCATTTTTTGATCCGGGATAGTGAAATGTGAGATCATTGGCAACCAGCTCAAGCAGTTGATCTGATCTGGTTTTCTCTGCATAAGTCACCTGGGGTAACGCTCCATCCAGATCCACAATACTATGTTCGACAAGCGCATTCAAGGGTGCGTTTTCCATTAGGCGGTACATACGCTGAACTGAGACGTCGAGTTGTTTGTAACGCGCCCACAACATGCCGCCAAAGGTGGTAAGGTCACCCATGCTTTGCAAGAGGTAGACAAAGAGTGAGAAATCGCCCAGTGTGAAGTTGCCCGTGCGCATTGACTGTCCGACAAGCACGAGAATGACGCCTGTACCAAGGGTGGACGTATTGCGGTAGATCGAATTGAGCACCTCGTCAAAAAGTTTCTCGCGGATGGTGAGGATGCGGCGCTCATTGTTAAGTTCGTGAAAGTAGCGGATGACATCCTTTTCGGCGGTTGCCACTTTTACCGCCTGCACCGCGCCGAAGAATTCGCCAATAAAACCGGTCACCCTGCCGCCAGCCTGACGAGATGCGCGCCGATAATGTTCGATGCGCGCTGTGGCGAGGTTGGCAACGATGCCAACAATGACGAGCGGAATTAATGCCATCACGGTCACCGATGGATCAATTTGGGTCATCATCACGATGGATGCTGCGATGATCCCCAGACCGACCATGATGTCGTTGATCAAGATCACGAAGAGGGGAATTTCATTCACGTCTGTTTTGAAACGGCTGACCGCTTCGCCGGCAGAGTCGGGCAATGGCGATGCCCCTGGGCGGCGCAGGATGTGCTTTAATAGATTCTTGCGCAGAAGCGTGGACATGTCTGCGAAGATGGGTACATCGGCATAATAAAAACCATAACTTGCGGCTACGCGTCCGATCCATGTTGCTGCCATAAATGCGACGATCGCCCAAATGCCAAAGGACAGCTGTGCCTCGCCTGTCACCATATCGAAAAAGGCTTTGATAATGAGCGCGGGTGCGACCTGCCAGCAAAAACGGATGAGGGCAACGCTGATCAGATCCACAAACCACAGCCATGAGCGGAAGCGAATCATTTCCCAGATGACCTTCCAGGCGGGCAGGGCGGGTACTTTTTGTGTGAAGGTTGTTTCCATGATAAATTCCTGTTCCAAACACGAGGGATACAAGGGGGCGGCGGTGTTCTTTTATTATCCTTATATTTCATGCGATAACTTTATGCCAGTACTTCTTCCATTCCAGTTTGCAGAAGTTGATAAAAACGTGAGGTCGAGTCCGCAGCTAATTGCCTGCGGTCGCCGTATTCGCTGACTGTGCCTTTATCCAGGATCATCACCTCGTCGGCGCGGTGGATCGTGTCCAGGCGGTGGGCAATGATGATGGCGGTGCGGTCTTTTAGAAGTTTATCCATCGCGCGTTCCAGCCTTTGTTCGGTGGCGGGGTCAAGCCGGGACGATGCTTCATCTAGAATCACCAGGCCAGCATTTCGCAGGAAGACCCGTGTGAAAGCCAGCAGTTGGGCTTCACCCGCGGACAGTGAGCGGGAGCCTGTGTCCAGTTCGGTGTCCAGACCTTTGGGTTGACTCTTTAACCAGTCCCCGAGTTCCAGCTCTGCGAGGGTTGCAATGATCTTTTCATCTGGAATGGCGCGGTCAAAAAAAGTCAGGTTATCGCGGATGCTGGCGCGGAAGAGCTGTACGTCCTGTGTGACAATGGCAACGCTGCGTCGCAAGGTGTTGAGATGCGCGTCCCGCAAGTCCGAGTTGTTGATCTTAATGCTGCCCGATCTAACGTCGTATAAACGGAAGATCAACCGGCCCAGTGTGGTCTTGCCGCTGCCTGTCCGTCCGAGCAGACCAAGAATGGTGCCAGGCTTCAGATTGAAGGAAAGCGCATTAAGAACGGCATCGTTCCCGTTGTAGGAAAAACTCACATTTTCAAACTTCAAGGAAAGCGGGTTGGAGGGAATCTCGACCCCGGCACCATCCACCACCTCCGCTTTGAAATTGCGGAATTCGGTCAGGCGTTCAACACAGGCACCGATGATTTGGAAACTTTCGATCTCATGTGTCATTGCCCAGAAAGGTTCTTCAAGCAGGTTGATGTAATGCACGAAAAGATATACCGTGCCGATCGTGATAAGACTGTCAGAGAACAGCCAATATCCGCTGGCGATGGCGAGCAGGTTGCCGAAGGTCAGCGCGAATCCCATGGCATTTTCGATGATCCAGCGTTTGAAATGCGACTTGCGATTGTGACCGAGGATGATGGCCTGATGACGGAACAATTCGCGAATGGAAAAGTCCACCGCACCGCTGGAGCGGATGTCCTCTGTTCCGGCAAGCTGCTCTTCGATAAAGCCGTAAAGTTGGGCTTCTGCCTCGCGCCGCGCTTTTTGGTGGGGTACGGCAATATCCTTTAGCCGACCAAGGATGAGGATGGTGAGGATGGAGTAGATTGTGAACGCCAGCCCAGCCTGCCAGTTTTCGACGAACAACGCGATCAGAATACCGATGAGCAGTAAGCCGTTCGCGATCAAGTTCAGTGCGAATTGCGAGAAAAAGGTCGCCAGTTCGGTCACGTCGCCGTCAATGCGTTCGATCAATTCACCAGGGGTATGGTCATTGTGAAATTTCATGTCCAGAAACAGGGCATGTTCTGCCAACTCGGCGCGCAGATCATTGGTGGCTGTCCAGGCGACGTTTTCGCCCAGGAAGGTAACGCTTACTGCGACGACTTGTTGGATCAGCGCCACACCGATGAAGGCGATGGCAGTCCAGGTGAGGGTTTGCAGGGCTTCTCCAGCCAGTGCCGAATCGATAAATTTTCGCATGATCTGCGGCGTGAAGATCCGTAAACCGATGCTGCCGAAAAGCAGGGCTGCCAGCAGGATAAACCGTCCCTTTTGCGGGCGGATGTGATCAGAGAGTAAATTCCAGTAGGCTTTGAGTGACAGGTTCATGATGTTGTTCCATTGATGAATAAAAAAACACGGCGCACCTGCGCCGTGTTTGAAAACACAAGGAATTGAGTCCGCTAGCTAACGGTCAATAGGCGCACTTCGATAAGGTAATGTTATGCGGTTGGGTGTGCTGTGATGTACAAACATTTGAAGTGCGCTCCTTTCTTTAGAATTAATTACGTCTTCAGTTTACATTAAAGCAGGATGAGTTGTCAAGGAATTTTTGACAGGATTTTTGCTTTTCTCCCATCCTATCCGGGCGTGCGTCGAGGGTAAAGGTTTTAGGGATTTCCAAGGCGGGGTTGTTGCCCATCCTTGAACTTATGCAAGTGTGAGAGTCTGTTTCCTGTTGGTTTCAACAATAAAATCACCTTTTTGCATGAATTATCGAATCCTTATTCAGACCACTGCAGTGCATTCGGGTCACATTGTCAAGGCGCCTATTTCGCTTACAATGGACAAAACGGAGGTTCAAATGAGAAAAAACATACTGCCCGTGCTTGTGCTATTTTTTGCTGTAATCGCTTGCGGAGT
>JAIFNG010000157.1 GCA_020047815.1 Anaerolinea sp.
CGGCGCTGAAATATGCTCACAGGGGGGGTAATTTCAGCCAGCCCTTCGCTGGCCGCCACGATCTGCCGTTCGGTCTCGCCGGTGACCAAATAGCCGTCTGTTGCAATATTGCGCAAAAGTTTATCGAGAATCATTTGCTGAATTTCTGGCCGGTAGTAATAGAGCACGTTGCAGCATAGGACGAGATCAAAATCGCCATAAATGCTTTCTGCGGGGCTATTAGATGCTTGATCCAACAAATCATGTCTGCTAAATTCAACCTTCTCCTTCATATAAGCCGCGATGGCATACACTTCGCCTTGCCGGGAAAAATAACCATCAAGTTGCCTTAGGCGCACGTTTCCAAGCGCATCTGCAGGGTAAACACCACTGCGCGCCAAGGCTAATTCTACATCCGAATGATCTGTTGCGAAGATGCGGTAGGAAGCTGGTTTACCCTGTGCGGAACTCAATTCACCCAGCAGGATAGCGACAGACCAGGCTTCCTGTCCGGCTGCACAACCTGCAGACCAGATGCGTAATTCGCGCTGGCCGCTCGCTTCTATTTTAGCGAACAAGGCAGGAAAGATCAATTGTTCAAGCAGGCCAAATGTGAGCGGGTTGCGAAAGAACGCACTATAGGAAACATTTAGAGAGTTGAGCAGGAACCCGGCTTCTGCGGGGTCTTCTGACAGGCGCTTCATATAATGTGTTGAACGCATAAGCGCAGTGGCTGTCTGACGGCGCTGTACAGACTTGGCGAGAAAAGTTTCACTGTAGACTGTAACATCCAGTCCATGCACCTGACTCATCACGGCGATAATTTCATCCGTGTTTATTAATTGCTTTTCCTGCTCGAGTAAATCCTTCATTCGATTTGATCCTTGCGATTGCTTCAATTCTCAGAACTGCCCATTTCAGCTTTATTTTTCGGAACCTATCCCGGATGTTTCGCAATTTGGTAGTGGTCACAAAGTAAGTGCCAAGGCATTCTTGATATCGAGATTGTATTCAGCAATGAACCACGCTTAAGTTAAGAGTCGATCTACAAGATCCAACTTCAGCGCCCGGCATTTCGCCCTGATAATTTTTATCCCCCAGGGCCAGTACACATATAAAGATGGGTCATTATTTCTCGCGCAGGAACCCCTCCAGCGCCTTCCCAAAGTATACCCTCAAAGTCAGGGCAGCTAACGCACAGTGATTGTTCGCGCAGCACCCCGACTGCCATTGCCTTTACCATTCTTTCCTGATTATTTTACCAACCAATACATCATAACTTCTTCGTGCCCGCTGCACCTGATAACTCCCGGTGGATAACCTGTCTTCAATAAAAGGCAAACCTGGCGCATAGTAAAAACAACCGCCGGCTGACAATGACTCCAGGATCTCCTTCATTTTGAGCAGATAACGCTCCAGCTGGGAGTGGTCGTGCAGGTAGGCATAGTTCAGGTGATTTGTGAAACCCATATTGGATATCAGCGTGCCCCATTTCCCCGCTTCAAAATTAAAATCAAACCAATTCAATTGATGCAGATAGGGTTCATCCGTTTCCAATTGACGATCGATGCCATACGCCTCAATGCCCAGCGCGCGGAGATATCCCGTCAGGCTGGCATGGGCGCCGCAGCCAATATCAAGGACGGGCTGCCTGAGCTGCGCCGTGTCAATTCCCAACAACTCCAGCTGCAGTTCCGCTGAATATTCTCCATACGTTACCTGCCCCACCGCCGCTGAGTATTTGAGAACCTCCTGAAATTCTTCAGGATACAGGTCAGCGAGCCACTTCGACAATGCCGGATAATGGAACTCAGCAAGCGTTGTTTTTATGTTGCCGGTTCTGATCATAACCTGCCAGGTCTGACGGTAGATCTGTTCCAAATTTTCGACCTGCGCCTGCCCTGGCTGCAAGTATGGATTGATAGAATACAGCCGCTTTAATAATTCTCTTGCGGCGAAGGAAATGATCCCCCCGTAAACATCTTCCGCCGGTTCACTGGTCCTGGAATTCAACAACTCCTCCAGCGCGGCCAGAAAGCCCGGTTCCATCCTCATGATCTGCGTACTATTTTCATAAAGCAGATTTTTGGATCTGTTCACATCCAACTGCTGCTTGATGGATGCCTCCAGTGATCCCAGAGCGTCATAAGAATCATTCATTTCACATCCCCGGATCCATCCCCGGTCATCTCAAGCTGATAAAAGAACCGGGAAAACTCATTCACATGCCCCAGTTTGCCATACAAATAAATGGTCTTGTCGTATCCGCCGGTGATGTAGGCAGTCGGGATATGGTTTTCATGTAGAACCCGCATACAGCACAGGAGCGTCATTTTGGAGTAGCCCTTGTTCTGGTGGTCGGGATGCGTGCAAACCCTTTCGATCTCAGCCGTGTTGTTGACCCGGTCGATGAAGGCTTCACAGCCCGATAGATGGGCACCCGAACCATCGACCAGCACAAAATCAAACCGGGCATCGTAGATCGGGCTGGTCCGACAGTACGCGCGGATGGCGTCATCGGTCTGTTTTACACCCGGATTACGCCAGGCACTGACCCGCAACAAGGTTTGATTGTCGTAATTTTTATTTTCAGCCATGCTTTGAAAACTGAGCGGCGCGGCGGGGTATGGCGCATCACGGAACAGCGCAGTATCGAAGATGCGCGTCATTTCGACCTCGCCGGTTCTTTGGTAGCCCGCCTCTTCCAGTGCGGTGATGCGCGCCGCATGGGTCTCCACTGCGCTGGTGACCAGATGAGCATGCTGCCCACCCCATTCAGACCCGGCCCACCTGAGCATCTCGGGATACAGATAAGTATATTCTTCCAGCACAAGGATGTCGAACTGGTTGTCAAACTCTTCAGAGATCACAAACCCGATCAATTCGTCATAATAGTTGAACCACAGCTGCGCGGCCCGCGCATAATTGCCGGGGAAACGCCGTTTGGAATTGATCAGGTTGTATTTCCAATCCACCAGCCGCGCAACATGCCAGACAAACGACTCCCGCCTGCCGGCGTTATCCCGCACGACCAACGCGCACATCAGTTTGAAATCCGAGCTTTCATAAACAAACGGACGATGATGAGTTTTCATGCTGTTACGTTTCCTGATCGGGGGATCCTTCCCATACACCAGGACCCATCCATAAATTTTACACGAATGCCCAAATTTGTGCGCCGACATTCATTTATTCGTGGATGGGTTGAAGACGGCTTTCTCAAAGTAGATTGACAAATCTGGCATATGTCACACCTGCACTTGCGTACGGTGCAAGTGTTGCGAGGCTGGTTGTGCCGAAGCAATCCCCACTTAATTTGGTGACGGTGAAGATCTCTCCTCGAATGGTACTCGTCGAACACCTGTCCCGGCGTACTTCCGGGAATGACAATTCACATGATTTGTCGTTTCGAGCGGAGCGAGAAACCTTGCTTGAAAGTGGTGAAGATCTCTACCCTGCGGGCACGATGTCCTCGGAGAGCACTCGTCGAGATGACAACACAGATCCAGGGAGAAACCTTGCTTGATGGTGGTAAAGATTTCTACCCTGCGGGCACGATGTCCTCGAAAGGCGCTCGTCGAAATGACAACACAGATCCAGAGAGAAACCTTGCTCTGCAACGACATGAAAATCAAGCCTCCGCGAAATTTTCCCGGGGGCTATTTTTTTTTATATCTCCACGGTATATTTCCCAGCGGACGAGACCCTAAAGGTTTCCTTTGCCAACAGAGGTGATGTCAGCGGGAATCTTTTGCAAATTATCGTTCTGGTTCGCGGGTAAAACCTTGAGGGTCTGACATTTATTTTTTTTAATGGAGGCTGAATATGAAAAATGGAATATGTATTAAATGCAATTCAAGCCATGTTTACGTCAAGGAATATGAGTTGGGCACAATAACACTGAACGGGAACCGAATCGCCAATGAAAGCTATGTCTGCACCGATTGCGGATACTTCGAAACCTATATCACTGACAGGGACGCATTGGGCAAAATTATCGCCCGCGCCGAAAAATTGGGAGATTGGAAAAAGGCATCAAACCATCATTGACTTATATCCCCAAATCCTGTAAACTGTAGTTACTCCGATGGGGAGTAGCCGCCCTGCTTTTTTGGGACGGACAGTCGTCAATACGGAAAGAAATTTCCCGGCTGTCAGAATGCAAGCGCAAGACCATCGCTATCTTTGGCGATGGTCTTTTTTGTTAGTTCAAAGGAGATAATATGTCTAAACAACTTTCACAAATTGTCCGTATGGGTCAATTGATGGGTGCAAAATTGAATATCAAAACAGTAAATAATGACGGCATGCAGGAGCATGTCTCCATCATCAATCAGGGGACGGTTGCCCAACCCATGTCTGGCTGGGTGCTTGCCAGCCTGCGCGGGCAGGCATTCTACCCATTCCCGGACGATCTAATTTTCGAACCAGGCATGGTCGTAAAGGTTCAGAGCGGGCAGCAGGAACCGGAAAAAACTACCAATGAGCAGGGTGTCTGGGAAAATTTGTTTTTGTTGTGGACGGTTGAGCAGGTTTGGAACAACCGCGGCGATATTGCCATCTTATTTGACGCGAATGGCCTGGAGGTGGACCGGCATTCCTATCCGCACGAACGCGTGATGGGGAGCGGCGCCATTCGTCGAAAAGTATTGGTACGCAGCAACAACGGTTTTGAAATTGTCAACGAATCACTCCGCCAGTCGAAAAAAGGAACCCGAAAACCGGGCGGCGTGTTGACAGATCAGTAAAAACGATTAATGCAAAGGATTCGATATCATGAATACCAAATCCATTCAGATTACCGAGTTTGACCTCCAGCGCTTGAATAAGCTGCTCAGAGTGGCTGAACATACAGACTATCGTGGAAGCAAATACCTTGACGAGCTTCGAGCCGAACTTGATTGCGCACAGATCGTGCCTTCAAAATCGGTCTCACAAGAAGTTGTCACGATGAATTCCACAGTGGTGTTGCTTGATCCCATGACCAGGAAAGAAGAAATTTTCACTTTGGTCTTTCCAGAAGACGCAGATATTGGGCAAGGCAGGATCTCCGTCCTGGCTCCGGTCGGTACTGCAATTTTAGGTTGTAAGATCGGAGATTCTTTTGAATTGAAGGTACCTGCCGGTAAACGGAGACTGAAAGTCAAACGGATTCTCTATCAGCCGGAGGCGGCAGGAGATTACCATTTATAGATCAACCATTTCCTGCATCCGCAGCAGCATTGATGTTGTGAAACTATTTAATGACAGGTTAATAATATTTAGTTAACGGAGAATAAATTTTGATTACTGAACTCGAAACCACCATACTTTCCGCCATTCAAACCATTTACGATGCCTGGGGCTGGTGGGGCGTGGCGCTATTGCTCACTTTTGAAAATGCCACAGGCATCACACCCAGTGAGATCATCCTCGGGCTGGCAGGCTGGATGCTGATCTCTGCGCATCAACTGCCCATCTCGATGATCTTTGTTGGCGGGTTATATGCCGCCATGGGCAGCACGCTCGGCGCATCCATCACCTATTGGGCGGCGCGGCTGGGCGGCAGGCCGCTGGTGGATAAGCTTGCCCGCTGGGTGCGCATTGACCCGGCCCACATCTCCCGCGCCGAAGATCAATTTCAGCGCTGGGGTGTGGGCATGGTGCTGGTCGGGCGCGTCATACCCGGCATCCGTACCCTGATCAACATTCCTGCCGGGCTGGCTCGTATGCCATTTCCCGCCTTTTTTGCCGCCACGCTGATCGGCGCATACGCCTGGTGCACGCTGTTGATAGGCGTCGGGTATGTGCTGGGGCACGAATGGGCGTTGATCAGTACCTACCTTAAACAATATTTTCCCTACCTGCTGGCAGGCGGACTGGCTGTGATCGCAGCCTATATTTTGCTCACCCGCCGCCCGCTTCGATTTGCACCGGTAAGGATGGATGAATAGCGGATCAATTTTTCAAAAAAGGAGATTCCCATGTCCAATCAACCGCATTCTGTTTCCCGTTTATCACTGGCTCGAAAATTCTGGAAGCCAGCCGCCGCCACGGGGGCCGGGGGTACGACCCTACTCCTCTGGTTCGAGGAGGTCATTGCCTTTGCGGCAGATTTCATCGGCGTGATCGTCCTGACCGTTTTGGGCGGACTGGTTTGCATCTACAACAATTTTGTCCTCAAGTCCCGCATCCCCAAACGCGAGGATCTGCAGGACACGCTGAACAAACGAAAGGAGAGGGTACCCGATGACGCAACGAAATGACACGGCTACGCTTGAAATCACGAACCGGAGAATGATACACATCACTGATCCTGACCTGAAGCGCCTTCGGCAATTGATCGCGAGTTGGCTGGGGTCGGATTTTTCCAGAAGAAATGACCTGGAGGAATTGGAGGAAGAATTGGATCGCGGAGCGCTGGTAGGGTCTGATGATATTCCCCGGGATGTGATCACAATGAACTCCACCGCATTTTTGTTGGATATTGACACAGGCGAAAGATTCACCCATACCCTTGTGTTTCCGAATGATGCCGATCTTCATCAAAACAAAATATCAGTTCTGTCTCCGATCGGAACAGCCATGTTGGGCTGCTGTATAGGCAATACCTTTGAATTGGAGCTTCCCGACACCATCCGGTATTTAAAGGTGATGGGAATTTTGCATCAACCAGAAGCATCCGGTCACTATGACTTGTAGCGGCTGCATGAAACCTTTGGAATCTTTATCTATTAGTGAGGAGTAATAAAATTATGGAAACAAATAAAACCTGGCATACCCAAACGGCTGAACAAGCCTTTACCGCACTTAAAAGCCAGCCCGGCGGATTGAGTCAGGCTGAGGTGAGTGAACGCGTTCTTCAATATGGCGCTAACGAAATTCAGGCGGCAAAACGCATCTCTGCCTGGGAGATCCTGCTGGATCAATTCAAAAATATCCTGATCCTGATCCTGCTTGGCGCGACCGCCATCTCCCTCTTTTTGGGGCATGGCATCGAGTCGATTGCCATTGCGGTGATCGTGTTGTTCGCGGTGCTGCTGGGTTTTATTCAGGAATACCGCGCGGAACGAGCCATTGAAGCCCTGCGGCAAATGGCGGCGCCCACTGCGTCTGTACTGCGCGATGGCGTGGAGGTCAAGATCCCGGCGCGTGAGCTGGTGCCGGGGGATGTGGTCCTGCTGCACACCGGTGACCGCATGCCCGCCGATGCCCGTCTGCTTGAGGCGGTGAATCTGCAAATTGAGGAAGCCGCGCTGACCGGCGAATCGGTTCCGGTGGAAAAGCATACCAACCCGCTTTCGTCCAGCCTTGCGACAGGCTCAGGTCAGGACCTGCCTGTCGGTGACCGCAAGAACATGGTCTACGCTGGAACCGCCGCCACCTACGGGCGGGGTAAGGCCTTGGTGGTTGCCACCGGAATGCAGACCGAGTTCGGCAAGATCGCCCAACTTCTGCAAACCGTCGAGACCGGCAAGACTCCGCTCCAACATAATTTGGACAAGGTCGGTACAGCGCTGGCACGGGCGGCTTTTGTGGTGGTTGCCATCATTGTCGCGTTGGGCTTGTTCCGGGGACAGCCCTTTGTTGAGATGCTGATCTTTGGTATTGCGCTGGCGGTGGCGGTGGTGCCCGAAGCCCTGCCCGCGGTCGTCACCATTTCGCTGGCGATCGGCGTGCAAAAGATGGTCAAGCGCAATGCGCTCATCCGCCGCCTGCCCGCCGTGGAAACCCTCGGGAGCACGTCGGTGATCTGTTCGGATAAGACCGGCACCTTGACCAAGGATGAAATGACCGTGCGGAAAATTTTCGCCGCTGGACAGTTGTTCAGCGTATCGGGAGCAGGATACTCACCCGTGGGCGTGTTTTCGCTCAACGGCGGAACACCCGCCGCGCCGACAGCGGGTCTGAAAAAACTATTGACCGCCGCCACGCTGGCCTCTGACACTCACCTGATCGGGGACGGTGAACATGAAGCGGGTAATGAATGGTCGATCAAGGGCGACCCAACCGAAGGGGCGTTGGTGGTTGCCGCGGCAAAGGCCGGGCTGCAGAAAGAGTCGCTCGACTCAGAATATCCACGAATGCAGGAGATCCCATTTTCCTCCGAAACAAAACGCATGACCACTTTGCATCAGACCAACGGCAGCCTGACCGCGTATGCCAAAGGCGCGCCAGAGATGATCCTGGAAAGCTGTGACTGGCAGCTGACCGCCGACGGTGTAAAGCCGTTTGACGCGGCGGGGCGAACCCACGCGCTGGCGGTGGCGCAGGAAATGGCAGGCGAGGCGCTGCGCGTGCTTGCAATTTCCACCAAACCAGATGTGACCCTTGAAACGGCGCAGAGCGGCATGACCTTTTTAGGGCTGGCAGGCATGATCGATCCGCCGCGCCCCGAAGCCAAAAGCGCCATCGCCACTTGCGCGCAAGCCGGCATTCGGGCGGTAATGATCACCGGAGACCATCCCGTAACAGCTCAGGCCGTGGCGCGCGAATTGGGTCTGCTTAAGACAGGGCGCGTGGTGACCGGCGCCGAGTTGGAGGCGATGAGCGACGAAGATTTCAAACGCGAAGTCGAGACGATCGAGGTCTACGCGCGCGTTTCACCGGCGCATAAACTGCGCGTGGTGACGGCGCTGCAGGCCAACGGTCACATTGTGGCGATGACCGGTGACGGTGTGAACGATGCCCCGTCGCTCAAGAAAGCGGACATTGGCATTGCAATGGGCATCACCGGCACAGACGTCACCAAGGAAGCGGCCGCGATGATGCTGACCGACGATAACTTTGCTTCGATCGTCGCTGCGGTGGAGGAAGGGCGCGGGGTGTTTGACAACATCAAGAAATACCTGATGTACCTGCTCTCCTCCAATATTGGTGAGATCGGGCTGATGGCTGGTTCAGCGCTGCTGGGTCTGCCCCTCCCGCTGACGGCGGTGCAGATCCTGTATGTCAACCTGGCGACAGACGGCTTGCCCGCTCTGGCGCTGGCGGTTGATCCATCTGAAAAGGATCTGATGAAGCGCAAGCCGCGCAACCCGCGCACGGGTATTTTTACCCGCCCGGTCGTCTCGCTGATGGTGGCGGGCGGAGTATGGTCAACGATCATCAATCTTGGGTTATTCACCTGGGCCATGAACTCCGGGCGCACCACCGAGCAAGCCATGACCATGACCTTCGTTTCGCTGGTGCTGATCCAGTTTTTCAAAGCGTATAACTTCCGTTCGGACCGCAACTCAGTGTTTCAGAAACCCTTTGCCAATAAATGGTTGAACACGGCGATCGTGTGGGAGATCGTTCTCCTGCTGCTGATCGTGTATGTGCCTGCCTTGCATGAACCGTTCAATACATTCAGCCTGCCGTGGAGGGATTGGATGATCGTCCTTGCCCTGTCACTGACGATCTCTCCCGTGCTGGAGTTTGTAAAATGGATGGAGCGAAAAGGCTGGCTGGGTGCAATGGAGTAGTGTGATCTGACATTGGCGGCTGTCCGGATGAAGAGAGGAGAGAAATGAAACTTCAACTGATGTTCCTTCTGATGGATGCCCTCATGTTCCTTGCCTGCGGTATTCTCTGGCTGAAAAATGTCCTTGTTCAGAGACTCAGGCGGCGTTAGAATTCAACAAACGAATGATCAAAGGAGACTGTAAATGACACCACAAAAGAAAAAGCGCGAGCGTGACATCGAGAAGAACTACCCCGCAAAACAATTCGTTTTAAAACTGCGGCGCCTGGCTGACTGCATCGAACAGGGACAGAAGT
>JAIFNG010000074.1 GCA_020047815.1 Anaerolinea sp.
AAAAAATACATCCAAAAGTATATTCTTGGAAAGGAGCTAAATATGGCGAACAAGGAACAAGGAAAAGGAAAAGACAGGGAGAAGAAAAAGAAGAAGAAGGAAAAGCCGAAGAAGTAATTGGAACGCCCCCAGATCAGAATAAGATCCGGGGGCGTTGTTATTTTTCAACAGGGATGGTTGTTACTTGCGTTCCAGACCCGCTTCCTTGACGATCCTCGGCACGATCTCTTCCCAGCCGACCGCCATGAGATGAATACCATGCACACCCTGCTTGGTCTTGATCTTTTCGATCAACTCCAGGGTGATCTGGACGCCCTCCTCCTGCTCGTTGCCTTTGTCTCTGGCATTTTCCATGCGTTTGAGGACTTTTTCCGGGACGAATACACCGGGTACCTTGCTGTGCATGTAGGCGGCTGTCTTGTAATTCTTAAGCGGCGTCAGCCCGATCATGATATAGACCTTGTCCAAAATGTCGCGTTTTGCGATCTCATTCAGCCATTCATCCAGGGCATCGGCATCCAGGACCACGTTGGTCTGAAAGAACTGCGCGCCCGCGTTGACTTTCTTCTGCTCGCGCAATGCCTGAAATTTCATGTTGGATGAAAATGGGGAAGCCGCCGCGCCGAGGAAGAACTGCGGGGGAGTCTTGATCTCGCGCCCATCGAGATATTTTCTTTCGTCGCGCATGCGCCGCAGGATCCACAACATCTGGACCGAATCCATATCCAGGATGCTCATGCGTCCGCGTGGGGTTGGACCGAGCGCCATGCTGTCACCTGTAATACACAAAATATTGCGCATACCCAATGCCGTTGCGCCGATCACTTCAGACTGCATCCCGACCCGGGTGCGGTCACGCGCCGCAATTTGCATGACGGGTTCTGCACCCATTTCGACTGCCAGTTTACTGCACGCCAGGGAAGACATGCGCGGCGTGGCCGAGGGATTGTCTGTGAAATTGATGGCCGTTACATAAGGCTTGATCAGTTCGATATTTTCTTTCAGCTTTTTGGTGTTTATCGAAATGGGGGGGGCCACCTCTGCCGCGACCACAAATTCGCCCGCCTTCAGTCTGCGCTCGAGTTCAGAGGCAGGTTCGGTATAGGCCGGGGCATGATATTTCGCATCGCCCTGCCACCAATCGGGTTGGCGAATGGGTCTAAAGATGGAATCCAGGGTTTTTGCGGTTGAACCCTCTTCGCGGCTGGCGAATCCGCTGACGATGTTTTGGACGCCCACTTTTTTGGCCTGATCGTATACATCACCCCATGATTCGGTCCCCGCCTTATCCCAATCCAACGGAGGCAGGACCTCCAGCAGCATTTCCTCGCGCCCCATTTTGAAGGAGCGTTCGAAGATCTTATACCAGATGCAGGGACGGGTTTCGTCGACATAACATTTTTCAGGAGTGGATCCGCCGCACGGCCCATTTCGCAGCCCCTTTGGACATTCCATCGGGCAGATAAAAGCAGTCTCCTGCAGGAGGCAGTTGCCGCACATGCGACAGCCGAACATCGGACCTTTTACCGCGATCTCGATCTTCGCAAGTGCGCGTCTTGCAAATGGTTCACGTTTGAATGGCATGAATGGCGGCTGCCAGCGGCGCCCTGGTGTAAAGATAGGCATGGGGATGTCTCCTTGGTGAATTATATATAATATATAATAATAACCACGACCTGCGTTTTTGAAAAGGTAATTAATGTCACTTTTGCCGGCATGACATAAAGATCGAGACACATTCGTAAAACAAAACGGTATAATTTTGTGATGAAAAGGCTTTTGTTTTTAATCCCCCTTCTTTTAATGGTCTTGAACCTTTTGCCTTCCGGACAGGCGGGCGCGAGCGCCGGGCGTTTTTCCCCTAATTTGACTGCTGGTGAGTTGATCGCTGAAGTAAACGACCTGCGCGCTGCTGAAAATTTACCCCCCTATCAAACGAATTCCATCCTGATGACCATTGCCCAGGCTCAGGCGGACTATCTGGCCAATGCGGGTGTGATGACGCATTTCAATGCGGGCGGTATTGCTCCTTTTCAACGCGCCATTACAGCGGGGTATTCGGTGGCGGGTGATCTCTCTCAAGGCGGACTGTTCCTTGAAAACATCGGTTCAGGCGCTGAATTGACGGCTTCAGACATGGTTGGCATCTGGCAGGAGGATGTTAATGATCTGAAGGTGTTGGTCTCGGCTGACCTGGTTGATGTTGGCGCAGGCGTGGCGGTTGTGGATGGCATTACTTACTATGTGTTGGACGCAGGCACTGCCACGATCGAGCCGGCAACTCCATCGCCGTCCGTCACAGGCACATCCCCCGTTGGCCTGGTCATCAACACTCCGCTGGAAGATGGCACGCTTTATCATCAAGTGCAGGCAAATGAAGGATTGTGGAGTATTGCACTTAATTACAACACAACCATTGAGGCGTTAAAATCATTGAATGGTCTTTCAACTGATGAAATATTTGAAGGCCAGAAAATTCTCATCCGAAAACCAGAGGCGGCAACGCTCACGCCCACCCTTGATGTCACGGCCACATTTGGTATTCCAACCTCGACCGCCACACATCCCGTTACGCCGACCCTGACTGCCACTGCAACCCCATTGCCTGTTGCGCCTGCCTCGCGTGAAAGCGGGGGAATGGCGGCCGGGATCATTATTCTGGCCGCATTGATCGCTGCCGGGGTTGGATCGTGGCTGGGCAGAAAAAAATCCACCTGATCTTTTGCCGTTTCACACTTTGCTTTTCGGCAGAAAATGAGTCATAATATTAAAACGAAGCACCCATTGTATTCCACATCAAAAATCCCAAAAAAGGAGAAACCATGAAAGCATATATCATGATCAAGATCCGTTCTGGTGAAATCAAGGATGCGGTTGAAAATCTTCGCAAGATAAAAGGGGTCGTTGAAGCGCATATGACCTTTGGTCCGTATGATGCGGTGGCTGTCGTGGAGGCGGCTGATATTGCCAATATTGGCTCCATTACCGCGCTTGAAATTCAGCCGATCCCCGGGGTGGAACAAACCCTGACCTGTCTGGCTGTTGACTTATAGATCGGGCAGTCATTCGATCAACTTATGGGCTGGCTTGCTGCCAGTCCATTTTTTTGCGCCAGCCTGTAATTCAGGTACGCCGTTGTGGTATCCTCAAGACCCGCCATGAAAAATTTATTTCGCATCTCTTCCTTTCTCAAACCATACTTCTGGCAGGTGTCCGCCTCGCTCGTCATGCTGCTAACGCTGACCGGACTCAACCTGCTGGTGCCGCGCATTATCCAATCTGTGATCGACGATGGATTGGTTGGCGGGCAGACCGGTCACCTGGTCCGTTCGGCATTGTTTTTGTTCGGACTTGGGCTTGGTTCGGCGATCCTGAATTTGTTCCACCGTTACACCTCTGAATGGATCGCTGTCGGCGTTGGGTATGATCTACGCAACCGCATGTATGACCATATCCAGCATTTGCCGTTCACATATCACGACCACGTACAAAGCGGACAGTTGATCTCGCGCTGCATTGAAGACGTGCGCTCGATAGAAAAATTTGCAGGCTCCTCCATTGCCGAACTGGTGCGCTTTGTGTTCCTGTCATTTGGCATCCTGTTCGTCATGTTCTCGGTCAATCCAAAACTGGCCTTCATTTCCCTGCTGCCGATCATCCCGCTGATCATCATGACCTCCAGTTTTGGGACGAAGATCAGCGCCTTATTCTTTGCCGTGGATAATGCCGTTGGCGATGTATCGAATCGTTTGCAGGAGAACGTCACCGGTGTCCAGGTCGTCCGCGCTTTTGCACGCGAGGATTATGAGATCGATCGTTTTGAAAAAGCCAACAAAAAAGTCTTTCATACCTGGGTCAAGGTGATCGACGAGTGGGCAAAGATCATGCCGACCACCAACTGGCTGACCCTGCTCAGTACGATGTTGATCCTGTGGTTTGGCGGACAAATGGTCATGGATGGGACTCTTACCATCGGCGCGATCGTCGCCTTTAATGCCTACATCCTGATGCTGGCGGAACCTGCGCAAGCCCTGACTGGCTTGGTCAATGCGGGCGGGGAAGCCGCTGCGGGTGCCCAGCGTGTGCTCGAGGTGTTGGATGTCCAGCCGGAAATTCAATCAACCCCGGATGCTGTCAAGCTGGCGACTTTACGCGGCGCAGTGGAATTTCGGGGGGTGGGGTTGAAATATCAAAACGAAAAAACAGCCTCCCTGGATGGGATCAATTTACGGGTGGAACCCAACCGCCTGGTGGCGTTGATCGGGCCAACGGGTTCGGGAAAAACGTCGCTGGTAAATCTCATCCCACGCTTTTATGATGTCAGCGAAGGGGCGGTATTTGTGGACGGTTGGGATGTCCGCGAAGTGGATCTGACCTCCCTGCGCAGGCAGATCGGGATCGTGCTGCAAACTTCCCTGTTGTTTTCAGACTCGATCAAAAATAATATTGCCTATGGCAGACCCGATGCAACATTCGAAGAAGTGACCGCGGCGGCAAAGGCGGCGCAGGCGCATGAATTCATCGAAGGCTTTCCGAATGGATATGAAACGGTCGTGGGTGAACGCGGCGTGACGTTATCCGGCGGGCAGCGTCAGCGGGTGGCGATCGCGCGCGCGCTGTTGATGGATCCGCGCATATTGATCCTGGATGATTCGCTCTCCAGCGTGGATACACAAACCGAAAAACTGATCCAGGCCGCGCTGGATACGCTGATGGAAGGCAGGACCACTTTTGTCATTGCCCACCGCCTGTCGACCGTGCGCCGCGCAGATCTGATCGTGGTGATGGATAAAGGTCAAATTGTCCAGCGTGGTACGCATGACGAACTGCTGCATGAGGGCGGTCTGTATCAGGAAATTTACGACCTGCAGCTGGTGGGCCATGCGACCTTCTCTGAAGAGATGGAAGCACTGGAAGCCGTGATCGAAGAAAAACCGGACCGCGAAGATCACGAGAATACATTGATGCAGAGAAGGTCCAATACCTGATCATCCTTTGCACTGTATGGAGCGAAGAAATTACCTTTCCTGGAAATCAAACTTCTCTACCGTACATCTCCCGCGGAAGAGACCCTAAAGGTTTCTTTTGCCAACAAACATCTTGTAAGCGGGAGTTTTTTGCGAATTTGGCTCTGGTTTGCGGTAAAAACCTTTAGGGTCTTACTTTTTGACGATATGTACGGTAAAGAGAAACAAATAAGATCTGAAATACGTCCTTCAACTGCGGTCTGCGATGAGCATTGATCGCCGGCAGGACGGAGAATATTAATGACAAAAAAAATCATTCCTCCACCCTTCATTACCCAATCGGAAGAATCCCTTGATAAAGGCTATGATCCCAAAGTGGCGCGCGGACTTTTACAGTTCGTGAAGCCGTATACGGGGCAGATGCTGCTTGCGCTGGCTTTCATGGTTTTCGTTGCGGCGGCTTCGGTATCGGGACCGTATTTTGTGAAACTGGCGATCGATGATGGCATCACGGCCAGGGACCCGGCGGCGTTGAAGAGGATCGTGCTGATATTCCTGGCTGTTTCTGTCCTGCAGTTGGGCGTGAACTATCTGCGCGTGCGGATCATGTCACGGGTTGGGCAGCATGTGCTGTACGACGTGCGGACCGCCATGTTCAACCATTTACAAAAGCTATCGCTGGGATTTTATAACCGGTACAGCGTGGGGCGGGTCATCACGCGGGTGATCAATGACGTGGGAACCTTGCGCGAGTTCATCACGTGGGCGGTGTTGGCGATCGTTCGCAATCTACTCGGTATTATTGGCACGATCATTGCGATGCTGACCCTGAACTTGAAACTGTCCCTGCTGACCTTTGCGGTGATGCCCTTGATGATCTGGGCGACCATTGCATTCCGCAAGACAGCGCGGCAGAATTACCGCAAGGTGCGTGCTGCGGTATCGTGGGCGAACTCAACCCTGGCTGAAAATATCAACGGGGTGCGTGTGGTGCAGGCTTTTTCCCGCCAGGGACACAACTACTTGAATTTTCAAAATTTTATCAATCGATATTTTTATGAAACCAGCCTGGATGCGGCGAAAGTGGCTTCGGTCTACACGCCGGTTGTGGATGTGCTAGGGGCGGTGGCAACGGCGATGGTGGTATATGTGGGCGGAACAGCAGTGCTGGGTGAGTCGATCACGCCCGGGGTGTTGATCGCATTTGTGCTGTATGTAGACCGCTTTTTTGAGCCCATCCGTGACCTAAGCCGCCGCTTTGACACTTTGCAATCCACCATGGCGGGCGGGGAAAGGATCCTTGACCTGCTCAACACGGAGGTGGAGGTGCGGGATGCGGAGAACGCGGTTGAAATGCAGCCCATCAGCGGCGGGGTCAAATTCGAGAATGTATCCTTCCATTATTCAGATGACCCCACCCTTGTCCTCGATCAAATTGATCTGACGGTGGATGCGGGTCAGACGGTGGCGCTGGTCGGTGAAACGGGAGCGGGCAAGACCACCATCGTTAAACTGCTCTCCCGTTTTCACGATCCGACGGCGGGCAGTGTGCTGGTGGACGGCGTTGACCTGCGGGTTGTGACCCAGCAATCGCTGCGCAAACAGATGGGCATGGTGCTGCAGGATCCGTTCCTGTTCAATGGAACGGTCAAGGAAAATATATTATTTGGGCGTTTGTCGGCAAGTGACCAGGATGTTATCGCGGCAGCCACAGCGGTGGGTGCGCATGATTTTATTACGGGATTGAGGAACGGCTACGAGACTTCAGTGGAGGAGGGCGGTGTCCTGCTCAGTGTGGGGCAGAGACAGTTGATCTCGTTTGCGCGCGCCCTGCTGGCAGATCCGCGCATTTTGATCCTGGATGAAGCCACATCTTCGGTGGATATCCAAACGGAACAGGTCATTCAGGCCGCGCTGGCGAAATTGTTGAGGGGTCGCACCTCTTTTGTCATTGCGCACAGGTTATCCACCATCACGAATGCCGATCGGATCGTGGTCATTCACGATGGGAAGATCATCGAGCAGGGCCGGCACAGTGAATTGCTGGCGAGGCAGGGCATGTATTATGAGTTGTATAAGACGGGGTTTCAGGAATAAGCCTGCTTCGTTATGTTAAAATTGTGAATGTTTTCTGGCAATGAATGATTTAGGAAGTTTTCAGGTTGCCTGCAAACCCAATGAGTTCAAACTGACGGGAGCACTTCAATGACCTATCCGATCATGCAGCGCGAATTAACCATCCATCTCCAAAATAAAAACTGGTATCTGCGTCCAATCGAGGACGAGGAAAAAATCCTCGGACCTGTGGATTATGGCTGGCACCGCTTTAATCTCTATCCTGATAGTTTCACTTTTGGCGAGGGATTGCTTGCGGGCAGTTCCATCCCTGGTTCGCGGCGGCTGGTGTTTTCCTCCTGGAGTTCCCAATGGGATGGTTTCTACGTCTCCAGCATGGGCGGTGCGGCTTACACTTTTCATGGCGTTGGGGTTAATTACGTGGCATTGCGCGGGATGGCAGCCGAGCCAAGTGTGGTGCTGCTAAATCATCAGGCGGGTGAAGTTCAGGTGAGAATTGAACCGGTCAACGTTGAGCCGCTCTGGGCAGGGTATGCCAGCCCGGACGGCAGCCGGCTGATCGGTTTTTTTGCCCTGCAGCAGGCGTTATATGATCGTTATGCCAGTGAATATACAAAAGGCAACCTGCGCATCTGTGCCATCGGTCCTGCGTCCAAATACACCCGTGAAGGGGCAATTGGCTCCAGTCCGGTGCGCAACGGAGCCCTCACTGCGGTTGTGGATTGGGCAGGGCGCGGCGGGCTGGGAAGCCGGTTGTTTCGACGGCATAACATCGTTGGGATCGTTTTCGGCGGCGAGTGGGAAGACCCGGACCTGCGTGATTCCGCTGAAATTGACTCCTACTTTCTTGAACATTTCGGCAAGAAAACCATCCAGACCGACCTGGCTGTGACTGAAAAATACCGCTATGTGCCCGAGTTTGAGACCGGCGGCACCTTTGGGGTTAACATGCGTGACCTGAACGAGCGCATTCTAAGTTTTAACTATACGTCGATCTATCAGCCGGTTGAGTCACGTTTGCGCCAGCATGAAAATTTCATCCTGAACCATTATTTGAAACAGTTCAACGAAGAAACCATCAAACCCAAAAAATTCCAGCACTGCGGCGAGCCCTGTCCGGTGGTCTGCAAGAAAATGTTCGGCCAGTATAAAAAGGATTATGAACCCTACCATGTCCTCGGTCCACAGGTGGGGGTCTTTGACCAGCGTGCTGCGGAACTGCTTAATGATTTTGTGGATGCGATGGGTTTTGATGCGATCCAATCGGGCGGAACCGTTGCCTGGATCATGGAACTGGTCCGTGAGGGACTGGTGGACCCGGCTGAGTTTGGACTGCCCCCAGCCAGCGAAATGAGATTCGGCTGGGTGGATGAGCCCGCCCATTTTGATGTGGTCAATGACAGCCTGAAAAATGCCAATTACGCGATCAATGTTATCAGCGCCATCCTGTTTGAGCCGGGCGCCGAATGGTTCCGGCAGGGCATCCGCGTGGCGGCAAAGGAGCTCGATAAATATTATGGCATCCGCAGCATTGACCGGGCTGTGTTCATTGGCCACGGTGATGAAGGCTGCATGGTTCCAAACCAGTACTGGGTACCGGGCATGCTCAGCCCGATGCCGATGATGGGCAAGTATTTTGTCCATTATGGCGTGGAGTTTTTAACCCCTGAAGCATTGGGCCGCAAGAATGTAGAACGTATGACTTATGAACTGTTCAATGAGAACAGCGGGATCTGCCGCTTTCATCGCAAATGGTCCGAAACCATCACCGATGAAATTCTGCGGGCGCATTATGACGGGTTGGACATAAACTATAAGGCGCATCAGTTTCACCTGGCGCGCGAGATCCATGACCGCGAAGCCCCAAAGATCACAACCTGGGAAAGCGAGCGGGTGGTTGATATGGTGATGGGTTATCTTGTACAGTGGGAGCGTGACGGCTTGCGGACGCCTGAACTGGTTGAATGGCTGGCGCGTTTCCGTGAGAATAAACAAGCCGCGGCAAAAGCTTATTGGACCGCAGTCCGCGATGGGATCCGTGCCGCCTTTAAGGATGGGGCGGATGCGATCCCGGATAGTTACACACCCGGGCAGCAGGGAAAACTTCCCAAACCGTGACCACACCATGGCAAGCAGGGAATATCGTACGATTTTTATAACGCTGAGCTTTGAGAATCCCCAACCAGCATGTTTTTGGGTGGCGTAAAAATATAACAGACGAAAGCCCGTGATCAGGGATATGATCTTAGGAGCAGGACCTGAAAAAAGATGGAGGTCAATCCTTTTCAAAATTTTTCGCAAGGTCGTCGATCAGGCTGGCTTCCATGCCGATATCTTCAAGGAAAGACCTGTCATTCACAGCCAGGTTTACCAGCGGATTTACGCGGTCGATGTTAACAACAGGCTTTGAATCAGGCCAGGCAACTTCTTCCAGTTTTCCGGTCCAGATCTTTTTGTCGTTTTTGGAAATGATATACAACTGCCCGTCATCGTCGACCAGGATCCCTGTGCCTGTGCTGGCAGATTTGTAAATGTTGTAACTCATTCTCGCCTCCGGTCATTTTGTCGGACTTAGTTTATTAAACGTA
>JAIFNG010000072.1 GCA_020047815.1 Anaerolinea sp.
CCGGACGGAACTACTGCAAACGTCAGGAGCGTTGTAACCTACCCCGCCGACCTGTATGAGACGGTTACATGGCATGACGGCAGCCCAATTACCGCAGGTGATTTCGTCATGAATATCATTGAATATTTTGATCGCGCCAAGCCGGAAAGTGCTGTTTACGATGAATCCTTTGTGCCAACTTTCGAGGCATTCCTGGAATCTTTCAAAGGCTACAGGATCGTGTCCACCGACCCGCTGGTGATCGAAGCCTATGCCGATACTTATAACGCAGATGCAGAGTTGAACATCCTCCCATTGTGGCCGCTCTCTCCCACCGGTCTTTCTGGTGAAAATAGCTGGGCGGTCTTTGCGATCTCGAACCTGGCTGAAGCAGGCGGTGAACTTGCTTTTAGCTCTGATAAAGCAGATATCGCCGAGATTGAGCAAATGAGTTGGGTGGGAGGACCGAGCCTTGAGATTCTTGCCAATTACCTTGATCAGGCTGAAGGTGACTCCTTTATCCCGTACGAGCCTACTCTCGGTCAATATGTTACGGCAGACGAAGCCAACCTGCGCTATGCAAATCTGCAAAAATGGTATGCAGATCATGGCCATTTCTGGGTTGGCACAGGTCCGTATTATCTTGACAAGGTCTTCACAACTGAGAAGTCACTGGTCTTGAAAAATAATGGGGAGTTCATAGACCTGGCAAATCGCTGGGCGGCCTTTAGCGAACCCAAACTTGCCTCAATTCAACTGGATGGTCCCGGTCAGGTAAAAGCTGGTGAGGAGGCTTTATTTGACGTATTGGTGAATTTCAAGGATGAACCTTATGCGCAAGCTGATATCAATCAGGTTAAATACATCCTCTATGATGCGACTGGCGCTGTAGTTGAGGTCGGAGATGCGTCTTTGGTTATTGCGGGCCAATATCAGGTCGTCTTAAGCCCTGACGTAACAGCAAAACTGCCAACAGGTTCGGTCAGGCTCGAGGTTGCGGTTGTCCCGATACCCGTGGCTATTCCTGCCTTCACCTCGACCGACTTTGTGGTTGTTCCGTAAAAATAAATAAGTAAGTTTTCTAATAAGCAGGGGTAATTCTCCTACCCCTGCTTATATCTCCCTTGTGAGGCACATGATTATGGCAGTAGCTACCCAAACTCCAGAAGAAGGCGTGGGTGTAAAAAAAATCTCTCGAAACAGTACGTTACTCCGCATATTCCGTTATGTTGTTGTGAGGTTATTTACATTATTTATAACGATTGTAATCGGTATCTATCTGACCATTGTCATAGCCAACATGGGCGGGTATGTCGACCAGATCATGAGAAGTGAGATCAATGATCGTATTACCCAGTCCTTTGCGGCCAACCCAGCAACCCAGCAGATGGATCCTGCAGTCCGTAAAAAATTAATACAGGAGAAGATTGCGTTGGAAGAAAAGCGCCTGGGATTGAATACGCCGATCGCCATACGTAACGCGCGCTATCTTTCGAATGCCTTGCTGTTGAATCTTGGTCGTGCCATCAACATGACCAGTGATAGCGGCTCAAAGCAGGTTCGCCTGATAATTCTTGAGAGGTTGCCTGCCACCCTGCTCCTGATGGGCACCTCACAACTATTCCTTTTTTTCTCGAGCATATTTATTGCGCTGTCGCTTTCTCGCAATTACGGCAATATCTGGGATAAGGTTGTGATTGCACTTTCCCCCACTTCAGCAGTGCCGCCATGGTTCTATGGTATTTTTCTCATTTTGATCTTTTCGGCGGCATTAAAAATACTTCCGTTTGGCGGTATGGTGGATTCTCCTCCACCGCCCAATACCTTTGATTATTCGATCAGTGTATTGAAGCATCTGATCCTGCCCGGTTTTTCCCTTGTGATCAGTTCGTTTTTCATTAGTGTTTATAACTATCGAACTTTCTTTTTAATTTACTCGAGTGAAGATTATGTGGATATGGCCAAAGCAAAGGGCCTTCCGTCACGTGATATTGAGCGGACTTATATATTACGTCCTACTTTGCCCACCATCATCACAAATTTCTCCCTGATCATTATCACCTTATGGACCGGTGCGCTGTTTACAGAAACCGTCTTCCTGTGGCCTGGTTTGGGCAGGACGCTCTTTCGGGCAATAGGTTTATATGACATCCCCATCATCGTTGGTTCAACCATAATTTATGCATACCTGCTTGCAATGACCGTATTCCTTCTTGATTTTGTTTATGCGTTGGTGGACCCAAGGGTAAAAATAGGTCAATGATGCCATGAATACATTACGAAACGCATTCAAAAAATTGCTTCAATATCCCTCGGCAATTGTGGGGTTGTTCGTGATATTCATGCTGGTTGCTGTTGCGGTATATACCATGGTTACCATACCCTATTCTGAAGCGATCCGCTTGTGGCGGGGTGGGGAGGAGGTTTGGTATCAAAATCCAAAATTTGCCCCGCCAGCATGGATTAATCTTTTCTCCTCCAGCAAGTATTCAGAGTCCTTTGCAGTCAACACATCGGATCGGCAAATGGTAAAGAAAGTGACATCGGGAAACGGCGGTACCTCAACCATTGAGATGAGTTATGCCTTTGATTTTTCCTATGATGTATATCCACAGGAGATGATCCTTTATCTGACAACCACTTTTCTGGAAAAACAACCATTTGTTTCCATCGAATTATTAACACCCGATGGCAGGAAGATCAGAGTTGGTAACTTTGCCATCGGTAGGGAATTTACCTACCGCTTCTCTCAGGATGAGAAATTGCGCACCAAATTACGGGCAGAAGATGTCATCCCAGCCTTGTTTTCCATGCCTGGTACTGACGTGCCCTTGAAAGGGGAATATGAATTATTGATTACTGGTATCACTTTTGAGCCCGACTCGGATATAAACGTGGATTTTATCCTTCACGGACAGGTCTTTGGTTTGGCGGGTACAGATCATGCGCGCCGTGACCTGACCTTGCCATTGTTATGGGGGGTGCCTGTGGCGTTGGCTTTTGGTTTGCTTGCATCAATGGGCACTTCCATCCTGACTATGATTATTGCGGCTGTGGGCGCATGGTACGCAGGCTGGGTGGACGAATTGATCCAGCGTATTACCGAGGTGAATCTTGTTCTGCCCTTCTTTGCCATTTTGATCATGATCGGTACGTTCTACTCTCGCAGTATATGGGTGATTCTGGGTGCGACAATTCTATTGAGCATATTTACAGGAGCGATCAAGGGATATCGAGCTATTTTTCTGCAAGTAAAGGAATCAATGTATATCGAGGCGGCCAGGGCGTATGGAGCGAGCAATCCGCGTATTATTTTTCTTTACCTGATTCCACGCATGATTCCATTATTAATTCCAAGTCTGGTTCAATCCATTCCGGCGTTTGTATTTTTGGAAGCGTCCCTTGCAGTCATCGGATTGGGAGATCCTGTTTTACCAACCTGGGGAAAAATTATTCAGGATGCCAATTCCAATGGGGCATTATATAAAGGCTATTATTACTGGATTTTGGAACCGGCTGTTTTATTAATGATCACCGGGCTTGCGTTTGCAGTTCTCGGTTTTGCCTTGGATCGAATTTTCAACCCGAAATTGAGGGATATATGAGTACTGTATCGGAAAAGCTTCTAAAAATTGAAAATCTTGTGTTGTATTTTAAAACGACAACCGGCGTTGTGCAGGCCGTGGATGGTATAGATTTTGAACTGGATGCCAATCGGGCGGTGGTCATCCTGGGTGAATCGGGTTGCGGAAAAACTTCCCTTGCAAAAGCCTTGTTACGCCTTCTGCCCCGTAATGTGGATAAGTATTCTGGAAAAGTATATTTGCAAGGCCTGGATGTAATGGCATTGGATGATGAGGAATATCGCCGGAATGTACGCTGGGTTGGTATGTCGCTTGTGCCCCAGGCTGCAATGAATGCACTCAACCCTGTTCTTAGGGTAGGGGATCAGGTCGCCGAACCTGCCATAATTCATTTGGGGTTAAGCAAAGCGGAAGCGTTGATCCTTGTAAATAAAATGTTCCAGCATGTGGGCGTACCATTTGATTTTATAAAACGTTATCCGTTTGAGTTGAGCGGCGGGATGCGTCAGCGGGTGGCGCTGGCAATGGCATTGGTTTCATCTCCAGATCTTATTGTTTTGGATGAACCCACCTCTGCCTTGGATCTTCTGACCCAGGCCAATATCATGAATGTGCTCAAACGTATCAAACATGAATTGGGAACTTCATTCATTCTCATAACCCACGATATTGCCACTTCCAGTGAACTCGCAGATGAGGTCGCCATTATGTACGCAGGTCAGATCGTGGAAACAGGAAGTGCCAGGGATTTTTTTCCTGCGCCTTTGCACCCCTACTCAAAAATGCTTATGGCAAGTGTGCCCCTCCTGCGCAGTGAATCAGATCCCATTTTCATTACTGGACAGCCGCCGAGTCTAATGAATCTTCCTGAAGGTTGCCGTTTTGCGACACGTTGTCCATTTCGATTTGAGAAATGTGCCGGGGAGCCTCCTGTTTTTTCAAAAGAGGGTCGCAAGGTTAAATGTTGGCTGCATGAATGAAAAATCCGGCAATATCAAACCTGCCAGTCTAAATGGAATGGCCGCGATATCTCAGCACGAAGGAATGTTTGAAAAGCTCGTCAATTGGTGCTTGTTTGTCCACCGAAAATGGAAAGTGATGGATGTTTATGAACACAGATGGGATCACAGAATTAAGAGAGGTCAATAAGATGATGTTTAATGTTGATGAAATAAAGGAACCCTTGCTATCCATTTGTGACCTGCATGTATGGTATGAATTGCGCCGATTTGGCTTTGGTCACGCTGGATATGTCAAAGCGGTTGACGGTGTCAGTTTTGACCTGGCTGAAGGGGAAACAGTGGCAGTTGTCGGTGAATCGGGGTGTGGCAAATCCAGCCTGATGAAGACCATCCTCGCTCTCAATCATCCCACAAGTGGAGAACTAATATTTGAGGGGAAAACCCTTTCTCACCTGAAAGGCAACGCTTTGCGTGATTATCGTTTTGATATTGGTTATATTCAACAAGATCCTTATGGCGCGCTTCCTCCTTTTATGAGTATTCAACAAATTTTGGAGGAGCCATTGATCATTAATGGAGTAAAAGATAAAAATGAAAGGCTTAACCGAATTCGTAATACGATGAGCGAAGTGAAACTTCATCCCGCTGATGATTATCTTACAAAATTCCCGCATATGTTAAGCGGTGGCCAGCAGCAGCGTGTTGTCATCGCACGTGCAATGATTCTAAACCCCAAACTTATTGTGGCTGATGAACCCGTCTCGATGTTGGATGCATCCGTGCGTGTGGAAATTTTAAAAATTCTGGGTGCTTTGCAGGAGAAATATCACCTCTCAGTCATTTATATTACACATGACCTATCCACGGTAAAATATTTTTCTGCACGTATCTTTGTAATGTACGCGGGCAACCTCATTGAAAAAGCAGGTACCCGCTGCTTGCTTGAAAATCCATTGCACCCTTACACGACTGCATTACTCGCCGCTACCTCAGACCCCGATGCGCGTAATGCAGATTCATATAAGGAAGTGCCGCCTGGTGAACCGCCAAGTTTGGTTAACCCTCCCATGGGTTGCCGTTTTCATCCACGTTGTGCGAAAACCATTGTCGGAATGTGCGATGAAAAAAAACCTTTGGAATTTGAACATGAGCCCGGGCATTTTGTTGCCTGCTGGCTTTATCAACCAAAATGAGATCCCCACGCTTCCTTTTTAGCCTTGGCTTTTTTCTGATGTTGGTGGGTATCATCCTGCCTTTCATGATGGTTATTCGCTTGCTCGATTCAACTTTCTTTTTGAATTTCTTTTCATGGGCAGCTTCAGTGCTTGGGTTGATGCTTGGCATGATCAGCGTGACATTGATGGTGAAACATCCCAAATAAAGGACTTTAATGTGGCAATAAACGATGACAGCATATTTTTATCATCGTTTATTGCTAGATGAGGTTTTTCATTTTCAATATCATCAGGTCTGCCTGGATTTTTGTGTGATGCCCATGGGCAATGGATCTACTTGGGGTCGAAGTCGGCAATCGCAGGTTCCATAATGCATCCTAAAACAAATTTAAATCCCGTTGGTCATTTTGGAATGCCAGGTGGAGATCGATGCCAATTGGAATAAATTTAATTAGTTTTATAATGAGACCAATGTCATGATCGCCAATTGAGCGTTTTTCAAAAGGAGAAGCCATGGGAAAAAATGTATTGATCTTGAAGGGGAGTCCGCGTGAATGGGGAAATAGTTCCGTACTTGCTGATCAGGTTGCGGCTGGAGCAAAATTCTCCGGGGCGAAAGTTGAAAGCATCTATTTACACAGTTTGGATATCCGCGCTTGTGATGCTTGTGATCTATGCGAACGGGGCTCGGGCTGTGTCATCAAGGACGACATGCAGGATTTGTACCCGAAGCTCGAGGCAGCAGATGCAATTGTCCTTGCCAGCCCGGTCTACTGGTTCACGTTTAGCGCGCAGATGAAATTGTGTGTTGACCGTTGGTATGCATACCAATCTTCTGGATGGAAGGAGTTGCAGGACAAACAATTTGCACTCGTCTTAACCTATGGTGACACTGATCTGTACACCTCTGGAGGGATCAATGCCATTTCCACATTTGAGACGATGTGCCGCTTCTTGAATGCCGAAATTATCGGCATGGTCTATGGGACAATGTCAGATGTGGGTGACGCTGAGAGACAGCCCGAGTTGATGGAACAGGCGTATCAACTGGGAAGGGAATTAGGCGCGTCGTGACGGAGTGGGGGAGCTAATAGTCTGCGAAGGTAATAAAATTCCGGGAACGATAATGCTCACACTTATCAGGCATGGAATCCTGTGTCATCCGTTGGATGAGTGTGTGCTTCTGACTGTGCCGTGGGCGGATGGAAAATAAGTGTTTATTAACCAGGAGCAGATATGTTATTTGAAAAAGAACTCGATGCTGTTTTGCAGGAGATCATAACCCAGTGGACCATCCCCGGCATGGCAGTTGGATTAGTGCAGGGTGATGAAATAATTTATGCCAAAGGCTTTGGCGTTCAAAGCCTCAAAACGGAAATTCCTGTAACAGTGGATTCAATTTTCTGTACAGCATCTGTATCAAAATGCTTTGTCGCCACTGCCATCATGCAATTGGTCGGCCAGGGCAAATTAAACCTGGATGCCCCGGTCGTCCACTTCCTGCCCTATTTTCAAATGGATGACGAGCGTCACCGGCAGGTTACCATTCGCCAGATTCTTAGCCACACCTCTGGTATGCCTGACATGGACGAAGGCGAATATGATGATTTGGTGGCAAATCCCGAATGGGACGATGGGGCTGCCGAACGTTACGTTCGCGGTTTGCGTGGCAGAAAACTGATTGCAGATCCTGGAGAACGATTCTGTTACAGTAATATTGCATATAATGTTCTAGGGGATGTGATTGCCAAGGCTTCAGGAAATTCTTTTGAAGCCTGCATGCGGGAGCAGGTCCTCATCCCTGCCGGGATGCCGAGTAGTACCTTCCTGCTGGAGGATGTACCACCTCACCGGCTGGCTGTGCCTCATCTCCGCTCGCCCGAAATGAGGGTCAATCCTGTCTACCCCTATCATCGGGCAGATGCCCCGGCTAGTTTCCTGCATTCCACGACTTTGGATATGTGTCATTGGGGAATCACCTGTCTGGGGCGTGGAAACCATCTCGGTCGGAGAATCCTCTCGCCGGCTGCCTACGATCTGATGTGGACTCCAGTTGCCGATAGGGGATATTCGCGCCCAAGTATGTATGAGGAAGTTGGGTTGGGCTGGACTCTCGGTCATTACAAGGGCACGAAGACGGTCAGCCATGGCGGCATGGGGTTCGGCTGGACGGATTTCCTGCTTCTTATGCCAGATAAAAATTGTGCCGCAGTCGTGCTATGTAATGAAGAGTCTTACGCCCGCACCCAAACCATCCGGGCTGCTGCTGATGTACTGCTGGGTCAGATCCCGGTGATGAACAAAGTCTCCTGGATGGTGCCTATCGGCCAGTCTCTGGCGGAAGGCGGGATTCAGGCTGCGTATGTGCGTTACTCTGAACTCAAAGCGAGCGGGACGGAGCAATATTATTTTGATGAGGACGAACTCATTAACCTTGCCATTCAACTTGTTTCTGCGGGGAAATTTGACCTGGCAATCGATGTGTTGGGGTTGAATATCCATGCTTATCCCGAATATGTCGAGTCATATCTCGAAAAAGCCAGACTTTACATTAAGCTGGGTCAGGGCATTTCTGCCAAAGAGACTCTCTTAAAAGCCCTGTCTATCGAACCTGATAATACCCTGGCGGCTGAATTGATCGAAAAATCATATCAGCGGTAATTATTTTGAATGTCTTCACAGCCATGTTTCGCCCTTGCCAATTTGGTGGGGTTTTTTTACGTGATATTTAAATCCCCCGTTGTATAATCATGTCAAAGTAAGGCGTGGAGACTCGCGCCATGGATTTCCCATATTGATCTCAATTTTATCCGCTCAGTGGGATGTCGAAAAGTGCCGGGTATGATAGGAGTTATTGATGGCTTCCAAAAAATCTCTAAGGAAAACCAAGGGAGGACCTGTGCCAGATGACCAGATCTTTTCCCTTATGTTTGAGGAAAATTCTGCAGTCATGCTGTTGCTCGAGCCCCAAACAGGAACCATCCTGGACGCGAATCAAGCCGCCTTAAATTTTTATGGGTATGCCAAATCGGAAATTTGCAGCATGTCAATTGGGGAAATTAATGCGTTACCGTCAGATCAGGTTGGGGCGGAACTTAAAAATATAACCAACGAGAAGCAAAATCCCATTATTTATCACCACAGGCTGGCCAGTGGAAAAGAGTGTATTGTAGAGGTTTTTTCATCCCCCATGACTTTGGGTGAGAGGCAGATGCTTTTTTTGATTATTCACGATGTTACCGACCGCAAGTTGGTGGAAGAAAAATTGACGGTTGAGTGTAATTTTTTAAGAATGCTGCTCGATAATTTACCTGATCGGATTTATGTAAAGGATATGCAGGGGCGTAAGGTTTTTTCCAATATCGCAGACTGGCAGGGAGTGGGTGTAAAGGCAGCAGAGGATGTATTGGGAAAAACAGATTTTGATACATATCCGTCTGAATTGGCTGCCAAATTTTGGGCGGATGATAGGTCAGTTCTTGATTCAGGGAAACCGATCATAAACCGCAAGGAACCTGGGCTGGATGGTCAGGGTAACCCATTGTGGATATTGACCACTAAAGTGCCATTAAGAGATGAAAACAGGCAAGTCACGGGACTTGTGGGCATTGGACGGGATATCACGGAACGTGACCATGCAGAACAAGTTCTACGCGAGAACGAATCTCGCTTCCACAGTTTGTTTGATGATTCTCCAATATCCCTGTGGGAGGAGGATTTCTCAGCAGTCAAACAACGGTTGGATGATTTACGTGCTGATGGCATAACGGATTTTAACTACTATCTTGGCCAGCATCCAGAAGTTGTAGCTGAGTGCGTTGGCTTGGTAGAGGTATTGGATGTCAATAAAGCCACCCTGAACTTATATGGAGCTGCCAGCAAAGAGGATCTCGTCAAGA
>JAIFNG010000082.1 GCA_020047815.1 Anaerolinea sp.
CCATGTTGTAATAATATATTTCCTCGATTTCCACCGGGTCAAATTTGACTTTTGTAGGATCAACCAGACCTTCATAGAGTGTACTGATTTCATTGTCGTTGACACCGTAGTTCATTTGAAATTTTATTAGGGGCTTTATTGCTATTCCCTCTACGCCCATTTCCTCTCTCATCCCACGCAAGGCTGCTTCGAGATAATTTTCACCTGCCTTGACATGTTCTGAGACCGAGCAATCAAGGGCGGATGGGGATGCGGAGCGGTCTGCGCTCCTCTTTTGCACCAGCATTTTTCGGTCCTGTGTAAATAAAAAGATATGCACCCCGCGATGCAACAAACCGGTTTGATGGACCGTGGATCGTAATTTTTGACCGGTCACAATGTCATTGCCATTTACAATATCGAGCATCTCATCCATAACTTCACCTGTCAAAATACAAAAGTCAAAAGCCAGGTAACATACGACTTTTGACCTTTGTATTATTTACTTCTCAACTTATTTATCTGACTTATCCAAACAACTCCATCAATTGCTTGACATGCACAACGCCGTCAAAGCCTTTGATATCGCCTTTGCGCATGGCGGCTTTAGCACCGTCAGGATCGCCAAGGCAGGAGACAATCACATCGCCCGCATCCACATCTTCCTTTTCTGTGTAACTGTTGGTGGTGACGATGACCTTTGCGCCTGATGCTTTGGCGGCTTTCACGCCATTCTTGGAATCTTCCACCACGAAAACTTCATCGGGTGTCAAACCAAGTTTAGAGAGCGCCAGGTTGTAGATTTCAGGATCAGGCTTTTTCTTTTCGACCACATCGCCAGCCAATACGATTTCAAACTTGATATCCGATAGGATGCCTTCAGTAATGGCTTTTGCAGCTTTTTCGTTGGATGTGGTGCAAACTGCAATTTTTAAGCCTGCTTCCATTGCTTCTTTCATGAAACGGTGAATACCTGGGCGCAGGGGAAGTTTGCCGGTTTCAATCAATTCCACGAACAAGGCAGTCTTACGCTTGTGCATATCCTTGACAAGAACGTCAATTTCCTCCTCTGTCAAAGGCTTGGAGAAGCCCTTGGTTTGCCAGTGGTGCTTCATCCGTTCCTTGCCGCCGGCTATCTGAAGCAGTTCATGATAATACTCCACACTCCATTCGTCAGTGAAGCCAAATTCCTTGAAGGTCATGTTGAAAGATACACGATGACCATCACGTTCTGTGTCAATGATCACTCCGTCCTGATCAAAGAACACTGCTTTTATTTTTGACATGGTTTCCTCCAGTTTTAAATGCTAAAGGTTTTATGCCTATAGCATTTAGTTGGATCAGTTTATTTTTTTATTCCAAAGAATTCAAGTACGGTATTAACGAACAATTCATTCTCTTCCTTCGTGCCAATGGTCACACGGAACCAGCCTTCGCTGCCATATTTCTTGCTCTCGCCACGCAGGATGATTCCCTTTGTTTCTGCATAGGCCAGCACTTCCTTGCCTGTCTTGCCGGTTTCGCCACAGTCAAAGAGAATGTAATTTGCCTTGGAGTTCATAATATAAAAGCCGGGGATGACACTCAGGGATTCGGTGATGAAATCCACGGCCTGATTGTTGAATTTGACGCGTTCGGCGAGACCTTCCTCGTCTTCAAAAGCAGCCAGGGCTGCCCACATAGGAATTGTGCCGACATTCCAAGGGAGCAGTGAACCGGCGATCTGGTCAATCACTTCCTTGTCACCAATGGTGTACCCGAAGCGCATACCCGCCAGACCATAGGCTTTGGAGAGTGTGCGGGTGATTAATACATTCTTGTACTTCTTTGTTAACTGTACCTGGGACATACCCAAGCCGGCATATTCAACATATGCTTCATCAACAACGAAAGGAATGCCCAATTCGGCAATCGTGACAAAGTGTTTCGCATCCATGAAATTTCCGGTGGGGTTGTTGGGGTTAGCCACTACGATGATCTTGGTCTTGTCTGTTACCGCTTTGATGATCGCTTCGGGGTCATATTCCATTTTGTGATCTTTGTAGATCATCGGGACAGAGACCATATTCGCGCCAAGCAATTTTCCGCGAAGGCCATAAATACCGAAACATGGTGTGTGTTGAATGACTTCATCACCCGGGGTGATGAACATGCGGAAGATATTGTCATATACTTCGCTGGAGCCGTTTCCAATCATTACGTTGCCGGGTCCATCCACATTATTCATCTCGGCGATCTTGCTACGTACGACCAATCCCTGGTCAGGATAGCGGTTCGCCATCTTGGCGTATTTCACCATTGCATCCAGAACTTTGTCCGAGGGGGGGAGTGGATTCTCATTGGACATCATGCGATGCAATGAAGGGTCACGCCATGCCTTCTCAATATGATCAGAAATGTACATCGGAATGCCTTTTACCCACGGCGCGTAGAATTCTTCAACTTTTTTCATTGTTTTTGCTCCTTAGTATTTGATGTTTATGTTTGGTTATGTTTACGTATTTATCTCTTGTCCAACTCTTATACCTTGCCAACGCACTCCAGCATTTCCATCCAGTGGATGACAGCTTTGCGAGTTTCATCGCGGACAAATTTATCCAGTTTTCCAGGATCGTATTCGTCGCGATGGGTGCTGATGTATTCCCATTTGGCATCGATCAGTGTGCGTTTCAGTTCGGTGGACACGTTGAATTTTGCACCACCAGCTGCCAACAGCTTTTTGATGTAATCTTCTGGCAGGCCTGTTCCGCCGTGAACGACGAGGGGGGTTTTGATGCCATTGCCGTTCAACATTTTATTGATAATCGCCATTCGTTCAAAATCAATTTTCGGATTCTTGGTCTTGTACACGCCATGTGCTGTGCCGATCGCAGGCGCGAAAATGTCAATCCCGGTACGTGCAACAAATTCGATGGATTGTTCCGGATTCGCAAGTTGCGCTTCGTCTTCCGAAACCTTGATCTGGTCTTCCACGCCGCTAACGGTCCCCAACTCTCCTTCGACAGAGATGTTGCCGACCTTATGGCAGTAATCCACAACTTCCTTGGTCTGGCGGATATTTTCTTCGTAGGACTGTTTGGAAGCATCGATCATGATGTTGGTATAACCGGCATCTGCGCATTTCTTGCAATAATCAACATCTGTGCAGTGATCCAGGTGCAGACAAACCGGTACTGGTGCTGATTCTGCCAGGGTACGGTAGATTGCCACCATCATGTTCGTGCCAAGGAATTGAGACGGCTTGACCGAAGTCTGGACAATCACAGGTGCTTTCTTTTCTATGGCGGCATCGATCACCGCTTCGAATTGAAGCAGATCTGTGACGTTGAATGCACCAACAGCATAGCCGCCTTTCAGCGCTTCAACCATGATTTCTTTTGCGTTTACGATAGACATATTTTTTCTCCTGATTTGATTATTGAACTCTGGTTAACTTTTCATATCTTATTGATGACGGGTTGTCATCCGTTCTTTTATATATGCTTCCAATTCTGTGAAGCCTGTTGAAAAAGAATCAACCGTACTGACCGTCGACGGGTGATCGTTAAACTGTTCGTGCGCCAGCCCATTTGGATCATATGCCTGGATGCAATATGGAATTTTCATCAATTTATCCATTACATCCTGCGGGACTTCCTTGTCAATTTCTGACTCAAAAATCAAGTCATCACCAAATCCAAAGAGAGGCTCAAGAACATAAGGCGGGCAGGTGTAAACGATGTCACCACCGGCGATTTTTTGGACATCCCAAAATCTCATTTTTCCTGCAACGATCGGACCTGGACGCATCGAACATGCAAGCATCTTGCTGGCGTAGCCTCCATCTTTCAACATTTGGTATGCACGGCGGAAAACTGCGATGCCGAACCAATGTTTATCCTGCCAGGATAAGTCGATGTTTTTCCTTTGAGCTTGAAGATCTAAAACCTTGTGCTCCGTCAGACGTCCGATCATCATGGTAATGACAGCGCGCCATTTGCCCGTGTTTATTTTGTTTTGTTCGGCTAATTTCATTCCTATCATGGCAGCGTTGGCGGATGCCATGATCTGGGGCAAGGTAAAGCAAACTGTCGTGTTAGTGCTGATGCCGCGTGATGTCAGGATTTGAATAACTTCGATGCCCTGCATACTGGCAGGGACTTTGATCATCACATTTGGACTGAGGTTGCTAAGTTCCTCCGCATCATTTACCATTTTATCTATTTCGGTAAAAAGGCGCGGATCCAATTGCCCTGACATCCATCCAAATCGTCCATCCGTGGCTTCAAAGATGGGCATGTACATCTTTGCCCCACGTTTCACGACTTCTTTATAGGTTATCCAGACCAACTCCTTTACGCTCATGTCGGAGTTGGAATGGATCAATTCATCCAGCCAACCACTCCAAAATTCAGGATCTGCCTTGACAGCTTGCCATGAAAGGGATGGATTGGTTGTACAGCCTCTGAAAATGCTTTTGGCGGGTGCTTCTGCATTATACAGCCTGGAAAGTTGTTCTTCCAACGCCGTCTTGTGGGACAACTTCGCGCCATTGATCATCTTCTGTACCCATTGGTTATAGACCAATGGAGACGAGTCCCACCATATTTCCATGTCAGGGTGGGTCTTTGCTAACCGTTCAACAGGACTTTCAAACATCGCACACCTTCCTTTCTCTACAGATGCCTTTTGAAAATCTTGATCGTGGTTGGATGAGAATAGTATTATCTGCTAATGGTCTTCTTTCCGGCATCCTTCAACCACTGATCCCAGCGATAATCCGTTACATGCTGGCGGAAACGAGCAAACCACAAATCCGCATAACCCTGGAAATCCTCCTCTAATTTTGAAATACCTGTCTGTGTTGTGCCCCACATGGATTCGTGCAACTCGGACATGGGCCACATAAGGCGCAGGCGTGCGTACTGCTTGTCAGTTACTTCACCAAAATATTCATACAGGAAATTATCGACCTGCTCTTCGTTTAGACGGTGGTGGTGGGAGAAATTAGCAAGGTCAAAAAATATGTCGCCCATGCCTGCGTATTCCCAATCCAACAGGCGTATCTCACCAATATCGCCAGGAACATCTTCTTCCAGCCAGTTTAAATTTAATAAATCGTTGTGTGTGGGCGTGGGTATATAGGGATCTTTTGCCAAAGCCTTTTCCACTTCCTTTGTTTTTTGCATGATCCAATCCCAATCATGTGGAAATTTGGCGTTGTTTTTCCTGGATATTTTTTCCAACATTTCAACCCGGCGAAAGACGTTGAATTCGCCTTTTAACACAGGTCCGCGCTTATGAAAAAGCCGGATTTTTTTTGCCACTCGCGCAAGGTAGTCAGGCTGTTTGATCACATCGGGCGGAATTACTTTCCCGTTTATAAAACGCGTCACGATATAATTTTCAGGCTCAATAAAATAAACAACCTCAGGCGCAATCCCCATCTGCCCAGCCGCAAAATTTGCAGCATATTCGACATCGCGTTTGATCCCAAGTTGTTCAGTCCCCTCTCCTGCAAGTCGAATCACGTATGCTTTGCCGTCTGCTTCGATCTTGAAATTTAAGTTGGTGATTCCTCCGCTCAGGGGAGTCTTCTTTATATTCTTTGACTCCGCTAGAAAGGGAACCTTGTTGACAGCCTTATCAATTGTGAGTGTCATTACTGCCTCCGTGAAGTAAGAATTTTTTGCAGTCCCCTGATGACAGGAGACTGCGTTTTAACTGACGAATTTGTGCTTTTACGCGCGAATTCTCTCGCCCTTTGGATCCCATAATGGAGCCTGAACGACCTCGACTTCCATTGGTTCGCCGAAGAATTCAATCTCCAATTTGGTGCCTGCATTGGAATATTCAATCGGCAAGTACGCGTAAGCCATGCTCTTACCCACCGAGTAGCCGAAGCCACCCGAGGCTACCCAGCCAATAATCTTCCCGTCCTTCGTACGGATGGGTTCTTTGCCTAAAGCAATGGTGCGGCTGTCAGCGAGGGTCATGCAGCACAATTTTCGCTTAATACCTTCCTTCTTTTGCTTCACCAAGGCATCCTTGCCGATAAAGTCGCTCTTCTTGTCCAACCTTACTGCGAAACCGATGCCCGCTTCATAGGGTGTGTAGTCAGGAGAGATGTCACCGCTCCAGTACCGATAGGCTTTTTCGAGGCGCAAGGTGTCGATGGCTTTATATCCAGCTGCCACCAGGCCTTCGGATTGACCGGCATTCCACAGCGTATCCCACAATCGTAAACCGTACTCCATCGGGCAGTAGAATTCCCAACCGAGTTCACCCACATAAGTAACGCGCGCGGCCATCGCGGGTACATCGCCCACAGTAATGTGTTTGGATGTCATGTAAGGGAAGCCTGCGTTTGATACATCGTCAGTCGTAACCTTTTCCAAAATCTTGCGTGCCTTTGGTCCCCATAAGCCTATACAGGCGTAAGCAGAGCCAACGTCCTCAATGGTGACAGAACCGTCTTCGGGCATGAGTAGCGAGAGCCAGGAATGGTCATGTTGACCAAACGAGGTGCCAGTGATAAGGAAGAAACGTTCTTCGCTGAGGCGCGTGATGGTGACATCTGCCTCGATCCCGCCGCGTTTGTTGAGGCATTGCGTATAGACAACAGTGCCGACAGGTACGTCCATTTCGTTGGCACATACGAAGTTGAGGAATTTCAACGCGCCTGAACCACGAACTTCAAATTTATTGAATGAGGTTTCATCGAATAGACCTGCGTTCTCGCGAGTCATTAGGTGCTCGTAGCCGATGGCACGCGACCAACTATGGCGTGCCCAGCCGCGTGGTTCGTGACCGTGGGTAGCTTTTTCTTCGTAGCAACTGAACCAATTGGGACGCTCCCATCCGAATTTTTCGCCGAAGGAACAACGCATGTCGCGTAATCGGAAGTATGTGGGGGATAGGCGCTGTCCGCGTCCAGAGATCCGCTCTTCACCAGGGAAGTGAATGTCATAGTACTGCGTGTAGGTTTCTATTGTGCGTGCCACTGTATAGTCGAGGCTGTCATAATTAGGACCAAAGCGACGTACATCAAGACGCCACATATCCCATTCTGGATGCCCGTCAATGATCCATTCAGCCATGACCTTGCCGATGCCACCCGCTCCTGCAAGACCATGCGCGCAGAACGCTGATGCGACCCAGAAGCCCTTGACGGAAGTCGGTCCAAGGAGGAACTCGCCATCCGGAGTAAAACCTTCAGGTCCGTTGAGTAGTTTGACGATTTCGGCATTCTCAACGGCTGGCACGCGGCGAATGGAGTTTTCCATCAATGGAGCGAAACGATCCCAATCAGGATTAAGAAGTTGATATTTGAAGTCTTTCGGAATGCCATTCAAGCCAAAGGTGGCAGGTTGGCGTTCATAGCCGCCAGTGACGATTCCACCCACTTCTTCACGCCAATAGACGAGGAGGTCAGGATCGCGCAGGTTGGGGAAGCTATGAGTCACGCCTTTGATCGGCTTGGTCATGATGTAAAGATGCGCCATCGGGACGACAGGAAGGTTTAACCCAACCATCTTGCCCACTTCGCGTCCCCACATACCGGAGGCGTTAACCACAACTTCGGTCTTGATCGTGCCTTTATCTGTGACAACTTCACAGACCCGCCCGTCCTTGAGATTAATCCCTTCGACGTTTGTGTTGATGAAGATTTTTGCGCCTCGCATTTTTGCGCCTGCGGCAAGCGCATTGGTCAAACCGGTAGGGTCAATACTGCCATCATTCGGAGTAAATGCCGCACCCAGAACTCCGTCGGTGGACATAAGCGGGAACATATTTTGCGCTTCCTTGGCGGAGATTAACTCCATCGGGACACCAAATGACCGTGCCATGCCGACCAGCCGTTTATTCTCTTCCATCCGTTCTGCAGAGGATGCCAGGCGTAAACCGCCGACTTCGCGCCAGGAAGTATCCACGCCCGTTTCTTCCTTAAGTTTGCGGTACAGATCTGTGCTGTAGTGCATCATGCGCGTCAAATTGGCGTCTGAACGCATTTGACCTACAAGCCCCGCGGAGTGCCAGGTGGAGCCTGCTGTAAGCTCATGTCGTTCAAGCAGAACGACATCAGTCCAGCCCATAAGAGCAAGGTGGTAAGCGATACTTGCGCCGCCTACACCACCACCGATCACGACAACTTGCGCTTGTGTTGGAAATTCGGACATGTTTTATTGTCTCCTTAAAATAATTTTATAGGACACGCTGGAAACGCGCCTATAAGGTTTTCTGCCAAACTGAATCAGGACGGGCCATTTCAGCCACAATATCAAAGGTTGAAATTACGCCGAGGGGAAAAGCATCCGGGTCTTCATTGTCTACGACGATAAGTCTATGATGGTGATTTTCTATCATTTTTTCCGCCGCCTCGTGTAGACTGGCGTGAAGATCAATGGTCATTGCAGGATGCATGATATCGCGCACTACCATCTTTTCATCCAGTCCATCTTTGACAAAAGGTAGAAGGTCAAGCCCGCTGACAACGCCTAGAATCTTACCCTTGGCATCCACCACAAGCACTGAGCGCCAACCAGCGGATGTCATTGCCCGCGCGGCAGAGATGACAGGAGTCTTTCCCCGGCAGACCAAAATTGCATCTGACATGACATCAGCGACGGTATTGCGTTTTAACTCAACTTCGCTTGCGATGCTTGCAATAAAGTCAGAGAGTGAAATGATACCGATGGGTTTTCCGTTTTCTGTAACAAGCAGACGGCTGAGACTTTTTTCCGTGAGAATTTTCACTGCTTCACTTGTGGGGAGATTTGCTTCAACAGAATCTATCGGTTGTGTCATTAGGTCCGATGCGGTGAGGCTGCGCATTGCTTTCAGGCTTTCTGTGTCTTGTGAAAGCCATTCGCCAGCCATCAAGTCAAGGTCTGTAATGATCCCATTTGGGCGTCCGTCGCGGTCTGTGACGATCAGTGCGTGCACATGATGCTGATTAAGCAATACAGCCACCTGTCCCAGGGATGCGTTTGGTTTACATGTAATCAAGCCAGAGTGCATTAAATCGCGTACGAGTTTTGCCATGTTGCCTCCTATACCTCATCCACATCTTTGTACCACTTCACGCGGTCGCCCACGCGGGCGCGAATGCGCCATGCAAGCGGTTTGGGTTCGTCGTTCAGGCGGGCAAGAATTGTATCCACCTGACTGGTTACGTGTGATTTTTGATTATCTTCCAGTTGGGAATAATGCTGTGCAAGTTGTTTTACTTTATCGAGATTCATGGTGGTGGTTCGCCAAAGTCCCCATTCTTTGGCGCATAATTCAGCCGCCAGTTTGATATTGATTGTTTCCTTATCAACATCCCCCAATTTATGTTCGAGTAAAAGCATGATGGTATCGATAACATCCTTCTCGTTGATCTGAACGATTTGCATTTTCTCGAGCAGTAGTTCAGTCAGAGGGATGGTGGGGGAATCAACTTCAAGGCGATCCTTCCAGTAGATGGGGTGACAAAAGTCCAACTTTTCGTAAAAGACGTCCACATGTAAACCGGTACCCGGCTTGTCGAATATTGACCGTTCACCTTCGGATGCTATGAATACTTCACGGTTATC
>JAIFNG010000085.1 GCA_020047815.1 Anaerolinea sp.
GTAATAGATAAGAAAGTCGCGTAGTTTTACCTCACGCAGGGGATAGATGGTCTTTAATAAAAATTCATTCTGCCATTGGAAGTGGAATTTTGGGGGTACGGCGAAGTCCGGCGCAGCAAGCACCTGTTCGAACATATTTGTAAACGGGCGCGGCACTGCCAGGCTCCCTACCATGAGGGAACAGAATTTTAAGAAATCACGCCGCGATACTTCAAGAGCATCTACGACATTTTGTGGGCTTGGCTCCAGCATGGGACCTCTTTTCTCACAAAGTTAATCACCAATTATGATAGTTTTTGTATTATACGCTTTTTTTACACAAACGCTTATGGCAGATTCGGGGTTTCCACAGCGGGTACTTCACCGACCAATGCCTATACGCATTTTTCAACAAGCGCGATCGCCCAGCTACGTTGTCTGGTAAGTGCAGGTCATGAAAGCAGGAAATAATACAACGGTTCGATAAGTAACCTTTCGGAACCGTCCATCATTCATATTAAATTTGGTTGATTTTGCGGGATGGTTTGACCAATTACCTGGTGTGATTTTGATCTTGCACCTGAATTTTATTGGCTGACTTTTCCTTTTTTCAAGTCACCCATCCCTTTGACATGTTGACAGTTGGAATGAACAGCATATACTTTGAACTTATCAAGACACCCGGTCTTCAAAATTTTCATCCGCCCGCCAGGGAGCAGGGATCAATATGAATGCAAATGCCTTTCGCCATTTCTACGATTATCATTTCTCAGAAAATCGCAACTTATGGGATGCCTGTATCCCTCTCCCCGACGCATCCTTCACCCAACAAGTGACCTATTCACACGGCTCCATCAGAAACCAGATCGTTCATCTCGTGAGTGTTGATGATACATGGTTCAGTGCCTTGCGCGGTGTTGAAATTCCGGAATCGCTTGATCCAGCTCACTTTGAAGATCGGAATATCCTTCGCGCACATTGGGACCACGTTGAGAAAAATATGCGTGAGTATCTGGCGAAATTGCGGGATGAAATGTTGTTCGAAAAACCGTTCACAGATGGGGAAGACAAGGACCTGATCCTGTGGCAGGTACTGCTCCATGTCTGCAATCATGGGACCGACCATCGCGCACAGATCCTACGATCACTCAACGATCTGGGCGTTAAAACAACATCACAGGATTATATTTTTTATGTCTATGACAATTTATAGGTCACCTTTTTAAGGCTGACCATCAAGTGCATTTTGGAGGAACTAGGGATATCGATCCACTTCCTGGTGCTGCGGGTCAAACAGAACGGCAGGGTCGGTTTCGTTATTGTTCCAGATGCTCTTTGAATACCCGCAGCTAAAACCCGTTGCCCCGCTCCCCGACCAGATCCTGAAGGTCGCGCCAGGCTGCACGCTGCCTTCCAGCTTGCAGCTTTGATTGCCTGTTTCAGAAAGCAGCACCCAGCCCTTCAGGTCGATCGGTGCGGCTCCCGGATTTTTTATATCGACATATTCAGCATTCTTATTGACATTGACGATCTCGAGAGCACCGGATGAACCCGCTTTGATGGGCTGGCCGGCTTGCACCGCCCACATGCCAAGCGATTGCGCTCTGGCGTTGGCCTGCGCTTCATCAAACAGGGTGGCGCAGGCGACATCAGGCGGATAGTACATCGCTGTGGCATAACCCTGGTTAACCAGTTCATAATTAATGAACATATCCCCCACAAAAACATAACGCAATAACCTGTCATATCGATCGGTCTCTGAAACATCCTTATACAGGATGACATCCATGCCCCTGACCAGGTCGCTGTTTTTGCTGCTTGATTCCTGGCCAAAATATTCGATGGTGTTTGTGCTTTCGGGGGTATCAATGCCGATATATCTGACGGGGTAGATCGAACCATCGATCAGAACCTTGATGGTATCTCCATCCACAACATTTTCCACTTTCCCAAATTGGGGCGGGGCATCAGGAATACAGGATCGGACAGCCGCCGCCCTTTGTTCCAGGATCGGGGTGGACAGGATGGCAGGTGTCAGAAGGCTTTCCAGCGTTTGGGTCGGCATGGGGCTTTCATTGGGAACATTGGCCGTCTGGGTCTGGTTTTGCGCCGCCACAGCAGTGCCTACGACCGCAGTCTGGATGCTATTGGGATCATAAGTGGGGATCACTGCCTGGGCTGTATTACTCGCCTGGCAGGCGAGGGTGATCAAGAAAGTGCAGGTCAAAGCATAAAGTGGTTTTTGCATCATTTGCTGTGTTTCAATTCGTAATTAAGGACAACGATCCCGCAGTCGAATGCCGCGGCTTTTACCAATGTCAGGTCCTGTTTGCCATCCATTTCCTTGAAAATTGCCATTCCCTTTTCGATCGCGGCAGGATTGATAAATAAATGGAATTCGTCGATCAGGCTGTGTTTGATCAGGGCGGATACAAAAGCCGCGCCGCCATAGGCGATGATGTCCTGCCCTTCCTGTCCCTTTAGTTTCATAACTTCATCCACCAGGTCGCCTTTTGCCAAAACCGTATTGTCCCACTCGCACCGGGCAAGTGTTTTGGTAAAAACCACCTTGTGCGTATCCATAAATTTCCTGCCCGCTGTAAATTCCGGGTCATGCGGGTCGGCGGCCACCTTTGTCCAATGCGGAATAAATCCCTCGGCAAGTTTTCTCCCAAGGATGATGCAGTCCACGGATTCCGTTAATTCCGTCACATATTTTTTAAGTTCATCATCCCAGTCCCACACCATCCAATCCATTTCCCCCCCGGGTCCTGCAATAAAACCATCCACGGTCATCTGTACTTGAAGTTTTAATTTTCTCATTGTTGGTTTCCTTTTGCTGCGGCTGCCCAGGATGCACCCTGAATGATCGAGCGGAATGTTTGCAGGGCGACAGTATAGCGCAGTTTCAGAATGGTTTTTATGCCTTCCCGCTGACGCTCATCTGCCATAAAAGTTGTGATTGTCATTTTATGCTCCTGCCATGAACGAGTTCATCCGACCTAGCAATTATAGCACAAATGTTCTAATTCATAAGGATATCCACATCACCTGAATGATCCCCTGCTAATAATTTAATTCCTTGAACCAGGATTCAGCCCGGTAGCTGGTGCCCAGAACCGATCCATACAAAGCATTGGCAGGCGGAGAGAATCCATTTGCAAAGACTCGCGTACCTCCCAACTTCTGCAAACGCCGCAAGCCCTCGGTGATGACCGCCTTCCCCAGTCCCAAGCGCTGGTGTTCCGGCACGGTACCCACCAGCACACAAACCGCGCTGCGGGCAACATCGTCATACCAGATCGTGGAAAAAGCCGCAATCCCGCCATTTGGAGCCTGGGCAACAATATCCAGTTCACGGCGGTACAGCGGGGCAGATTGCAAGTTTGCCAACCAGTACCCCCCTTCAAAACCATCATCAGACTCATCCGGATGAAAGGCATACCACGATGCCAGAGCTCGCGCCCGGTACTCACTGGCATCACCCATTGAGCGGATCAAGTACCCTGGCGCGACCTTCACGTGAGGGACAGCCCCATCGAGGTCCCGACGCCAGCGGAAGACCGGTTGATCACGAAAAGTATAGCCGCGGGATGAGAGGACTTCCCTTCGCAAGGGATCATCTTCATCGGCAAGAACGAATAATATACGTTCACCCGCCGGATTGAGCGCGGCCATATTCTGCTCGGCACAGGCGAATACTTCATGTTCCAGATCGCCAGTCCGGAATTGAGGATGCACCACCAGGTAAGCTTCTGAATCGATGGTATGAAGCGTGGCTCCCAATTGACCTGCCGGGGTCTCCCACAGAAAAGTAACCTGCTCCATGGGACGTGTTCCAACGGTTTGGATCAGGTGCCAGCGCCAGTAATCCAAACGCGGCACACTCCAGCTTCGTTCGAGTCTGTTGTTGAGCAGGAAAACTTCCCGCAGGAAATCCCGCATCCGCCAGAAATCGGCGTCGTCTTTGAATGGCCGCATCCGTAGTTTTGATATTTGTCCCATGGTTAACTGCCACCTCCGGGTCGTTCTTTAAAATCATTCACAGGCGGTTGGAGCAGGGAAAGTGGACAACCTGGCTGGACATAATGTTTTCTCCTGCCAGATTATACGCGCGGAAATTAATAAACGGGAATGCTCACAATTACAATGCTGAATGAACAGCAAACCGCCCACCCCAACCCGCCGGGACCCCTCTTGGGCAGGGAATGCCGGCCTCAACCGGGCTCTGCGCCAGATACAACCTGCCTGATCTTCGGGTTTTTAATGGTTGTACTAAAACCGGGAAACAATACAACCGGATACAAGATACAACCTGCCCGGAATGGGGCGTAAAAAAACAGCCCCAAATGTCTGCCATTTAGAGCCGTTTTTTCATTCTAAAGTCGGATTTTTCATGCCGCCGCCAAGGGCGCAATCTGGCTCTTCAAAACAGAACACGCAATGTAAAATCCAATTTTCCAACTTTGGGCAGGTTCCTTTCATTGTGTTTTGGCGAATTTCATAAATGATATTTGATCCTCAAAAAGCTTGTACTCATCAGACCGTTCCAAATGAAAATGAAATTTTTCGAATGTATGAACGAGTTCCTGTTTTGGTCTTAACCGGGTGGCGTTTTTGCTGGTCGGTCGTCCTTCCGTAGTGTCTTCAAAAATAAAAGCCGCATCAGAACAATCACATATTCTGCCAACCAGTTTAATAAAATCAGAATCGGAGACATTGTGAATTAATACCAGGGAGGAAATTGCCACTTGATGTTTTCTAATTGGATACTCCTGCATGAATGCGGTCACATAATTCACTTCCCCGGATTTTTCCCCCAACCTTTGTTTATTCCGCTCTATCATTCTTTCGCAAAGATCCAGGCAGGTTAAACTTTTAACAAGTTCAACCAGGCGCATTGTAAGCCTTCCTGTTCCACACCCGATCTCAATAACATCTTTATTATTCAGATCATTTTGCATAAAGCGTAATATAGCTTCAACATACCGTTCTTTTTCCTCGGTCAGCCTGTTTTGTGGATACCTTACGCTCATGTCGGGCAGGTCGCCTTTTTTCGCTGTTCGTAAATCCCACTCATCTCTCATTTCGCGTTTCCACCAATCCCCATGCCGCGCGTGAAGGGCCTGCGCCACCTTCTCCGGTCCAAAACTCTTTGCGCAGAGTGTCAGGATACACGCCTCGGCAGACGGCTCCCAGCAGTTCTCAATAATTGCGTTTATTATTTCATCCAGTTCATAAGGCAAACAAAATAGTTCACGGGGTCTATCACGCATCAAACCCTGGTTTGCATCATCGGAAATAATGTTATGTCGTCCGATGATCTCGGCTGCTGTCTGCTCTGTTTCTTCAAGAAAGCTGAATTGAAAATATAGCTTACGCGCGTCTGCACCCAACCCGATCAACCTTGCTTTGGCAGGATCAACCTGGTGTTGAATTTCTATGAATGTCTTTCGTGCCATTTCCATGAATGGGTGCGGACAAGCCCCCCATTTCATCAGCCCGCTGGCAGAGAAAGTCCACCTTTCAGGATATACATGGGAATGTTCTGAATGCTTGGCGACAACGATCTTTTTATCTTTCGTGATCAGAAAAAGCCCGATCCCGCAAATATTTGTTAACTCTTTTGGGCGGACTTCCCCGCCTCCCGCCTGTACTATTGTAGCAAGGGTACTTCGGAAAGTCTCCCGCGGATCAGTTGGATATGGGTCATCCAGATGTTCACCGGATTTCAGGTAATCCCCATAGGATGTTTCCCCAAGGACGAGATTAATATTTTTGGAGTTATCAATATGACATTCCAAAAGCTTGCAGCTTGGGTCATCGCGAAAATCATAATCAATTTGTGTATCTTTGAAGACATCCAGCAATCGATATCGTTGATGATCCAGACCGACATTTATTGAACCGAACTTTACTTCTGCAATGGGGCTCTTATCTTTCCACCAGTCATTCATCAGCGGGATATAGGCAAGTGTGAACTTGTCAATTTGAAATAAACCCACCGTGTCCTGCCAGCTGATCCTTGTTTTTTTTGTCGATTCATCAGTCTGCTGTCCAATATTCCTGGAATCCCCGTCTTTCTTTTTACCCCGCGCAATGATCCCGCCAATAACTGCTGCCAAAATTGTCGCAATCGCCCCAATTATCGCTGTTAATAACTCAGGTGCCATAATGATCCTCACAGAATTGTTTTATAGAAGCATCGAGCCGGGACCGCCCTCCCGCTCACCCAACCGAAGTATATTTTTGATGTCAGTATATTGTTACTTTGCTGTGATCTCAACATCATCGATCAAAAATAATTGCCGCGGAGTTGTTCCAGAGCGCGCCCGGGTCTGTCTTGTAGTAGATCATCAACCAACTATCGCAGTTATGAACGCGCGCCGCTCTGGGGTTGGATGTGGTATTGATCCATGTTTTCAGGTCATGAGTTTTTATTTTCTCACCCCATCTACGGATCATTTAATCCCTTTCCATTGAGAATTTGCTGGATGCATTTTTCAACCCTTGAGGCCCGGGTTTTGGATTGTTTGGGTGCTGAAAAATGAAGAAAGTATGCCCGCTGCCGACCCGGGGTCAATGCTTCAAAAGCGGTTTTCAAGGCAGGGAGTTCATCCAATTTATTTTGAAATTCTTCTGGCATGGCAAATTCTGTGGTGTTTTTGAAGTTCACTTTCAAGCCGGATTTTTCCACTTCAATGGCTTCATGAATATAGGCTTTTATGACGGGTTCCAGCTCCTCGATCTCCTGAAGGTTGGTGAACCGAATCTGGCGTGCCGCCTGCGTATTCTCGGTTTGTGTGATCAGAATACCCCTGGCATCCTTTAACAAGACGCCTTTAACAAACAGCAGCGCACAGTATTCTTTAAATACATGGATCAGAACGATGTTGCTTTTCTCGAACGTGTAACAGGGAACACCCCACTTCAATTCTTCGGTCAGCGGACAGTCAAGAACGATCTTTCTCAATTTTCCCAATTCTTCCTGCCACATTTTGGCTTTGGTGAAATAAAAATCAACCTTGGGATTCATTCTACTCCTTGTCATGGTTTGTTATTTTATAGCGCATCTCAAACCGGAAATCAAGTCTACCTGATGGCGGGCGGTTTCTTTTTATAATATGACCAGCAGCCCTCCTGTTGTCTTTCGGTATTCGCGATACTGGTCGCCGAATTTTTCCGTCATCATTTTCTCCTCCGCCCGGCTGCGGAAGGTATAGAAAACAATGAACATGAAGATGCTCATGGGGCCATTCATTGTAGTCACAGAGGGGTGTTAGATGGGGAAACTTTTTCTACATTCCACTCAAAATTCAGATCCTGCCAAGTTGGGTTCATAGTCATCACCAGATTATTCTTTTTCTCCCGACGCCATTTTTTGATTTCTTTTTCTCTCGCAATCACCGTGTGAACATCGTTACCATGCTCATAGTAAACAAGTTTGTTCACGTTGTATTTTTTTGTAAAGCCGTCCACCAATTTGTTTTTATGTTCGTACAATCTACGTTCCAGGTTATTGGTCATACCGATTGGTGAGGATGTAAACATAGAAGTTGTAGTCTTTTGTCATGGGCGCTTCATTGCTTTGTCATCTTGGGCAACTCTCTGTTTTGTCATTTCAATCTTGCGGAAGCTGTATCAAGGATTTCTCAGTCGCTGGCGCTCCTTCGAAATGACAGGGGGTGAGGGGGATAGAAGGCGTTACAGTTTTTTGTCGTTTCAAAGCCGTCCAGCGCTTTTTGTCATTTCAAGCAACTCTCTGTTTTGTCATTTCGACCGAAGGGAGAAATCTTGCGCGTTCCGTGTTAAGGGTTTCTCAGTCGCTGGCGCTCCTTCGAAATGACAAGGGATGCGGGAGGATAACATTTTAGCTTGATACAGCACGGAGCGTTAAGTACAAGACAGTTTGAGTGGACTCTGTCAGGCAATGGGATTGTGCGGGGCGATAGCCGGGGACCCAGATGATTTCATTGCCGGCGCATAACAGGGGGTACTTCTCCCGCGCACGCTGGGGCATTTTGGCATTGACGAAAAAGTCGGATAGTTTCTGGGAATGTCCGTCCATGCCAAACGGGGTGAATTGGTCGCCGGGGCGGCGCGCCCGCAGGTGAAGGGGTTCGGTTAAATTGTCGGCATCCAGCCAGGCCTGGTACGGGTCAGAGTTGTCCCCTGCCTGGGCGCCCGCCGAGGCAGAGGTGCCGGACCAGGGTTCACAGGTCAGTACCCAGCCGCCTGCAAGTTCGACCTGCCCGGGGATGGGGAGCGGTATGAGGGGTGCTGCGGTCATCTGCGGCGCCAGATGGGAGGGGAATTGCGCGTCGAGCTGGCTGACATAGATCCGGTCGGCTTCACGGAACAGGACCATGCCGCCCTTCAGGTCCACCCGGGCGGGCTGATGGGCAGGCTCGCGGATCAATGCGGCAGCGCGTGCAAGCGCGGCATGGCTCACATCCACTGCGGGCAAAAGGGTCTGCATGGCATGCTTGACCAGGTTGCGCTGCAGACCGGGAGAACAGTGGGAGAGCAGGCTGGCGTCAAAGGCAACCGAATCCGCCCCCACCTCCAGCACGGTTTCCCGCCAGGCGTTCTCAAGCAACTCCATTAATAAAACATGGTCATCCTTGAGCGAGTGGGACATGCGCAGAACAGCAGCCCGAAACTTCGGGTTGTATCCTTCCAGGCTGGGGATCAAGAGGTGCCGGATGTGGTTGCGCTGATAATCGGTGGAGGCATTGCTTGAATCGTAATGCGGTTGCAGGTCGTGTGCCGCGCAATACGCGATGGTGTCTGCGCGCCACAGGTCCAGCAACGGACGCACAATGGGGATGTGCGGGTCAAAGGTCTTTAAGATCGAACGGTACGGCATACCCTTCAAACCGTTCAGGGCACTGCCGCGCATGAAGTGCATCAGGATGGTTTCCACCTGGTCATCTGCGGTATGTCCGACTGCCACTGCCTGGGCATGATGCTCGCGCGCCAGTCTGAATAAAAACTGATAGCGCATGTCGCGCGCGGCCTCTTCAAGTGATAACTTTGCCTGCCCGGCATGGGCGCGCACGTCGGCAGCGGCACTCTCAAATTGCAGGTTAAACCGCGCCGCCATTTGCGCCACCACACGCGCCTCGTCCACCGACTCAGGCCGCAGTTGATGATCGAAGTGCGCGACGAGGACCGAATACCCCGCCTGCCGCAGGGTTTCCATCAGGCACAAACTGTCTGGCCCGCCCGAGACCCCGACGATGATCGGACGGTCTTTGACCAGTTCACATTCCTCGCTCAAAATGGTTTCGATGTCTTCAGTCATTTTTTATCTTTTCAGGGGTGCCGGGGATTGCTTGGGAACACGGGAGATTGCTCACCTGCGCTGCAACACACCTGCCCACCCACTCGCCCTGCTTCGGGGGCTATAGGGGCGGGCGGTGCCAGGGCACGCAGTGCGGCGCACACTTGCCCTGCGTGCAGTGCCAGGGAGTGTCGGGAAGAACGTCCCTCGCAATGACACGCGGGTTAGACCTGGTACAA
>JAIFNG010000185.1 GCA_020047815.1 Anaerolinea sp.
TCCTTCGAAATAGCGTATCCATCATCAGGGGCTTATGGCGGCTGTGGAAGTTATTGCGCCGCGAAAAATTTGATGCGATCGAGACGTTCACCCATGACAGTAATACCCTTGCCCTGCCCCTGGCCTGGATGGCGCGTGTCCCTGTGCGGATCGCCACCCATCATGGAATAATCGCCGGCATTCCACGTTGGCGTGAAAAAATCCATGCGTGGATGGTAAACCATGACATTGCCACCCGCATCGTTGCGGTTTCTGCAATGACGCGCCAAAAATTACTGGGTGAAGGCATTCAGCCCGGGCGCATTGTTGTGATCCAGAATGGGATCAACCCTGTTTCCCTCACAGATGTGGACCGGCTGGCAGTCCGCAGCGAGCTGGGGATGGGCGCTGAGGATCCATTCCTGCTGGCTGTCGGACGTCTTGTTTTTTCAAAAGCGCACAGGGTTCTCATCGCCGCCATGCCCGCTGTGTTGAAAAAATTTCCAACTGCAATGGCAGGTATCTGCGGTGATGGGGTCATGCGCCCGGAACTGGAAGCGCAAATTCGCTCACTGGGTCTCTCAGATTCCGTAAAACTGCTGGGACAATCGGATAACGTCACAAAATTCCTGGCCAGTGCAGATGTATTCGTGATGCCTTCGCTTTGGGAGGGATTGCCGATTGCACTGTTGGAAGCCATGAGCGCAGGACTGCCTACCATAGCGACCCGGGTGGAGGGCGTGGAAGAAGTGATCGTGGAGGGAGAACACGGGCTGCTGGTCCCAATAGAAAATACGGAAGCCCTGGCGAACGCCATCCTGCGATTACTTGCTGATCCCCAACTGTGTCAGCGCATGGGTGCTACAGCAAGGAAAAAGGTTTTAGAGTCGTACACTGCCGACCATATGTGTGAGCAATACCTGGCTTTGATGTCAAATTTATGAAAATTTCCCCGATCAAAGGTTTTTTAGTTGTAGTTCTGTTCTCCCGACCGATATTCAAATAGATCGAAGACTCAAAAGAGCCGCAGAGTAAACCATGCGGCTCTTTTGAGTCCAAAAACAAAATACAGGTCCGACTTCCTGTTATCCTCTTGCGATCTTCTGAAGTGCCTCACCCAGGCGCGCGACCTCATCCAATGTATTGTAATGCGCTGCGCCAACCCGCACCATGCCGCCCTTGTCTTCCAGGTCGAGCCGTTCGGTGACATTGAGGGCATAGTAGTTGCCATCCCAAACAAAAATACCGGCATCGGCCAGTTTCTGCGCCGTGTCATGCGGATGCTGCCCCTGCAGGCGGAACGAAAAGGTCGCCACACGGTCATCGAGCCGTTTCAAGTCTGTCAAACCAAAAATCGTAATTCCGGGAACATCCTGCAAGGTGGAGAGCAGGGCACGGTTCAGTTCAGACTCATACGAGTGGATGGCAGCCATGGCTTTTTTCAACTCCAGGACGCGCCCGGAATACTCGCGCAGCCCCTCGGCATGTTCACCGCCAAATTCACGTCCCACCCATTCGAAGTATTCAACCGCGCCAAGCACGCCCGCAATGCCCTCATGATTTTGCGTGCCTGTTTCAAATTTCCCGGGAAGTTTATTGGTCGCCGGGCGCACTTTGTAGGCGAACAACTTCTCCAGCAATTCGTGCTTCCCGTAAAGGATGCCCGCGTGCGTGCCAAAGAATTTATAAGCCGAAGAGACCAGGAAATCGCAATCCAGTCTTTGCACATCGATCGCACCGTGCGGGGCATATTGAACCGCATCCACATAAACCAGGGTGCCGGCGGCATGCGCCATCTCGATCATCTTTTTTACGGGGTTGATCGTGCCAAGAGAGTTGGAGGCATAACCCACTGCCAGCAGGCGCGGTTTTCGTTCCAATGCTTTTTGCAGGTCATCCAAATTGAGCGTGCCTTCTTCCACATCAAAATTAACCCAGTTGACTTTAACACCGCGGTCCTGCGCCGCCAGCACCCAGGGGGTGACGTTGGCGTCATGATCCAGCCGTGTGACCACGATCTCATCTCCCTCCTTCCACTCGCGTGAGATCGAACGGCTGATGTGCAGTGTCAGGGTGGTCATGTTGTTGCCGAACACGATTTCCCCGGCAGATGGGGCGTGGTAGAAATCTGCCATGGCACGATGGGCTTCGTCCAGCACAGCATCAGAGGCGATACTGGTGGCAAAAACGCCTTCGTGGTTGGCGTTGGATTCGATCAAATATTTATTGATGCGGTCAAGGGAAGGTTTGGCGATCTGCGTGCCGCCGGGATTGTCAAAAAAAATGTCGGGACGGTTAAGCGCCGGAAATTGATCTCGAATTTGATCGATGTGGAGAGACATGGATAGCTCCTTTTAATGAATTTTAGACAAAGTGATTGTATACTGAAATTGTACCTCACATGAAAGGAGACGCCATGTTTGAAAATATCCTGCTGGCTGTGGACGGCTCAGAACATGCGTTGCGCGCTGCGCGCACCGCTGCCGATCTGGCACGTGCCATGAATGCGAAAGAGTTTTGGATCGTGGTGGCTTATGATTTTATCCCGCCCTATCTTGGAGAGCCAAACATGCAATTCGCCATCAATGCGCGCATGGAAGAGGCAAAAACCATTCTTGATCACGCGATCAAAGCGGTGGAAAAAATACCCTGCGAGATCCACACAGAGCTGATCGAAGGTTCGGATGCCGAAGCCATCATCAAAGTAGCGACCACGCGCAAGAGCGATGTTATTGTGATGGGTTCGCGTGGACGCGGCACGCTGGCCGGCTTGTTACTTGGCAGTACAAGTCAAAAGGTGGTGGCTCATGCGCCGTGTCCGGTTTTGATCGTCCGCTAGCTGGATGACCTGTTAACCGGTTTGTCGGGCGCGTTGTTCTGCTTCTGTAAATTCTTCGGGTGTGTTGAGATTCCAAAAGCATAAGCCCGAAGGGTCAAATGATTTAATTTCCTGTATGGTCAGCACCCTCACTTTGACCTGTGGAAACCACGAGATGACCTTCCATTGGTCAGCCAAAATTGCAGCATCAATGGCGGGCAGGCAGGTATCGCGGCGGTACAGGGCGTGAAGCGGTTCGTAGCCCTCGTCAGTTTTGGCGATGACAACATCCGTCCCTTCTTCAAGCATCAGCCTGCTCGCAGCTTCGATCAGCCCGGGACTGGCAAAAGGCATGTCACATGCCACCACAGCCACCAGCGCAGAAGAAGCAGAGGCGACCGCAGTGTAGAGTCCACCCAGGGCGCCGCGTCCAGGTTTTAGATCCGGAATAAGACGCAGGCGTACCAGACCGGTCGAAGTATTTAAAAATTCGTACCTGGCGGGCTGGTTGGTCGTCACGATGATCTCTTCCGCAAGCGGTTTCATTCGTTCCACCACCCGCTGGATGAGCGGACGTCCCAGAAAGGGCTTAAGAGCCTTATCCTCTCCCATGCGGGAGGATTGCCCGCCGGCTTGAATGACTACAGTTAACATGGGCATATTATACTTAATCCTGACAGGTCCAACGGATACCGGCTCGATCGCCATGAAAACCTGGCAACTATGAATCCCTGGAGTTCCAATGAGTCCGCTTGCACAAATACTGGACAGCCTGACCATCCAAGGTGAGTTATACGAAAAAGTGGAAGACGGGTCGCTGCGTTGTTTTGCATGCGGACACCGCTGCCTGATCCGCGAGGGAAAGCGGGGAATTTGCCAGGTAAGGTTCAATCAAAAAGGCGCGTTACAGGTCCCGTGGGGATACGTGGCTGGATTGCAAAGCGACCCCATTGAGAAGAAACCATTTTCGCACGTTCTGCCCGGCACAACTGCGCTGACCTTTGGCATGCTGGGGTGTGACTACCACTGCGCCTTCTGCCAGAACTGGCTCACCTCCCAGGCATTGCGCGACCCGGCCTCGGACATATCAGCCCAGTTTATACGGAAGATCTCTCCCCAGGAAATTATTGGCCAGGCGATAAGAGCCAGGGCTTCGGTGGTGGTCTCTTCCTACAACGAGCCGCTGATCACAAGTGAATGGGCGGCGGCGGTATTCAAGGAAGCAAAGCGGGCGGGGTTAAAGTGCGCCTACGTTTCCAACGGGAACAACACTCCGGAAGTGATGGAATATCTGAGTCCATATCTCGATGCGTACAAGGTTGACCTTAAATCCATGAACGATAAAAATTATCGTTCGCTTGGCGGGACGCTGCAAAATACCCTGGATGGGATCAAACGCGCGCGTGACCTGGGTATGTGGGTCGAGGTGGTAACGCTGGTAATCCCCGGTTTCAATGATTCAAATGATGAGTTATGGGAAGCAGCACGTTTTCTCGCCGGATTGTCTCCCGATATCCCCTGGCATGTGACAGCTTTTCACAAGGATTACAAGATGATCGCGCCAGACAATACCGACCCGCAAACATTGATCCGCGCAGCGGAGATCGGTCGCGAGGCTGGGCTAAGATATGTCTATGCAGGAAATTTGCCGGGACATGTCGGAGAGTATGAAAGCACACATTGCCCGAAATGCAATACCCTGCTTGTCAAACGCAGCGGGTATACCATCGAGAAATACAGGCTCACAAGTGAAGGAAAGTGCCCAAAATGCGGGGAGAAGATCGCCGGGCTATGGCATTCGCAGGGCGGGCATCCGTAATATTTTCGCCTGCTTTTTGTGGAAGCCTTCGATATTTATGATGCCGACAACCTTTAACAACACCATCGCCAGTCTCTACAACCTGACTGGCGATGGTGTTGTTGGTAATATAAGTTTTTCTATGAAATCAGAACTGGAAGGTGAATGGGCTGTCTTTGCGCCAATAGACAGGGATACGCTCCAACGGCGCTTCAGCTTGGTAGGCCTGCCCACCCTTGTATTCGCGTTTGCTCCAGGCTTCCACCCAGTTTGCACCCGCAGGGAGGTAAACAGTGCGTGAAACCGCACCCTCTTCAATTACCGGGGCAATCAGCAGGTCAGGACCGAACATAAACTGGTCCTCAATATTATAACTGGCCGGGTCATTAGGGAAGTTGAAGAACAGAGGACGCATTGGCGGGGCGCCGACATTGCTGGCGACGCGCATCTGTTCCATAATATAGGGGCGTAGGCGCTCACGTAAGAAAAGATATTCCTTGAGGATGCCATATACTTTCTCGCCGTACGACCATACCTCATTCGGGCCGCCGTGCAGGGTGGGGATCCGGACCCTTGGCTCACGGAATCCATGTGATCGAAAGAGCGGGCAGAATGCGCCAAATTGGAACCAGCGAACCATCAGCTCGCGGAAGGAGGGGTCTTCGTGATTACCGCCAAAGAAGCCGCCGATATCCATTGTCCACCATGGAATACCGCTCAACCCCATATTCAATCCGGCGCGCACCTGGACGCGCAGTTCCTCGAACGAAGTATCAATATCACCCGACCAGATGGCGGCGCCGTAGCGTTGACTGCCAACCCATGCACAGCGCACCAGGTTGATGATCTCAGTTTCGCCTTCGGCACGCATGCCATCGTAGAAACCCTTAGCGAACATCAGCGGGTACAAATTGTTAACAACCAGCCCGCTGCCCAGGTGATAGCGCAAGTTGTCCGGGTCCATCGGGTCCATATCCGGCTCGGCCTCATCTAACCAGAAAACCTTGATGCCGTAGCGGTAATAGTTGTCACGGACTTTTTCCCACACGAACTGCTGTGCCTCAGGATTCAGCGTATCATAGTAATGCAGGTGTATCGGACCGCTGGGGCGGGTGTCCAAAAAAGTCATATTAACGGGAATACCACGGTCGTTGCGCACAAGCAGTCCGCGCTCATTCATCTCTTTATAGTATTTGCTATGCTCGCTGACCGTCGGCCAGATCGACACCATCACCTTAATGCCCATTGAATCCAGTTCGTCGATCATTGCCTGCGGGTCAGGCCAGGCTTCCTGGTCGAACTCCCACTCGCCCATAACAGTCCAGTGCAGGAAGTCGATCACGATCACCGAGAGGGGTAAGCCACGGCGTTTATGCTCGCGGGCCACAGCCATCAGCTGGTCCTGAGAGTCATAGCGCAACTTGGATTGCCAGTAGCCTGAGGCAAATTCAGGCAGTACAGGGGCGTGACCGGTAGCATCCACGTAGTGTTCCATGATCTCAGCCGGGGTATCGCCAGCCGTGATCCAGTAATCGATCTGGGGAGAAGCCTGCGCCACCCATTTCGTGCCGTTATAGCCTAATTCCACTCGCCCAACGGCCGGATTATTCCATAAAAAGCCATAGCCGTTCGTGGATAGTACAAAGGGGATTGAAATGCGATTGGGAAGGTGCAGCAGTTCAATTACGCAGCCCTTCTGGTTTAGCCGCCCGTGGCGCTGCTGGCCGAGGCCATATAGTTTTTCATCTTCGATGGGCTTGAAGCGAACCTCGATCTTCCACAGCTCGCCCGGCACAGCCTGATACCAGCGCGCCGCGGGCCAGTTGCTCTGGTGATTTGGTCTCAATTCTTCTTCGAGAAGCGTAACCCCGGCGGAATTGATGAAACGCATATCCCCGCTTTTCAACACAACGGCAGTGATATCACCATTGCGGATTGTGGCCTTCTCCGAACCAATCTCGATTTGCGCGTCACCCTGGACCTGGTCGATCAACCCACCAGGAAGATCCATCTGGATCCGAGTACCCATTGATGCACGTACCCGTAGACTGTCAATCCCCCACGGCTCGATGCGCATTTTTTCATAATTTCGTTCCCAAAGCAAAGCATTACCCTCTTGAAAGAAGCCTTTCATGATGGTTCCTCCTTAAATTATCACTCGCACATCAGGATTATTTAGAACGTATCGTGGGTATATTTCAGGGATAGGTTGGTCTCTGAAAATAGGATTTTGGATCTTGGTGGTTTGGTTGTCTAGCTAAATTTCGCTCCAACAATCACATAATCATTAATGGGAATGTCGTTCATTGGTTCGTGATGGCACGGCTATCCAACCACTTGAAATTCCCGGCGCATGTCACTCATGCTTTCCACACCATTATCGGTGACGAACATATCATCTTCAATCCGCACGCCGTTTCGGCCGGGCAAATATATGCCTGGTTCAACGGTGTAGCACATGCCAGGTTCCAGGATCTGTAAATTGTCACCGCGCATATACGGGTTTTCGTGACCTTCAATGCCAAGTCCGTGACCTGTACGGCTATTGAAATAGACGCCATAACCGGATTTCTCGATGACGGTACGGGCAGCTATATCCACTGCGGCACACGGAGCGCCAGGTTTTCCGGCAACACGCCCTGCTTCGGCGGCTTCTTGCACGATCTTGTGGATCTTTTGGAATTCGGCATCCACCTCGCCAACAGCGAAAGTGCGGGTCAGGTCAGAAAAATACCCGTCAAAAGCCGCGCCCCAATCGATTACCAGCATGTCTCCGACCTGGAGTCTTCGGTCAGTTGGGACGGCATGTTGATTGGCGCTATTTGGCCCACTGGCGACGATCGGGGAAAAGGGGAGTTCAGGCGAAGACCCATTCTTGAGAATTTGAATGGTCAATTCAGCGGCTAGTTCTTTTTCACTCATACCGATCTTGATCAGGGGGATGCAGGCCTTGAGGGCATCCTGGGCGATGATCACTGCCCGACGCATTTTGGCAATCTCATCGGAATTTTTAATAATACGAAGTGAGTCCAACGCTTTGGAAGCATCAGGGAAGGTGGCCCCCGGTGCCGCCTGTTCAAGGAAGCGATATTCCAGTATCCGAAGTGCGCGCGGTTCCACGCCAATGGATTTATTTTTAATGCCATGCGCCTGGATGCCTTTTTCAAAAGCCTTTGGCCATTCACTTGGCGTCTCGGAATAGGGAAACGCCTGCATTTCAAAGGGAGAGTGCCCCAGCTTAAGAGTTTCCAGATCTGGCAGGACGATGGCAGGGTCTTTGCCGGGGGTAAAAAATATTACCACTGGGCGTTCACTTATATGGAAGCTTAATCCCGTCAGGTAGGAAAGTGTGGGACCGGGGTTGACGACGATGGAGTCCAGGTTGGATGCCTCCATGGCTTTGTATAGCTTTTCAAGAAGGGGGTAAGTCATAATATCTCCAGGTTTTAGTTTCCGTTGTTCACAATCAACTCAGACAGATGCGGCGGCTGTATAAAGTCAGTTCTCTGTCATGGTTCCATTTTGTCGCTTCCATCCTGATTCGTTTGGATTTCGTCCAGGTAGTTACGATGCCGTGTTTGCCTTCTGCAGCCTTGCCTCGATCTCTTTTGAAGTCTTTGTGATCGAAAGTCCTCCAAGTGCTGTACAGCGTAACTCGTGAGGAATGCTTTTTCCGACGCGATCCAAAGTTTCGATCACCTCATCCAATGGAATGACGACATCATAATCAGCCAGCGCCATATTAGCGCACGCCAGGGCATTACTGGCTGCCATTACATTTTTCCCAAGGCAGGGAACTTCCACGCGGTTGGCGACCGGGTCACAAACCATCCCCACGGTGTTTTGGAGCGCCATCGAAGCGGCATCCACCGATTGCTTGAGCGTGCCATTTGCCAATGTGACCAACGCCGCAGCTGCCATGCCCGAACCGGAACCACATTCAGCCTGACATCCCCCAACCTCTGCCGAAAATGTGGCATGAGCCGCGATGAACACACCGATCATTCCCGCAGCCAGCATGGCTTTTGTCATTTCATCCACAGATAACCCCAGTGATGTTGCCGCGCCGATACAAGCCCCGGGTAATCCGGCGCAAGCCCCGGCTGTAGGCGCTGCGACGATCACGCCCATTGAGCTTTTCACTTCCATCATGGCCGTCACGTACAGGATCATCTGATTCAACATGCCGCCATCGAGCAGTTGACGGTTTGCCATGCGTGTTTTGAAGAGCCCGGATTGATAACCGAGGATGCGGTCGGCGTATTTTGTCCCGGCTATTCCATCGAGAATTGATCTTTGCATGAGACGTATGATCCCGGACATTTTCTCAAACACCTGCTCGTGGGATAGATTGCCGCGGGCACTCTCGTAATGGAGCGCCAGTTCCCACAATGCCAGGTCTTTATCGGCGTTATAGTTCAGCATTTCATTGCAGGTAATGAACGGCACGCGGGTATGCCGGCTGGACATCACTGGCAGGACCGGCGGGATGGCTTTCAAGGATCGGATCTTGAATTGCGCCTGGAGCGTTGAAACGATCCTGTCCTCGAGGAAATTCTGCGCTTTTATCTCAACCAGCCGCACATTCAGACCGCTTAAGAGAATGATCCTGTCGGCGCTTATGTTTTCCTGCAGGTATTTTACGATCTCGCTGCCGTTTTACGATCTCGCTGCCGTTTGAATCCACGTAAACCAGGGTCTCAAAATAATCGCCAGCCAGTGACAATTCGATACCGTCGATCTCGACGACTTCCATCATCCCACCGCCGGTGGAGATGGCGGTTAATGTGTGTTGTTCTGTGGAATTTTTCAGGGTTAACTTATAGGTGCTGGGGTGCTTTGCCCCAAGGTCTTTGATCTCGATCTGGACGCTGATGCCTGCCTCCTGAATCGCCTGGGGGGATCGCACCAGTCGTTCATCGGCGGCCTCCCAGCCCAGCAGACCTCCGAACAGGCCCATATCAGAACCCTGACTGTCATGGGTGGTGGCCAGTGAACCGTGTGAGTCAAACTCGATCAGCACTTCTTCGATCCTGGCGTCCATCAGATCTCTAGCGATGCGCCCGATGCGCAGGGCAGCGGCGCAATGCGAGCTGGATGGTCCGCGCATCACCGGTCCGATCACGTCATTGAAAATACTGGGGTGGTTGGTCAGGGTTTCGATCTGGTCAAGAGGTAAAGGCTTACTGCTTGTAAACATGTCCGACTCCTTGTTGTCTGGCGTACCAATAAAATTTGGGCAACCCAA
>JAIFNG010000121.1 GCA_020047815.1 Anaerolinea sp.
GCAGTGACGGGTATTCAAATTGCGCATGCGGGCAGAAAAGCCGGTTCAAGCCGCCCCTGGGAAAATAATAAACCAGCCACCTCCGCTGAGCCACAAGGCTGGCAGGGGATCGCGCCCAGCGCGGTCGCTTTCAGTGCAGATTATGCTGTTCCGCATGAAATGAGCGTGATGGAGATCAGGCAGGTTCAGGATGCTTTTCGAGTCGGGACTCAACGTGCCCTGGCTGCCGGTTTTGAATGGCTGGAATTGCACGCTGCACATGGTTACCTGTTGCATAGTTTTTATTCACCCCTTTCAAACCAGCGCACTGATGAATATGGCGGCAGTTTTGAGAACCGTATCCGCTTTCTAATGGAGACCGTGCGAGCTATACGTCCCGTATGGCCCGGGCATCTGCCGCTAACGGTACGTATTTCGGGTACAGACTGGCAGGAAGGCGGCTGGACCGTGGCTGAATCGGTTGAACTCGCACGACACCTGAAATTAGAAGGTGTGGATCTGATCGACTGCTCGTCCGGGGGCGGAGTTGCGCAAGCCAGGGTTCCTGTGGGTCCGGGGTATCAAGTCCCCATTTCTGAAGCGGTCCGCAAGGGTGCCGATATTCTGACCGCAACTGTGGGCTTGATCACCGCGCCGGCTCAGGCGGACGAAATTATCCGCAATGGGCGCGCTGACCTGGTTTTGTTGGGTCGTGAGATGCTGCGCGATCCATATTGGGCACTGCACGCCGCACAGATCCTAAAACAACCTGCGCCTATCCCACCGCAGTACCTGCGCGCATTTTAACCTTGCGCGTTTCGCCCGTCCAAAAATACCGCAGCGCGTGGTTAATCTCGAGTGCAAGTGCTGAGTACCCCATGCTGCGCAGCAAAAAAAAACGACGATCGATCGTCGTTTTTTTTTGCTCTCTGAGATCGCCGGAACGCTGGGTTTTCAGCGGGAAAGAATTGATGCTGTGCTGGTGTTTAAAGCTCAGGATCCAACACTTCCACATTCAAGTCATTGAGCAATTCAATGACCTGTTGAACGGCGGCCGGTACTGCTGCTGCAATGGCTGGGGACAATATTTCTTCAAAATCATAGACATGCTGCGCCTCAATTGCCACCACGTGCACATCTTTGTCAGCAGGCAGGACCGCTCCCAATTTTCGTCCCACCTCCAATGCTGTTTTAAGGGATGTATCATGGGCTGCCGAGGAATGGCCGTGGTTCAGGTCCACGAGATCCTCCAAAGTAAATGTGATGACCGAGCCTTGAGGGCGTTTGCAGGTATTGAGTGAGTCGATCAGGATGACACACGGGTAACCGATCAGACGTTCCATTAAACTCAACCCGCCCAGAGCCAGACAATCCACTTCAATGTTGTATCCATGTTCCGCGCCGAGTGCTTCCACCTCCCGAGCGATAACCCAGCCAACACCGTCATCGCCCAGAATGGGGTTCCCAAGGCCGATCACCAGAATTTTCTTAAATGTCATACCTGCTCCAGGGAATTGAAGGGGCGGATACCCATCGGTTATCCGCCTCTGTTTGCATGAGTTTTATATCATCAGCACAGGCACACTTGATCTGACTAGGGGGACCCCGTCGCCTTTTTGGGTTCAGTCGACAAATTGCTTAAACACATCCAACACTTCACCATCCGGGGTGCGAAGGGTGATCTCAAGGGGCATTTGACCCGGCAGGGCGTGAGTGGCACAACCGAAACACGGGTCATAGGCACGGAATGCCATTTCGACCATGTTCAGCAAACCTTCGTTAACATGGCCCTTCTTGATCAGATTGGTCGCGGCTTTCTTGATGGACATGGTGATCGGTGCGTAATTGTTGGTGGTGCCGACAATGAGATTCGCTTTGGTGACAACGCCGCGCTCGTCGGTCCAATAGTGATGGGTCAGCGTACCACGCGGCGCTTCGACAATCCCCACGCCTTCGGTTGGGGTGGCGGTTGGAATGGCACGGTAATCAGGCGAGGTGATTTCGGGGTCAGTTGCCAGTTCCACCCAGCGTTCAGCCGCGTAGAGCAGCTCGATCAGGCGCGCCCAGTGAGTTGCCAAACGCTGATGTACTGGTTTGCCATCCAAAGTCTGGTACATCTTCTCGTATTCTTCCTGCGCGCGCGGGGTTGCCAGCCCATCTGCCGCATTCAGCCGCGAAAGCGGGGTGGCACAGTAAACACCAGAATCTTTCCCATCCACGAAACCTTTCCAGCCAATATTCTTGAGGTAGGGGAACTTCAGATAGGTCCAGGGTTCCACATGTTCGGCAATGTGTTGGGTGTATTCGTTCGGCGAATACTTGATGAATTCCTTGCCATCAGGATCGACAACCCGGACTTTACCGTCATAGAAGTTGACCTGATTGTTCTCGTCCACCATGCCCATGTAGTAAGTTTTATGCGTGTAGATGTCGCCCAGGATCAGGTCGAGGTAGGTCTTGTTGATCAGCACAATATCAGTGAAGGCTTGCAGGCTGAATTGGGCAAACTCGATCGCCCAGCGCCCCATCTTCTCGATCTCCTCACGCTGTTCTTCGGTGATCCCCTTGGTCAAGCCGCCAGGGATGGAAGTGCAGGGATGTACTTTGCGCCCACCGATCATCTCGACCACTTGATGACCATATTTGCGCATCTGGATGACCTTGCCGCCGATCTCCAACCCGACCTTGTGGATCACGCCCAGAATATTGCGGTCTGCAACCGGTGCATCCGGTCCTACGATAAAGTCAGGACCAGCCAGGGCGTAGAAGTGGGTGGTATGATCGGTCGCAAAAAAAGCCATGTACAGCAGTTCGCGCAGTAATCTGCCGGTGTATGGTACTTCCACTTTATAAACCGCATCTGCAGCCTTGGCCGCTGCCATATGATGCGCTTCAGGACATACACCGCAGATGCGGTTGGTTATCAGCGCCATTTCCTCCACCGGTCTGCCAACGACGAACCGTTCGAATCCACGCAGTTCAGGAATTTGGAAGTAGGTGTTGGCAACATCGCCCTGGTCGTCCAGGAAGATTTCGATCTTGCCATGACCTTCCAGGCGGGTAATGGGATCAATTGTGATTCTTTGTGCCATGGTTTCCTCCAGGGTTAACTGCCGTTGGATCTGCCGCCACGCAGCAGGGAGCCAGCCAGGTTGAAGCGGTAGAACTGACCTGCCGGATCGACCAGACCGTCGAGGATCTGGTCAATCTCTTCGGGCTTTTCACTGTCAATGACCGAGGCAAAGGCGGAAATCATGCGTGCTCCATAATCAACCACACCTTCGGCAGGACCATAGCAGCCAATGCATTGCGCCCCCACGCTTGGACAGCGGGCATTACAGCCGCTGCGAGTGGCTATTCCATTGCACGGAATTCCCTGTTCGAGCAGGCATATTTCAGGGTCGGGCGTGACAAACTGGATACGGGTGAATTCCTTGATCTGCTTGACGTTGCGCTTGCGGGTACATTCATCACAAACGGTGGAATTGCCCGCGCCAATGGTAGCGCCTTTGGGGGGTAACTGGGCAGTGCCTTGCAAGGCAGCGATCACCAGTTCCACCACTGCCGCGATCTGATGCGATTCAGGCGGACAGCCGGGCATGTAATAGTCCACATCCACAACCTGATCGAGCGTCTTAAGCATTGGATTCATGGTGGGGATGGTCAGGGTACCTTCCGGCACATCATAGGATGTCTTTGGGCGCAGGTTTTGGGGATTGTCTGTGCTATTGGTGGTGAAAGCTGTGTCAAGGATCTGGTTGATGTTGGAAAAGTTTCCCAGACCCGGGATGCAGCCTTCGCAGGCGCAGGAACCAAACGCAACCATGATCCTGGATTTCCTGCGCAACAGCTTTGCAACGTGTTCGTTCTCATCGTTGCGCATACCGCCGTTGAACAGGCAAAGGGTAATGGAATCGTCTTCCATTTCCTCCACATCCTTGTACTTGGCATCCATGGCCACCGGCCAGAAGACCACTTCGAAGTTGGCATCCACATCCAGGATCTTCTCATGGATGTTCAGCACAGCAATTTCACAACCGCCGCAGGAAGCCGCCCAGTACATTGCGAATTTAGGTTTGCTCATGCTTTCACCTCCATTTCATCTGACGGTTGGCCATTAACAACAGACAACAGCACATGATCCGCGATCTGTGAGCCATGGTTCGTATTCCAGTGCAATGGACCCAGTGCCCGTACTTCTTCAACAAACTTGTTTATTTCGCGGGCAAAAATAGCTCCTTCGGCAGCGCTTGCCCAGAGCAGTTTAAGCCGCCCCGGCTCAATGCCCATCTGGACCAGGACACGCTTCATCAAGTGGAAGCGGCGCATGGCTTTGTAATTTTGGTTGATGTAGTGGCAGTCACCGGGATGACAGCCCGAGACAAGCACCCCATCGGCGCCGCCGGCAAACGCCTTGAAGACAAAGGTCGGGTCAAGGCGTCCGGAGCACATCAGGCGGGTCAGCCTGACATTGGGGGCATATTTCATGCGCGCAGTACCAGCCATATCGGCGGCGCGGTAGGAGCACCAGTTGCAGGTGAAGCCGATAATGACAGGCTCAAAAGGTTTGTTTTCGGGTGTATCAGCCATGATCATCTCTCCTTTAAGCCTTTACAGCTTCCTTTTTGGGAATGTTCAAAAGCAGCAGCCCGTTGATCTGTGAGAGGATCTGCTCGTTGGAGAAGCCCGTGCCGCTGATGGCACCTGCCGGACAACCCGCCACGCAGGTGCCGCAGCCCTGACAGAGCGCCGGGTTGACTTCAGATACCATTCTGTCTTCGTGGAATAGAATGGCATTGAACGGACACAAGTTATTGCAGATGCGGCAGCCGGAGCATTGCTCCTCGTGGATGGTGGCACGGATTGGCTCGAGGGCAATTTCCTTCTGCTGGATCTTGCCAAGGATCCGCGCAGCAGCAGCAGCGCCTTGCGCTACGCTTGTGGGGATGTCCTTGGGGCCCTGGACGCAGCCGGCAATGTAGATGCCGTCCGTCATGGTCGCAATCGGGTCAAGCTTGGGGTGTCTTTCGATCAACCAGCCGTCTGCACTGCAGGAGATGCCGAAGAGTTTTGCCAATTCCTTCGAGTCATGCCGGGGCTCAAGTCCGGCAGACAGGATTGCCATATCCACCGGAACACGTAGTTGATTCCCCGTCAGGGTATCCTCGACCTGGATGACCAGCTTGCCCTCCTCACTAGGCAGGCGTGTGGCGTCGTTGATCTCAGCCACTTTGCCGCGCACGAAGTGTGTTCCTTCATCAAGCAGGCGGTGATAGAACTCCTCGTAGCCCTTGGCCGGGGTACGGATATCAATATAGAAGTTGTAAACCTCAGCACCGGTTCGTTCAGCCACCAGGTGGGCGAATTTCAGAGATTGCATGCAGCAAATTGATGAGCAATACTCGTTGTAGTTTTTATCACGACTGCCGACACAGTGGACGATGCCAACCACCTTGGGGGTTGTTTTGCCATCACGCATGACAATGCTGCCGCCTGTTGGACCTGCCGCATTACTCATGCGTTCAAATTCGAGGCTGGTGAAAACATTTGGCAGTCTTCCATATCCATATTGCAGGATCCGGCGCGCATCAAAAAGATCCCAGCCGGTCGCCAGGATAACATTGCCAACCTCGACAGTCATCACTTCGTCCTCCTGTGCGAAGTCAATTGCATTGGTGGGACAGAACTTCTCGCAGGCTTTACAAGTACCCTTTATATAATAGGTGCAGTTCACCCGGTCTATCACAGGATACTTGGGAACCGCTTGTGGAAATGGAACATAGATCGCCTTGCGTTCACCCATGCCGGCTTCGAAGACATCATCCACGACCTTCTTGGGACACTTTTCCCAACAGATGCCGCAGCCGGTACAGTCTTTTTCGACCACCGAACGGGCACGTTTACGAATGGTGACAGCAAAACTGCCGACATAGCCATCCACTTTTTCGATCTCGGAATAGGTCAGCAATGTGATGTTGGGATGATTGCCGGCATCCACCATTTTGGGGGTGAGGATGCATGCTGAGCAGTCCAGGGTGGGGAATGTCTTGTCGAACTGGGCCATATGCCCGCCGATGGAAGGTTCGCGTTCGACCAGATAAACCGGGAAGCCTGCATCGGCAATTTCAAGGGCAGCCTGAATACCGGCGATCCCGCCGCCAACAACCAATGTAGCCGGGTGAATGGGTACATGCAGGGGTTCGAGTGATTCATGGTAGACCACGCGCGAAACCCCACCTGATAGGATCGCCTTGGCTTTTTCAGTGGCGGCAACTTTATCAGTATGCACCCACGAATCCTGTTCACGGATGGAAACCAATTCACACAGGTATGGATTTAGGCCGGCACCTTTGCAGGCATTGCGAAAGGTCTTTTCATGCAGGTGCGGCGAACAGGCAGCCACCACCACCCGGGTCAATCCGTATTCCTTGATGTCATTCTGGATCAGTTCCTGTCCCAAACTGGAACACATGAACTTGTAATCACGTGAAATAACCACGCCCTGTCCTTTCAGGTTTTCAGCAGCCCAGGTACTCACTTCACCGACATTAACGACACCGGCAATGTTGGTACCGCAGTGGCAAACGTATACTCCAATTTTCTCGTTTTCTTCCTTCTTATCCATACGTTTTACTCCTTTATGTCGCTTTTCGGGGTAATCCCCAGACGTGCTCGACCGGCAGCAGATGTGGCGCCATGGCAACGAATTCCTTGCCGATCCCCAGTTTTTTATGGGGGATTTCCAACGCCAGACCGATCAGTTGGGTGAAATACATGACAGGGACCGAGAAGTTTGTGCCAAATTCCTGGTTGACCTGCTGCTGATACACTTCCAGGTTGACCTGACACAATGGGCAAGCGGTTGCAATAACGCTCGCCTGGGCATCCACGGCAGATTGAAGCAAATTCCGCACCATGGTTAATGCGGCTGTACGGCTGGAGAGGATCAGTGAGCCGCCGCAACAGCGAACCTTGAGTGGATAATTAACCGGTGTGGCACCGATGGCGGTGAGCAGCTCTTCAAAAAATTGGGGCTGTTCCACATCTTCTTTATCTTTTTGAGGTCTGATGATCTGGCATCCGTAATAAGGGGCGACCCGCATGCCTTCCAGGGGTTTGGTGACTTTGCGCTTCAATTCATCCGGGCCGATATCCTCGGCAAAGACTTCGATCAGATGCTTTACGTTGACAGTTCCTTTGAAATGCAAATTGTCCTCTTCAAGGGCAAAGTTGACGTGGTCAGCCAGGTCGGCATCCTTCTTAAGATGTGCAGCGGTGAAAAACATGTTTTTATAGCAGGCGCTGCAAGGCGCGACAACATCCAGACCTGTTTTTTCGGCAATTGCCAGGTTGCGGGCACAAAGTGTGTATGCCAGCAGTTCATCGATGTAAAAATAGGTCGTTGCCCCGCAGCAATTCCAGTCATCAAGTTCCTTGAGCAGGATGCCGAGTTTTTTGGTTGTTTCCACCGCCGATATGTGATAACTGGACGCGATTTTCTCCAGTGAACATCCCGGAAAATAGGCAAATTCTTTCATTCGAGTCCTCCCATGGGAATGATCCTGCCGATCATCCGCCTGAAGTTCTCCAGACGCTTGATCCTGGCGGGAAGAATGGGGAGCCTGCCTTTGAGCAGTAATTCGGTTGCGCCTTGAATTTCCTGCAGGAATTCGCGCGTATTGAAGCTGAAAATATAGGAGGTAGCCAGGATCGGCTCAAAGGAGCGCCCTCCCCGGATGATCATCTTGACGAAAGCCTCCGAGAATGTCGGTCCGATCAAACCTTCCTGATAGCGGTTTTTCCAGATCGAGTAACGTTTCAACGCATACATCAGTTCCGTAATATCTATTTCCTGTGGACATCGAACCGAGCAGTGGTAGCACGAGGCACAATACCAGAATGTGTTACTCTCAAGAACCTGGTCCTTTTTGCCCAGGTTGATGAGTGCAATGATCTGCCTGGGTGAATTATCCATGTAGCCAGCCACAGGGCAGGTACCGGAACACGTGCCGCATTGGATGCAGTTTTTTAGCGGCTCCCCTTCTGAAGCATGCAGAAGGTTGGAAATCTCCTGACTGAATGGTATGGTGTCTGTCATGGGGCCTGGCCTTTTTTTTATGACGCCGGGGTGGCATTAAATTTTCCGATTTACTTCCTGCCTGCTTTTTTAGTCTCTGCGGCAGCGATCAGGCTGTTCACCTTTTCCAGGAGTAGTTTCGGTTCCACGGGTTTTTCGACCAGCTCATCGATCTCCACAAAGCGTGGGTGGATCGGCTCGCCTGGAAAAAGAAATGCGATCTGTTCCCGCATCCCTGTTAGGATGAGGACCGGTAATTCGCGCAGCCTGGCATCCTTTCGCAATTTTCGGGCGATCATGATTCCTTCTGCGCCGCGTCCCATCATGATGTCAAGCAGCAACAGGTCATATTGTTTGGTCTGCAAGGCAGCCAGACCGTCCTTGGGGTTGTAGGCAACATCAACCTCGAACCCCCCTGTGTCGAGGATCGCCTTGATGCCCGATACAAAATCAGGGTCGTCATCAATCATTAGTAATCTTTTTGTCATTGGTAGCCTCCGTTCAGGGTCTGGAAAATATTAATCCTTGACAAAGATGGGCAGTGTGACCAGGAAGGTCGTGCCTTTGCCCAATTCACTTGTTGCACTGATCGAACCATGATGGGCATCAACGATCTGGCGGGCAACCGCCAGACCAATGCCGTGTCCTGCCATGGCCTGCCCCGATTTTCCCCGGAAGAACCCTTCAAAAATATGTGGCAGGTCTTCCGGACTGATCCCGATGCCTGCATCCTGAATGGAGGTCACAAGATTTTGACCCTGCACCCCGGCATTCAGGACCACCCTGGTTCCATCCGGCGAATATTTGATCGAATTGCTCAAAATGTTTACGAACACTTCCGCAAGACTGATGGCGTCACCGAGGATGGGCGGCAATTCAGCATTGATCGAAGAGACGATCTCTATGTTTTTTCGTTCTGCCAGCGCGGCCACACTCTCCAGTGCATTTGAGACGGGTTTGGTGATGGATAGCTGGGTAAAGCCATCCTTTAATTTATTAATGTCAACAGAGATAACCCGCAGCCAGGAATTGATGAGTTTTAATAATTCAGCGATCCTGACCATAATGCGTTCCATTTTGATTTTTTGTGAGCTGGTCAGTGTTTGTTCAAGTTCGAGGTCAAGAGCAAACAGGTTTTGCTGTACTGCACCGAGCGGGGCTTTCAATTCATGCGAAACAATGGAGGCAAATTGTTCGCGCAATAATTCCTTCTCCCGGCGCAGGGCTATGGTTTCCAACATCAATCTCCTGCGCTCAATTCCCCGGCGCGCGATCATGCGGAATTCATCGGGAGTGAAAGGCTTGGGCAGAAAATCATAGGCACCTTTCTTCATTGCATCCACAGCGGAACTCACCGTGGCAAAACCTGTGATCACAACGGTTACGATGGTTGCATCGATCTCACGGACTTTCTCCAAGACCTCAAAGCCGGAGATACCCGGCATCTTCAGGTCCACAAACACCAGGTCAGGCTGGAACTCCTGTACCAGTTCCACGCCGCGCACGCCATTGTCGGCGATCTCCAGTTGATACCCGCTGCCCTTGAGTATCTGTGAGCAGGAGTCCAATACGACCTCTTCGTCATCGATAATGAGTATCCTGGGTTTAGTTTCCATTGTTTTCGTTTTTCACCTTTGCCAAAGGAAAACTTACGGTGAAGGTTGTCCCTTTGCCTGTTTCGCTTTCAACGGAAATATTTCCGTTGTGGTCTTTTATGATCCCATAACTGATGGCAAGCCCAAGGCCAACGCCGTGCCCGGTTTCCTTGGTGGTAAAGAAGGGGTCAAATATTTTTTCAATGTTTTCTTCACTGATGCCATGTCCGTTATCCTGGACACTTATCTCTATGCATGATTTTGCGGGGTTAAGCCTGGTGGAGAGGGTTAATTGTCCATTGCCATCCATTGCGTCTGCCGCGTTGATCACAAGGTTAAGGAATACTCTCTCGATCTGGGATGGATCCAGGATCACCATGGGAAGTTGGTCGTCAAGATCCATTGCAACCTTGATGTTGTGAAATGCAGCCTGCTTTTCGACCAGCGAGATGCAGCCCCGCAGTAAATTGTTCACACTGCACAACATCTTATCGGGTGTTTTGTGGCGTGAAAAATCCAGCAAGCCGCGGATAATGTCCCGGCAGCGATTGGCTTGGACCACAATTTTATTGACACTCTCCTTTGCTTCATCACTAAAGGTGTTTTCCTCCAGCAAAAGGTGCGAGTAGGTAATAATGCCCTGGAGCGGGTTGTTCAGTTCATGGGCAACATTCGCGGATAATTGTCCGATCAGTGCCAGCCTTTCGGACTCCATGATCTTCTTCCTCGTAAAGTCCTTTAGTTTTTCATCACGTTCCCTTAGGGCACCAGCCATCAGGTTGAAATGGTCTGCCAGTTCACCGATCTCGTCATGGGTGGTCTTTTCCACTGTGGTTTCCAAATTACCCTGGGTCAATTCTTTCGAGGCGGCAACCAGGTTCCCAATGGAGGTCGAGATGCGCCGGGATATCAATAAGGTGGTTAAGGTTGAGAGCAACACCCCGGCGAGGGAGATGCCCAAAAATATGAGCGTGGCCCTGTGCTTAATGTCCGTATATTTTTGTTCCAGGATCCCGACATAAAGAATTCCGATAATATCGCCCGTCAGGCTTCGAATGGGTTCGTAGGCAGCCAGATACCAATCATTAACCACATAAGCCTGTCCGACATACTGTTCTCCATTTACGATTACGTGTTTATAGACATCTTCTGCAATTCGGGTGCCAATTGCGCGTGAACCATTCTCGTTGTGGACATTGGTCGAAATTCTCACGTCATTCTGGAAAATCGTCGAAGTGCCAATATCCTTGTCTTTGTACACCACTCCTTGAAAAACCGTATTCTTCACCTCATCCACGATCTTATAGTTGCGGTTCAATAAAGTTCCAGCGTAGACAACACCGATCAGGCTGCCGGAATTATCAAAAACCGGGACGGCGGCCATCAACATCATGCCGGCCGACTGTTCAGTATCTGTGCGCTGCCGTGCCATGGGAGTATCCACAAATACAAAGTGGGACCTATCGACCAGGGAGGGTGATTCCTGCTGTAATTCTTCAACCGAAAAGATCGTTGTGCCGGCCACAGGTTTTTTATCCCTCAGGACAATTTTTACCAATTCCTGATCACTTTGATCGTCGCCCCGGCGGTCAGGATCGTTGGTCTGCAGGACAACCCTCCCGTTTTTATCGGCAATGGTCAGCATATCCAGATCTTCGTTTACCTTAAACCAGGTCAACTCATCAATATAGGTGCGGGAAAAATCGTCCTTTAATAAAATATCTTCTATAAAGGTTCTGGCCGCTGTGAATTTGGCAGCCTGGCTTACATGGTCAATCTCATGCATATAGATCATACGGGCAGCATTTAGGTCATTGCGCACCCTTTCATCGGCTTCATCCGAGATCAGGTCGGATATGATCCTGACACCAACAAAAGTAAAGATGCCGCTGCTGATAATTATGATAAATAGGAAATTTAAAGTCAGCCTGGTCGCAAGCGGCAACCGGAGCTCTTTTTTGAATAGGGCATCAAGTCTTGTTGACCTTGTCATGGTTTCTCAAAATCACATCGTTGTGGATGGTGGTAATGCTACAAAGCCTCGTAGACCAGCTCGATCAGGTCTCTGACCAACATATCCTTTTCATTACCCGTTGTCTTCACCGCATCGCGATACATCGTAAGATCCTTGGGACATGCGACAACAAAAGTCTGCACGCCATTGAGGGTGACCGCCTCGCGGATGCGGGATTCGCTGGGGCGTTCTTTGATATCCTTCTCGTCCATCCAGATGCGTCCGCCGCCGGCACCGCAACAAAAAGCGCGGTCGCCGTGACGCGGCATCTCGACCAGTTCACAGCCAGTGGCTTTGATCACCCGCCGCGGGGCATCGTAAACTCCGTTGTAGCGTCCGAGATAACAGGGGTCGTGGTAGGTGACTTTGTACCCTAATTTATTGCTGAACTTGATCTGCCCGCTGGTGATGAGTTGGTCCAGCAATTCGGCATAATGCAAAATGTTTGGACGGTTGCCATTCCATGCATATTCATTCTTAAGCGTGTTATAGGTATGCGGATCGGTGGTGACAATGGTTTCGAATTTGCATTTTGCCAGTGCCTGGCTGTTCCTGTCTGCCAGCATCTCGAACAGGCCTTCTTCGCCCACCCGGCGCACATCATTGCCGGCATTGCGTTCGCCATCAAAGAGGATCCCGAAGTTTAAACCGGTCTTCTGGAATACATCTGCGGTTTTACGTGTAATATCAGTCAGGGTGGCATTGTAGGAGGCGTAATCACCGACGAACCAGAGATACTCCACACTCTCACGGCGGGCATCTTTTACAGCGGGTTGAACTCCCTGTGTCCATTTGGCGCGCGTCCGCTCTGATTGTCCAAATGAGTTGCCATAACGTCCCAGGTTGGCAAGGGTATCCTGAAGCATCTTATCCATGCTCCCCAGGTCTACAAGATGGCGGCGCAGGTCAACGAAAGTGGTTACATGGTCAATGAATGCCGGGCAGACCTGAACACAAGCCCGGCAGGTGGTGCAAGCCCATAGTTCAGCCGCGCTGACAATATCCCCATGCAGGGTATGGCCACCGGTTTTCTCCCACAGATGTTCATCCAGCTTTACCATCATATTGCGGGGCGAAAGGACCTGCGCGCTGGCATACGCCGGGCAGACATCCTGACAGCGCCCGCAGCGGGTGCAAGCCTCGAAATCCAATAACTGCTTCCAGGTAAACTGCTTCCATTCCTTGACCCCTGACCCATCTTCCACTTTGGCTGCGGAAAGTTTGCCCGCCGGTTCTGTGGAACTAAAATAAATGTTGGCCGGCACCGCGATCATGTGAAATAGTTTGGTAAACGGAATACTGGCTAATACACCAAAAGCGGTCAGGATGTGAAGCGACCAGATGGTCAGGTGCAGGGTCTGGTTGGTGGGATCTCCCATTGATAGGAACGCAGTTGCGATGGCATTGCCCACCGGTGACCAGGCTGCCCAATCTGGTTGAGTAACCGCGATCCGCAGACCTTCGGTCAGGTAACCGCTAAGCGTAATAAAGGACAGCATGATAAGCACATACATGTCATCCCATTCCAACGCTTTGACTGGGAAGTTTTGTAATCGGGCAGGGCGGGTGAAGTATCGTCGATAGACTGCCATGCCCAAGCCAACCACCACCAGGAGACCAAGCACATCCAGTGTCAATTCGAAAATTATGTAAAACCAGCCGGTCAGGATCTGGAAGTTGAAGAATAGGTGGGTTACATCCCAATCAACAGTTGCAAAGGCAGTGCCAATCGCCAGCACGAACATGCCCCAGAAAATGGAGAAGTGCATAAGCCCGGGGAATGTCTCATCCAATGTCCGCCGTTGACCGAAGACCTGTAAAACGACCAACCAGACCCGAGTCCAAAAATTACCAGGCCTTTTTTCCGGACGTCCTTTGCGCCAGCGCAGAATGCGGTGCCCCACCCCATAGAGGAAAACGATGACTGTAATGAGCGCAGTAATATATTGGGCAACCTCAGCCCAATGAGGAATGTTCCAAAAGGTCTCGCGGATAGGCATGACGCTTACTCCTTTGAGCAGATCCTACCTGGCTTGTTTGATCTTATCTGTCAGCACTGGCAGCAGGTCGAACATGTCCACAGTGGTGCCATACCTGGCAATATTGTAGATCGGCGCATTGGGGTCGGTATTGACCGCAATGATGACCTGGCTGTCGCTCATCCCTTCAACATGTTCCGGCGCACCGCTGATACCCAGCGCCAGGTAAATTTTTGGCTTGACCCGTTTGCCAGATTTACCGACCAGGCGTGTGGTTGGCATCCAGCCTTGATCGACAACCGGACGTGACGCACTGACTGCGCAGCCCAGCGCCTCAGCCAGTTCATTAGCCAGCTCAATATTGTCCTTGTTTTGGATGCCGCGCCCAACAGATACCAGCATGGTTTCCCGGGCAATATCCAAATCGCTCGTGTCCGGTTCAATATATTGTTTTAGTCTAATGCGGATGCCATCCAGCGCGGGAGTTGAAGCGGCTGTCATGGTGGCAGACTGGGTGCTTTGTCCCTGCTCAGATTTATATCCCCCCGGTACCATGGTAATGAGCGCGGTTGGAGTCGGCAGGTCGCCTTCCGCCATGATCTTTCCACCGCAGATCTGGCTGACAAATTTACCGTCAGCAGTGAAGGTGCGGCAGGAATTTACGACAGGGATCCCGAGTTTCGCTGAAAGTCCGCTGGCAATGTCCATGCCGATCGAACTGTGACCGAAAATTACCAACCTCGGTGATCGTTCTTTTATCATACTGGCAAGGGCGATCTGATAGGCATCAGAATTAAATTCTGCCAGCGCCGGGTGATCAATATACAGCACGCCATCCGCAGCCAGCGAATTAGCTAATCCCTGGGCATTATGACCGAGCAGGACCGCCATGACCTTGCCGCCAGTGTCCTGCGTAAGTTGACGGGCGCCCGCCAGCATGACATAAGACACATCAGCGATCTGCCCGCGCAAATGTTCGATGACAACAAAAATATCCTGATCCATGGCTGCCTCCTGCTCAAAGCGTGCCCAGTTCTTTGAATATTTCGATGACTTTGTCGGCAACTTCTTCCGGACTGCCGCCCATCATCGTTGCCCGTTCAGTGACTTCAGGCTGGAACATACGGCTGATGGTTATCCCGCCGCTCAAATCCAGGCTTGCCACCGCTCGTTCTTCGATCTTTGCCGTACTCATGACCTGCCGGATCTTACTGTATGCCACGTAACGCGGGGGTTGTTCCGCGGCCTGGATGCCCAATACCGCCGGCAGTTTTACTTCCATTTCGGCGATCAATCCCCCGGCATATTCTTTGCGGACAGTTACCATGTCGGCGGCGGCGGTCAGCCCTGCCACGTAACCAACATAGGGCAGACCCAGATACTCAGCCAGAAGCGGACCGATGGAACCATCCAGGTCATTATGTGCCTGGACACCAGTCAGGATCAGATCGGGTTTCAATTCCTTGAGCAAATCGGCAAGGGCGCGCGCAAGGGCATGATTATTGCTGCTGCTGAAGTCCCCGGTCAGCCGGATCAATTGATCGGCGCCCTTTGCTGCAGACGCAAAGAGGAAATCGTCCGCTCCTTCGGCCTCAGCCATTGCGACGATCACCTGGCCGCCAACCCGCTCTTTGAGGAGGATGGCTTGTTCAACTGCGTGATCATCGAATTCGTTAATGATCAGACGCAGCCAGGATGTATCCAGGGCGGTTCCACCTGGATCAATGGTAAGTTCCTCCACCAGGTCAGGAACAAATTTGACAGGAACTGCGATCTTCATGGGTCACCTCCTAGCCTTCCATGGATTCGGCAATTAATTCGGCAATCTCCCTGACCTTCAACTGGCCACCTGCATCGACATTCTTGGCTGCATCTTCAAAACGCGGCGGTTCGTAAGGGCAGGCTACTGCCAGGATATCTGCATTGACCGTCAAGGCTTCACGGACGCGCCACTCAGAGAGACGTGTATGGGCTTTTTCCCACTGGAAACCATCCAGCCACATCCCGCCGCCACCGCCGCCACAGCACAGGCTATTCATGCGCTGGTGTGACAACTCCACCAGTTCCACGCCCGGGATGGCAGTCAGCAAAGCACGCGGTTCGTCAAAAACGCCATTGACCCTGCCCAGATAGCAGGGGTCATGATAGGCGACCCTGGCCTTGATCTCTTTTTTCATCAGGGGTTTGAGTTGTTCAAGCCGTTCAAACAGAAATTGTGTGTAATGCCGCACGGGATATTTAATCCCCAGCGCCGGATATTCGTTCTTGATGGCGTTGAACGCGTGCGGGTCGGTTGTGATGATCTCGTTAAATTTATATTTCTTAAATAGCTGTCCATTCTTATGCGCCACCATTTCGAAGAGCCCCCGCTCGCCGGCCAGCCGTTGAGAATCTCCATCACTGAATTCTTCGGTCCCAAGAATGCCAAACTTTACGCCAAGCGCATTCAGGATCTTTGCTAATGCTTTCGTGGCAGGCTGCATGCGCGAGTGGAAGGATGCATAATCCCCGACGAACCAAAGCACTTCCACAGGCTGCCTGGTTTTGGAGAGGATGTTTACTTCAGGTTGGATCCCGGCTGTCCAGTCTGCCCGTTTGCGCGGTGATTCCCCCAATGGATTGCCGTAGCGTTGCGTATTCTCCATCGCGGCTTGTAATTCAGAAGGAATATTGCCCGCCAGGAGCATTTCCTCTTTGGCACGCGTCATCAAGGCTGAGGTAATGGGAATGTTGGAGGGACAAAATGCCGCGCATGCATTGCACGAAATGCACATCCACACACTATCGGCTTTGATGACCTGGTCGAAAATTTCCGCCCGCAGCGCGCCGATCATCTTTCCCGGTGGGAACTTCATGATGTAGCCAAATGGGCATACCCCGGAACAAGTTCCGCATTGAAGGCAGGTCCGGATTCTTTCTCCATCTTTCAGCTCATACAGACTGGTAATGAATGTCTTGCTGAAGGATGGACTCAACGGGGATAACGTAATCTCCAAGGGACACCTCCGGAATGATCGAATTTTATTTCAACTATTTTTGGGCTTCGGTCCAGTACTTTCAGGATAGTTGAAACATCATTGAATCGCGAAATTCCCAACAGGTGCAGTGGGTGAGCACGGCGCCTGTCATCAAGTCCGAACCTGGTATTAACCGATTGTCAGTTTTTGCCATATGTTACTGACCAATAATGTAAGGGAAATTATTTTTTAGTGAAATGCCCTATCGTCTGTAATTACTTGAGAGAACCGCAATTTACCCATCAGAGATAAAACTGGTTAGCCCAATCCTGTCAAATGCGACGATGTATGTTTCAATTAACCACCCTAATAAGCAAAAACAATGAGCAGGATAAGAAATCGTAATTTTATTATAGTGATATTATTCACAATAAAAAGTGACAAATATCTTTGAGGACCATGACAAATGTCCTGATGCGTCCTGTAACATAAATTGGATCTTATTCACTTTCTGGATGACAGAGTCGGCAGGAATAATAAAAAGCCGGCACATAATGTCGGCTTTCTTTATTGACAGGCACTATAACTCCGGGAATGAAGAACAAACTCCCGCTTATCAACGAGTGGATCTCAAATGGTGATCGTGCGTACCACTCGCATGATCTCAAGCAAATGGAACGGGTACAACAGGTACCAGTATAAAAAGCCGGCCATTCCGCGCGGCGCAAAGAAAAAGGTCTGGGTTAAGCGGGTCTGATTTTCTGCCCGGCTTACGCGCCATTCCAGCCAGCCTTCGCCGGGAAGGCTGCGTTGTGAACGCAGGAGCAGGAAGTGATCGGGTTCAAGGGTGTCTACAACAAACCGTTGGGGACCAAAACTTTCGCCAAATTCCGTGATGACATTAAATACTTTTTCCGGTTCGGCATTGACTGTAAATTCGCGGTGGTCGATGAAAAAACCTTCGTGTCTGAGCGTCCTATCATGATGTTCACCATCAGCCCAGACGGGCTCAATCTTAAGCGGATGTAAATGGGCCAATGCCTGACCGACAGCTGATTCAAAGTCCATGGGCTTTACTTCAGGATAGACCTCATCCATGCTTTTATGGGTGACGATGCTGTCATGAGACATGCCCCTTACCAATGGACGGGCAATGCGGCGGGGTACGGGAGTCACCAGGCCGACGCCAAACGCCATGAACCAGACGGGAATGGCTGGCAGGAAAAGGAAGCTGCGCCTGTGTCCCCGTGCGTGCGCATAGCGCAGCATGAGATCCTGATAGGTGATTACCTCCGGTCCGCCGATCTCTATCACCCGGCCTGTTTTATCCCATTTTTCAAGTGCCAGCAGCAGGTAATCCATAATATTTTGTACGGCAATGGGCTGGGCTCTGTTTTTTAACCATACATGGGAGGGGATAATGGGGAACAACTCAGTCATAAAACGGATCATTTCAAACGAGATGCTGCCGGAGCCGACGATGACGCTCGCGCGAAATTCTGTGACGGGAATTTTTCCTTCACGCAAGGCATCGCCTGTTTTTATGCGTGAAAGCAGGTGGGGTGAGATGGGTTGGTCCTGGTCAGCCAGTCCCCCAAGATAAATGATATGCTGTACACCCGCCATTTCTGCCGCGTGTACAAAATTGCCCGCCACCCGGGTCTCAAGTTCGGTGTAGCCGGTTCCCATCGCCATGCTGTGCACGAGGTAGTACGCCGTATGCACATCCTGCAGCGCAGGCGCGAGAGAGTCGGGCTCCAGTATGTCGCCCTGGAAAATTTCCACTTTGCTGGACCAGTTTCGAGCCCGGAGCTGCAGTGGATTCCTTGCCAGCGCACGGACAGCATAGCCACGCTCCAGAAGTTGGGGGATGAGCCTGCTGGCGATATATCCCGTCGCACCAGTTACGAGGATGAGTTTTTTGGGCATGGGGTCCGTGTCCTTTGACTATGATCCTTCTATATTTAATTATACCTTGAGGCGGTGTGCAGGAATAATAAAAATTTCCCAAAAACAGGACCCGAAGTCCGCGGATCCTTAAAATCCTTAACGAAGCTATATTTTCCTTTTTATCGACAGCAGGGTGATGTCGTCAAATTGCTCCGCGGTTCCAATGAACTGGTTTAGCTCGGCTTCCACCCTGTTTAACAGTTCAATGGGGGCTGAGTTCTTGATCAATAAATTGTGGAGACGTTCATTGCCAAAGAATTCGCCGTTAATGTTCTGTGTGTCTGGAATGCCATCGGTAAAGGCTACGATCAGGTCATCGTTGGCGAGAGTGATCTCTTTAACGACAAATGCGGCCTGGGGAATAACGCCAATGGCGGGTCCTGTACGGGTTAATGATCTGTGGATCGTGCCGTCATTCCCAACGACCAATGCCGGTTCATTGCCGCCGTTGATGTAGGCCAGGTTTCCGCTTTGTGGGTCGAGTATGCCAATGAATACCGTGGCAAACATATTGGATTCTTCATGGATCTCTGCCACGTAATTATTGGTCAAAGAAATGACATGTTGAAGACGTTCGGCAGGTGTAAAGACCTTTTTTCCCTGCGCGGGCGAGAATTGATCGGAGATGGATGCAGCGCGGATCAGACTGCGGAAGAGGGTCATGAACAGCGCGGCGCCGATGCCTTTTCCGCACACATCTGCGACCAGGAAGGTCAGCGAACCATCAGGCAGAATGAAGACATCGTAAAAGTCACCAGCCACTTCCCTGGCAGCTTTGAAATAGGAGGAAATTTCCCAGCCGGTTATCTCAGGCAGCTGCCTGGGCAGGAATTCCTTTTGAATATCACGCGCGATGTTCATTTCGTGTTCGAGGCTTTTAAGGTAAAGGTTTTGCAGGTCACGCAGATGTTTCTTTTCAAGGCTCGAGCGGATGCGAGCCCGCAATAAGGCTGGCTCAAAGGGCTTGGGCAGATAGTCTTCTGCGCCAAGTTGAATGCCTCTGACCACGCTTTGCAGGTCGTTGTTGGCCGAGATGACAATAATGGGAATGTTGCGCATGGCGGGATCAGCATTGACCTTTTCAAGCACGGTAATACCGTTCATGATGGGCATCATGATATCCAGCAGAACGAGGTCGGGAGATTCGCCGGCGATCTTTTCCAGCGCCTCCTGCCCGTTGACAGCAGTGATGGTTTCGTAATTCAGGTCTTCGAGCTCCTGTACGAGATAATCGACATTGAAGGGTTCGTCGTCAACGATCAGGATCTTAGGCTGATGATTCATAAGGCTCCAACGGGCATCATTTCAGATATTCTTTCAGGGTGCTGAGCAGAAGTTCATCATTAAGCGGCTTGGTCAGATAGTCATTACAGCCTGCCTCTTTTGCGCTTTGTTCATGACCGCTCATGGCGTGCGCCGAAAGCCCAATGATGGGCGTGGACCTGTTCGTCTCGCGGATCTTGCGTGTGGCGGCGTAACCATCCAGGAGGGGAAGGGAGATATCCATCAGGATCAGGTCGGGCTTGTTTTTCAAAGCCATCTCCACGCCCTGCAAGCCATCCCTGGCGATGAGCAGGTTGTAGTCATCCTCCAACAGCTGGCTGATCAGGTCAATGTTCAATTCGGTATCTTCCACAACTAAAATGGTTTTCATTAATCTCTCCAGTTGGTTATTTTATGAAGGTTGTTGAAACATGGCGTGATGCGGAATTCCATGGATCGCGCTCAGGAGGAGGTCTTGAGCACGCTCTTGATCTCCTGCGCCAGTTTCTCGCCATCGAAACCTTGTTTGCGCATGACGAAAGCCACATTTTCCTTCAAGCGGGTCGACTCTTCATCTGTCAGCTCTTTGGCGCTGATGACGATGATCGGCAGGTCCTGTGTCACTGGGTTGGCGCGCAGTTTTTCGATAACGCCGAAGCCGTCCAGGCGGGGCATCATAATATCGAGCAGAAGTACATCGGGGCGCTGCAGTGCGATCGCTTCCAGTCCCGCAATGCCGTCCTGCGCCGAGCGCAGTTCAAATTCGGAGGCGGGCAGTATTTGATGCAGCATATCTGCAATGTGCGGATCATCATCCACCACCAGGACATGGGTCTGGGACCGTCCTGCCTGCCTGGTAACCCGGCTGAGGGTTGCGGTGACCTCATGGGGATTTAATGGCTTGAGCAAATAAGCCGATGCGCCCAGACGGAAACCGAGCGCTTTTTTATCAACAATAGTGAGCAGGATGATCGGGATATGGGCTGTTGTACCATCGGCCTTCAAGTCGTGCAGAACCTGCCAACCGTCTTTATCAGGCATAAGGATGTCGAGCAGAATGGCATCGGGCTGAAGTTCACGCGCCTGCTGCTGACCGATGACGCTGTCTCGTATGCCGACCACCTCAAACTCATGCGGGTCAAGGGTTTCCTGCAGCAGGTAGACTGCATCGGGGTCATCGTCGATCACCAGGATGCGTTTTTTGGCAGCGGCTTTTTCGGGTGTGATTTTATCATTTTGGACTGAACCGGTTTGACGGTCAGGGATGGGGGTGTGGTGTTCATCCAGATAATAAATGGGCAGGGTCAAAGTGAAGGTTGAGCCAATGCCCGGTTCACTGGTTACGGTTAAATTGCCGCCCAGCAAGTGCGCAAGATTTCTGCTGATGGCCAGCCCCAGACCAGTTCCGCCGTATTGACGGGTGGTGCTGGAATCTGCCTGTTGGAATTCTTCAAAGACGCGGCTGAGGGCTTCCTCGTTCATACCGATGCCGCTGTCCATCACATCGACCATGAACACAGACCCTGTATGATGCACGGCCAGGGTGATGCTGCCGGTGTGGGTGAATTTTGCGGCGTTGCTCAGGAGGTTAAGGATGATCTGTTTGATCTTGTCCTGATCTGAGTAGACCAATGGCAATGTCAGGTCGTTGTTCTTTTTAAATTGGATGTTCGGTTTTACCAGCGGTTGGGCGGTGTTGTAACATTGATCGACCAGCGCATTGATGCTGAAGTGGGATACCTGCAGGTCCATGCGGCCGGCTTCGATCTTGGCAATATCAAGCACGGTGTTGATCAGCCCCAGCAGGTGTTCGGCGCTGGAGAGGACTTTTTCCAGGTTATCTGTTTGCTTTTCAGGAAGCACCCCTTCAGCTTTTCTTTTTACGATACGGGTGAAGCCGATGATGGCGTTAAGCGGGGTGCGCAGTTCATGACTCATGTTGGCCATGAAGGCGCTCTTGGCCTGGTTGGCATGTTCGGCGGCGGCGCGGGCTTCCTGGGCTTCGTTGAACAGGCGCACATTTTCGATGGCGATCGCAGCCTGGTCGGCGAAACTCCCCAGCAATGTAATATGTTTCTGCGAGAAGGGATGTACTTCATTCCTGCGGACAACGATCGCGCCGATCGCCACACCTTCACGCAGCAACGGTGTTGAAAGTGTGGTTCGATGGCCGAGGCGTTTTTGGAGCGCGAGACTGTCCGGGTATTCCGCCTCGGTGAGTTGATATATATCTTTAATGTGGATCGTCCGTCGTTCGAGGACCGCACGGCCTGTGACCAACCCCGGCACCAGTGGCAATGTTTCACCATCCACCAATGCCGGCAGCGGTCCATAGTGTGCCACCTGACGCAGCAGGCCGCCATCCACTTTGTAGATCTGGACATCATTGGCTTCGCACAATCGCGCTGCGAATTGAGTGACAACCTCCAGCACCGGTTGAACATCCGTTGGCGAACTGGCAATGACCCGTAAAATTTCACTGGTGGCGGTTTGTTGTTCAAGGTTTTCCGTGATCTCTGCAAAGAATTGTGTATTCTGGATCGCGATCACAGCCTGTCGCGCAAGGTTGTTCAGAAACTCCAGTTCAAATTCCGTAAATTCGAGTCCCTTCCCGGTACGCCAGACAGACATGAGTCCTTTGAGTTCATCATTGGCGAGCAGGGGCACTGCCAGCATGTGTTCATCGGGGAATCTCTCCGTGCCGGCAACGGTCACGGCGCGCGAGTCGTTGTCTGCATCATTGACGATCTCGCCCGCTTTGTTCCTGGCGATGCTGCCAAGGATCCCCTCTCCAAATTGGATCGTTTCGTTGCGAATTTCGTCGGCATTCTTTCCCACGGCGGTGATGGCGCGGAATATCCTTCCATTGTCTTCCGGTAAAAAGAGCGCGCTCAGTTCGCCGTCGAATAATTCCAGGGCATGCGTGGCGATGCTTTCCAATACGGTGGCGGCATTGAGCGAGGATGAAATATCGCGGCCCACTTCCGCCAGGGTTGCCATTTCACGCGCACGGCGCCGGGTCTCGGCGTGCAGTTGGGTGGTGTGGATGGCTGCACCCGCATTGGCGGCAATGGTGGACAGCAGGCGTACTGAATCTTCATTGAACACACCTTCATGTTGTGTGTTTTGCACGCTCAGTACACCGAGGGTTTCCCTGCCCGATTTGATCGGCACGCCCAAATAGGATCTGGCGCGCCGCCCAATGCGGTTGATACCCCGCGTCATGCTTTCTTCATCCAGGTCCCTGTTGAAGAGCAGGACCTCACCGCTCTGAATAATTCGACCTGTGAGTCCCTGCCCGATCTTAAGCGGAATAAGATCTTCACCATATTGATAGGGGAAGTGGATGATCTCTGTCTGCGGGTCAAGCAGTGCCAGGTAGGCGATGTCTGCATTGAAGATTTCCCGGGTCTGGCTCCCGATCAGTTGGATCATGTTATCGAGGTCGGTTTCCGCCACCAATGCCTGCGTAACCGTGCTGATGGCGCCGAGTTCGGCCACACGCTGCTGTTCGGCGTTGAACAGGCGCGCATTCTCCAGTGCAATGCCCATGCTGCCCGCCAGGGTTTGCAGCAGGCGGACATCTGATTCTGTGAAGGCGTTCTCACGCTCCAGGTTTTGTAAACTAAAGTAGCCATTGACCTGTGTGCCCGTGCCATAGGGAACGAAGATCAATGACCTTGGGGGTTGGGTACCTTCAATGACCGTTAATCCATAGCGTTTTGATTCTTCAATGCTGTTCTGGTTGATAACCACAGGTTCACGTGTAGCGATCAGGCGTTTCACCATCGGGCTGAACGGGATGACTTCAGGGTCTGTTACGCGTTGACCTTCCTCGAACACATACGGCACAGTGGATGTTTGTTTTTCGTGATCGAACGCGCCGATGAGCATGGTGTGCGAATCGAACATGTCGCGGATCTTGTCACCGACCAGTTCGAAGATGGCTTGCATATCCAGTTTGGATGCCAGGCCTTGCTGCACGCTGTTGATGATGGCGAGTTCCTCGGCGCGTTCCTCGGTGATCTTGAGCAGGCGCTGGGTCTCATCAAAGAGGCGTGCGTTTTCCAGGGCAACGCTCATCGAGTTGGCGAGCGTTTGCAGCAGGCGCACATCCGATTCGCTGAAGGCGTGTTCTTCGAAACTTGCAAGGTTGATCAACCCGCGCGCCTGCTCACCTGTCACAAGAGGCACAAATACAACAGACTTTTCAGAGTCTGTGCCGGGCAGGGTATAGCTGTCATATTGCTTTTCCTCCTCCAGCAGGTTCTCGTTGATCACCACCGTTTCACGCGTGCGCAGGACATATGAAGTAAAACCCTTATCGGTCAACTGGATCGATTCAACCGTAAGCCGCTCTCCGTTTTCGTACATATATGGGAAGTGGAGCAGGTTCGTCTGCGGCTCATAAATGCGGATATTCATATCCGTGTTGTGGAAGATCTCGCGGATCTTATCGCCGACCGCGTCATAGATGCCCTGAATGTTGAGTTCAGCGGCGAGTGCAGCTTGCACGCTGTTAATGATGGCAAGTTCTGCGTTGCGCTCCTCGGTGATCTTGAGCAGGCGCTGGGTCTCATTAAAGAGCCGCGCATTCTCCAGCGCCACACTCATCGAATTGGCGAGCGTCTGCAGCAGGCGCACATCCGATTCGCTGAAGGCATGTTCGTGTTCCATATCCACCAGGTCAATCAATCCCCGCACCTGATCGCCTGCCACCAGCGGAACCATGACTATTGATTTTTCCAATTTTGTGCCGGGCAGGGTGTAGCTTTCATACTTCTCCATTTCCTGCGCCATGTTCTCGTTGATGACGATCGTCTCCCGGGTTCGAATAATATGGGAGGTAAAGCCTTTTCCGGGGTCAAGTTTTGAAGACTCGATCGCGATCCGTTTTCCGCTTTCGTATGAATATGGGAAGTGAAGCATGTTGGTTTGAGGATCATAAATGCGAATGCCCACATCCATTTGATTGAAGATCTCGCGGATCTTATCGCCGACCGCGTCATAGATGCCCTGAATGTTGAGTTCAGCGGCGAGTGCAGCTTGCACGCTGTTGATGATGGCAAGTTCTGCGTTGCGCTCTTCGGTGATCTTAAGCAGGCGCTGGGTCTCATCAAAGAGCCGGGCACTTTCGAGCGCAGTTCCGAGTGAGGCGGCAATGGTGGTCAGCAGGCGCACTTCCGATTCGCCGTAGGCATTCTCGCGCTCATAATTTTCAACTTGAATAATCCCAAGGACCCGGTCACTGCTGATGATCGGCAGGGAAACACCCGATTTACTGTTATCTGTGCCTGGAATTACAGGAGAGATGGCGTCCCCTTCCTGCTCGGAATTCCAAATAACAGGCCTGCGCGTTTTTTGCATTCTTTCAAAAATACCGCCCGGGGAGGGAGTCCTTGGCTCGATCTCCATTCGTTCCCCATGTTCATAAAAGTAAAGATAATTTACGAGGTTGTCTTTTTCGTTGTACCATGTGATGCCAAGATCGGGCGTGTTGAACACGCTTCGCAGTTTATCGCCGACCAGATCCACAATGGATTGGAAGTCCAATTTGGCGGCGAGGCCCTGCTGGATGGAGTTAATGATCTGCAGTTCGGCAACACGCTCCTGCCCGGCTTTGGCAAGGCGCGCATTTTCAATTAATAAAGCCTGTAGGGTTGCATTTTCCTGTGCACTTGTTTTTTCAGCAGGGTTGCTGCTGGTTGAGCTATTTTTTTGTTCCACTTTTTTTACCATCAAAACCTCTGATCCCAAATGGTGATAATAACTCTGCGCATCATGTGAAATAAACTTCTGCCCGGAAATGACATGGCATATTTTACTCCAGGAAAGGATTTGTTGACTGTTTGTATCCGATTAGTATTCCTTAAACCTGCAAAACATATTAATTGAAGTGAAAAAAATGGACGGCAGGTTATATCTTTTGATGCTGCCTTCCGGTTTGACTGTGTCAAGGTACATAAACAGACTGCTGATGAACGCCTTTGGATATTTAAAATTCCCAGAAATTAAGCCAGAAATTGGATACGGCTAAAGACATGACAACACCAAGCGCACGGCGCAGGTTTAAGCTGCTGATGTGCTGTGAGCCAAGCCAGCTGCCAGTCAATGCGCCGATCACCCCAAACGGAATGAGGGTCAGGCTGAATGGTTCGAAGGCTAATGTCCCGCCAGTCAGGCGGCCCAGGATGCCGCTGATCGAGTTCAATACAATGAAGGCTGCGGAGAGTGTGGCTGTCTCCCTGGAATTTCCCCAGCGTGCATACAGAATGATCGGGGAGAGAAATACCCCGCCGCCGATGCCGACCATGCCAGAGAGCAAGCCGATCAAGAAACCAATGACCAATGCCAGCCAGAGTGAAACAGGGCGCAGGCTCTGCGCGTCATCCTGATCCTTACTGAAAAACAACAAGCGGATGGCAACAAAGGTCAACACTGAATAAAGCAGGATGGAATAAATATGATCGGCAATTTTGAACGTCCCGCCGATGAATGCCGCGGGTATGGAACTGACAATAAAGGGCAGCATCAGGCTGAGGCGAAGATGTCCCGCCTGGAAGTAGGTGATGAATGAAATACCGGCAACCACCACATTTAAGATCAGCGCGGTGCTTGCCATGACCTGTGATTCCACATCAAACAAGCTCAAGACAACCAGGTAGCCTGTTGCACCACCGAAACCAACGCTGGCGTAGAGCAGGGCGATGAGGGGGACAATAATAAATAATAGGGACATTGGTATTTGAACCTCTGTTGACAGGAGGAAAATGCGCTGCCTGCCTGATGATAACAGCAGTGTGCGCAAGGCTGGCAGCTTTAATTTGTACTGAACCCGGCCTATTTTCGATGTCAGGCAGTTAAGATCAAATGCCGCGTTTTATTTTTGCGCGCTTCTCGTGGGATGGGTATATCTAAACAGGGACCTGTCTTTTTACACCCCCGCTGAAATCATAAACATCCCCGGTCTGGCTTT
>JAIFNG010000182.1 GCA_020047815.1 Anaerolinea sp.
AACAAGTCCATCATTCCCTCTGATTGGCAGCCACATCGGCCTATTGGGCGTTATTTATTTGCCCTTGGCTTGGTCGTAATTTCCACCCTGCTGGGGCTTACCGTGCGGGGTGGTCTTGAGCCTACCAATATCGTCATGCTATATCTTGCCTCAGTGGTCGTATCAGCGGTGTTTCTTGGACGTGGTCCATCCCTGCTTGCAACGGTTGCCGGTGTGCTGGCCTTCGACTTTTTCCTTGTCCCGCCGTATCACACATTTGTGGTCGACGATACGCAATATCTTGTTACCTTTGGAATGCTCTTCATTGTCAGCTTTGTGATCAGTTCGCTTACTGCACGGGAACGCGAACAAGCCGAGGCTGCAATTCGACGCGAATCCCAAACATCCGCACTTTACAACCTTGGCAGGGATTTGACATCTGCAACAGATCTAAAAAAAGTGATGGAGGTTATCATCTCGAATATTAGTCAGGCTTTTGGTCGTGAGGTGGTAATCTTCCTATCAGAAAACGGACGCCTCCGCCCATCTGCCAGCTCACCGGATTACAAGCCAGATGAAAATGAGCTTGCAGTGGCCGCGTGGGCGTTTGTCCATGACCAACCTGCGGGGCGCGGCACGGATACGCTGCCGGCAGCCAGTATCCGTTGCCTTCCCTTGAAAACCTCAAATGGACTTGTCGGTGTGCTGGGCATTCATCCAAAAGAGGCGGGCAGTTTTCTCACCCCTGAACAACGGCAGACATTAGCTGCCTTTACAAACCAGGCGGCACTTGCCATAGAGCGTGCCCGTCTTGCCGAACAGGCGCGTCAGGCTGAATTGTTGAAAGCGACAGAAAAATTACAAACTGCTCTGCTAAACTCGATTTCTCACGACCTGCGGACTCCACTGGTTTCGATCACTGGAGCCTTGACCAGCCTTGATGAACAATCCGAAATCCTTGATTATGAAAACCGCCGCAGTCTGATCGTTACCGCACGAGAGGAAGCTGACCGATTAAATCGACTCGTTGGCAACCTACTCTCGATGACCCGCATTGAAAGTGGAGCCATCAAGCTTCACAGCGAACCTGGCGATATTGAGGATTTGATCGGTACCGCTCTTGAACAACTTGGGAAACGTCTTGGACAGCATGTTGTGAAAGTTGATATTCCGTCAGACTATCCGCTTGTGCCAATGGATTTTCCGTTGATGGTGCAGGTGCTTGTAAATGTGCTGGATAACGCGGTCAAGTACTCTCCTGATAATTCCATAATCGAAATCTCTGCCAGCTTGATGGAGAAAAAAGCCTGCGTCCAAATTTCAGATAGAGGGGTAGGCATCCCAACCGAAGATCTGTCACGTGTTTTCGATAAATTTTATCGAGTCCAACGCCCCGAAAGTGTCAGTGGTACGGGATTGGGACTATCCATTAGCAAAGGAATTGTCGAAGCACACCATGGTAATATTTACGCCAGGGTCCGTGAAAATGGCGGAACTATTATCACGATTGAGTTACCACTAAAATGACCGACACAAACCAACGTATCCTCGTCGTGGACGATGAATCTCCCATCAGGCGATACCTCCGTGCTGCACTTAGCGGACAAGGATTTACCGTCTATGAAGCCGCCAATGGCCTGGATGCGTTAAGCGCTGTAATTGCGGATCGCCCTGATATCGTCATTCTTGACCTTGGATTGCCCGATGTTGATGGAATCGAAGTCACCAGGCGGCTGCGAGAATGGTCTCAGATCCCGATCATCATCCTCTCGGTGCGCGAAGCGGAACAGGACAAAATCGCCGCCCTCGACGCAGGGGCAGACGACTACCTTACCAAACCCTTCGGAACGGGCGAACTTATGGCGCGAATGCGTGTTGTCATGCGACGCCTGTCCAGTAAAACCGATGAGCCAATTTTACAAGTGGATGAGTTGTTAATGGATCTATCACGACGGGTGGTAACTGTGGGAGGTAGTGAAATTTCATTGACCCCCACGGAGTATGATATTTTACGGTTGTTGATGCAAAATGCGGGGAAGGTAATTACCCACCATCACCTGCTCAGGCAGGTTTGGGGCACGGCCTACGAAAGTGAAATGCACATCCTGCGCGTTAATATCAGCAACTTGCGCCGAAAAATCGAACCCGACCCTGCGCGGCCAACCTACATTCACACCGAACCCGGAGTAGGTTATCGTCTGCGGGTGGAAAGTGAAAAGGAAAAATAAAACCCGCATCGTGTTGGAAGCGGGTTTTATTCTTAAAATTAGCCCTGTCTACGGCTCAACAACTTCGCCAATTTTTCACGTGCGGGGTCGTCCACCAGTGCAAGGACCTCATCTCCCTCCTCCAGGATGGTGGTACCCCGGGGCAGTATCATATCTCCGTGGCGGATGATGCCTGAGATCACACAGTTATTAGGCAGGGACAAATCCTTTAACGCCGTTCCAATTGCGGGAGCACTTGGGGCAATTTTCTCCTCCACAATGGAGTACTTTCCACGTCTAATTTTCAACATGGTCATCATGTCACCAACGGACATTTCCTCGGCGCAAAGGCGGGAAAGGATCTCCGCTTGATTGAGTGAGACATCCACACCCATTTCGGGAGTGAATAACCATGCATTCTTCGAGTTGTTGATGCGGGCGATGATGCGCGGCACATTGAATTCAAATTTACCCAAAGTTGTGATCACAAGGTTGGTTTCATCGGAACCTGTCACTGCCGCAAGCACCTGGGCATGCTTCACATCCGCTTTTTCCAGAACGGCGGGGGAACTTCCGTCCCCGGTTAGGATGCACTCCTGTGGAATTTCTGTTTCAAGTTTAAGCAGGACGGCAGGACGCTCCTCGACCACGCAGACTTTGTGGTGTGTGTCGAGTAAAAATTTTGCAAGCTGTGAACCCGTATTGCCGCCGCCGACAACGATTACATACATGGCTGCCTCCTTAATTTCCCAGCAGTTCTTCGAGCCTGGGCATGGAGGATGGAATCGCGGTCAGGTATGCCGTGTCCCCTTCCTGAAATTCCGTGCCAGAGACAGGAATGAAAGTGTGGTTATTACGTGTAATTGCAATCACCATCACTTCACCGGGTATGTTCATTTGTGTTACTTTATGCCCATTAAAGCGGGCTGGTACTTCAATACGGATCAATGTTGCATCATGATCCTGGAATAAATGGATCACATCCAGATCTGTGTGGGTCACCACTTCGACGATCCGTTCCGCACCCCAGGTAGTGGTGGAAATGGTCGGCAAGCCCAGCCGTTGATAGACTTCTGCACGCAGCGGGTCATAAAGGCGCGCAACAACTCTGGGCACATGAAAAATATTCCGTGCAGAGCGCGCTGCGACAATATTGGCATTATCTGATGAGCTTGCCGCGACGAATGCCTCAGCGTTCTTAATTCCAGCCTCGATCAAAATATCGCGATCGAAGCCAATGCCGTGAATCACTTTTCCCTGGAAGTCAGTTCCGAGCCTGACGAGCGCACCGGGATCGTGGTGGTCAATAACAGTGACGTCATGACCAATCCTGGAAAATAAACGGCTCACTGACGATCCCACCCGTCCGCAGCCCATGACAATTATTTTCATTGGTTTACCTCCTTAAGAGACAAGGTGGAAGATTTTTCCTGGTGTTTATTCTTTATGGAAGTACGATAAATCGCCTTGCGAATCCACTCGATCATGTATAAAGTCAGCGGAAAAACTGCCAAACCTGGCCACATCCACGCTGGCAGCGGGACATGGTTAAAGATCTCGGCGAAGAATGGGATGTAAATAATCCCGAGTATACCCGCCAATTCGATCAGCACGCCTGCCAATAAATATTTGTTGCTTAGCCAGCCAAGATACGAACTGCGTGCACGGTCAGAGCGGCAGGCAAAGGCATTACCGATCTGTGCCATGACGACCCCCGCATGATACACAGTCGAAGCAAGCAGGATGGTTCCGCCAAAAGATAGGGACAGTCTCCAATTTTCAGGGATTGCGATGTTTGCGAGGAAAGAAAGACCGATCTCAGAAACATGCCCTGAAAGTATGAAAATCAGGATAAAGCCCGAAAAGCAGAGAATCGCTTCGAGCATGCCAAGCCAAAGCGCACGGGATAATACATTTCGATCCAGCAAGGGTTGATAACGCGGGCGGGGAGGATGTTTCATGACATCCGGCTCGGGTTTTTCCATGCCAAGCGCGAGCGCGGGAAACATGTCTGTACCGAGGTCAATGGCAAGGATTTGTTTGACAGTGAGTGCCAGCGGCATGAGCGGCAGGCTGGCCGTGACTATGAAGGGCATTAATTCCGGGATATTGCTCGAGAAAATATAGGTGATGAATTTGCGGATATTGTCAAACACACCGCGACCCTCTTCGATGGCGGCAGTGATCGCTCCAAAATCGTCGCGGGTCAAAATTATATCGGCAGCTTCTTTCGAGACGTCCGTACCTACAATGCCCATCGAGATGCCCACGTCTGCTTTGCGCAGTGCGGGTGCGTCATTGACCCCGTCACCAGTTACTGCAACCACTTCACCGCGCTGTTGGAAGGCAGAGACCAATCTCATTTTATGTTCGGGAGCCATGCGTGCAAAAAGTATTTCCTTGTCAAGCAATTCCTGCAGGGCAACATCCGAGAGCTCATCCAGTTCGGCGCCGGTCAAAATAATGGAATTTGGTGTGGTTAACAAGCCCACACGGCGTGCCAGCGACTCGGCTGTCAATCCGTAATCCCCAGTGATCATTACAATGCGGATATCGGCTTCCCGGCAGATACGGACCGCCTCCTCCACCTGCGGACGTGGTGGATCCATCATTGCCATCAAACCGAGGAATACCAGGTCATGTTCCACATTCTCTGCGGTGTACGAGCCTGAGCGAGGCGGGAGTTCGCGGCGTGCCAATGCCAGCACACGCAAGGCTCCGCGCGCATACTCATCATTGGCTGAAAGGATCTCAGTGCGCAGTTCATTGGTCAGGGTTTGGACTTTTCCATCGAGCGAAATCAGTGTACAGAGTTGAAGTACCTCACGTGGAGCACCTTTGACAAAGGCAACCTCCTGATTGCGGTTGTTGTGGATGGTCGTCATCCGCTTGCGGCGTGCATCAAATGGGATCTCATGAACCCGTGGCAGGATGCTGTTCATTTCATCCTCTTCAATGTCTGCCTTCATTGCTGTAACTTTCAAGGCGGCTTCGGTTTGATCCCCGAGACTCGTCCATGTGGGGTGTTCAATTGACGGAGGGTTTACCCGTGCATTATTGCAGCACGAGGCAGCTTCCAACAGGCAGTGAAAATCCCGCTCCCAGGGTTGGCCACTGGGGTCAGGTAGGAATTTTCCTTGCGGTTCGTATCCAACCCCAGTCACTTTGATCTGCATTCGGGCTGTCCACACCTCGCGCACCGTCATTTGATTTTGAGTCAAAGTGCCGCTTTTGTCGGTGCAGATGACGGAGACCAGGCCGAGTTTTTCCACCGTCGAAAGTTTCTTTGCCAGCACACCGCGCTTCGCCAAACGTTGAGTTGCCGCTGCAAGGGACAGTGTCAGCGTGGCGACCAACCCTTCGGGAATGACAGCAACGGCGACGCCTAAAGACAACAGGGTGATTTCCCGCAATGGGAACCCCATTTCGAAGTATCCAACCACCGCCACGATGAAACCTATCATCAGGGCGATCCAGGCTGTGATCTTTCTCAACTGAGATAGTTCTTTTTGGAATGGGGTTGGCTCTTCGGCGATGCTCTGGGTAAGGTGGGCAATGCGTCCAAATTGGGTCATCATGCCCGTGGCATAAACTACAGCACGCCCCGTGCCGGAAGCAACGGAGGTTCCGGCAAAGATCAGGTTTGGGCGATCCAGCTCGCTGAATCCGTGTTGAATTGATGCGTCGGATGTCTTGCGTGCGGGAATGGCTTCGCCTGTCAAGGTGGAGTTATTTGTCCGCAAGCCGTATTCCTCGATGACCCGAGCATCAGCGGGAATATTATCGCCTTCCGCGAGGATGAGGACATCTCCAGGTACAACATCGCTGGCGGGGAGAAAATCCTCTTGTCCTTCACGAATGATGTGGGCAAAAGACGGTAAAATTTCGCGCAGCTTTTCTATGGCTTCTTCAGCGCGGTGTTCACGCCAGAATGAAAAACCCAGGTTGACAAAAATAATGCTCCAGATGATGAGGGCAAGTGCTATGTCGCGATGCAGGAGCGCCACTAGGCCGATCAGAAGGAGCACAAGCACGGGCAGCTGCATGACTTCCTGAACCAGTTTTATCCAGGCAGATTCTTTTTTTTGTTTGGAAAGAATATTATGATCATAGAGCAGCAAGCGCGATTGAGCCTCCGCCGTCGAGAGCCCGCTGGGGGAGGTCTCGAGCGAATCAAAAACTTCTTGTACGCGAAGGCTATGGATTGGCGAAGAGGGCATGAGAGCTAAAAAATTCTAACCACAAAGGGTGCAATAGATAATCAAGAGGCTTTTTTGTCAAACTTGCGTGTAGACAAAGTGGCAAGTGTCTTTGTGGTCGAATCCAGTATCAAGGTATTATTCCAAGTCCTCAGGTGCGGCTTCCTTCGGTATTCCGCCGATACGAGGTTCCGGCTTTGGTAAATAATCATCTAGGAAGGTTTTGCTTTCACTATGATTCATCGCATTCTCAAAGGGTCCTGCTTCTACTGGGACGGGGTTATCGTCAAAGCGCAATGGTTTGATAATACCGAACATCCCAAAGAAGTCTGCGATCTTCACCATCATGACATAGCGGTATTGCTGAATCCTCAGGGACTGCCACTCCACGATGTTCCCCATTGCTCCTTGAATGCGGGATTTCTCCCGGATGACTCGATGGATGTCTTCGGGGTCACGGTACCCAGCGGGCGATATTAATATAATATGCGCCATAAGGATTAGGGAGGATAGGACGATCAATACCACCCAGCCTCCTTCATTCCATTTAGTGATAATTTGACCGATGAAAATAATGGTAGCGAGCACGGTTGCAAATGTGGAACCCCATATGCCGATGGTTCTGGCACGTCCAACAAGATTCTGTTTTACATGTTGGCGGATGGCAAGCCCCATTACCGCAATTGGTAAAAATACACCCACACCGTAGTAAGGCACTGCGGTACTTGTATTGCCACGCACCAAAAACTGGATAACGATGGTGACAATGGCGGCAACGGTGACTGGGCGGGTGAACGTTCCTTTGGGGTTGCGGTAGACGATCACTTCAGGTAATTCTCCAATTGCCACGTTACGCCAGGTGATGGCTTGCAGATCTTGAAAAGCTGTCATGGATGCGGCAGTGAGCAGACCTACAGCGAGAATTTGATATGCCCAGAATAGAATCACTCCGCCTGGGACAACAGAGAAACCGATATATGCCAGATTGCCAACCAAACTGCGTCCTGCTACTCCGTCAAATGCTTGGAAGTGTATTGCAAAATAGGTTAGGAAGAGAGTTGTCAGTGCGCCGTAAAAAAGGAATGAGGTTTGTACAATACGCCCAATACCCGATTTGCCACTGTAAAAATGCCAGACTTTTTCAAGTTTGGGAAAGTTCTTGCGACCCCACTTGATCAATGAGACATCACCATCAATGACGAATTGAATGCCATTTGACATGGCTTCAAGACCTGACAAGGCGACAAGACCTTTCATCGAAGCGGCAAGCAGGTGGAATAATGCAGAGCCAATGGAAGTGACATGCATTGTTTCCTCATTAGGCAGCGCAGATACACCTGTTGATTTGGCAATGAACAATCCAATTGCCATTGTTAAGGTCAGCATCACAAAGATACCCAGACCGATGAAAACCACCTTTGCGGACTCGCCGCGCCCACGGATGGTGATGTACCATGTGGCAGCAACCAAAGTCGCGCCGATCAGGAAGTGCCAATACCATGGGATGCCTCCAGCCTGACGGAGGGACAACAACTGATCAACGCCTGAAAGCGTTGAAACAACGATGGTAAAGATGTAATCCTGCAACAAGACAACCGCTACAACCAAACTCAGCGATGGCCCCAAATAGCGCATGGCGGCTGTGAACGAACCGCCACCCTCGTTGAAGATACCCAGTGAATACATATACAGCGCACCAAAAGCCAGATTAGCAAGCCCAATGACAAAGACCGCATAATAACCCAGATGCTCCAAGCCAAAGGGGTGCAGGGCATGCATCATTTCACCAGTGGCGTAAAAGTAGGAAGTGAAATAGTCTACGCCGAAGAGCGCAAGGGCTGCGAGCACACCCACTTGACCTGCACCGTGAATGTGGGCATCCTCCTGGCTTTCACTTGGTGCAACACGGAAAACCACCACTACAATTACAATCAGGAGAGCGATCGAGAATAACATTAGCGCACCTCCCCACTGCCACTTTCAAATGCCTTTTCCAATAGTTCGAGCAGATGAAGCAGGTGTTTACGGGTGGACGGATTAAAGCGCGTATCCTGGCTGACCTTCGCTTCCTCCTGCCGTACAGCACGTACCACAAATGCAGGGACGAACATGATGCGTCCTGATGGGATGATCTCAAAATCGGAGATCGCAACCTTTAAATCCTGATCATCAAAGTAAGGCAAACTAAGGCGAAGACCGCGATTAAGGCTGCCGACAGCAGCACGTTCCTTGATGCGGGTGATGATCTCCTTCGTCTGATAAATTGCCAGCGAACGTCCCTGGTTAATAAGCTGTCCCAACATACCGTAGCGTTTTTGGAGATATTCCTCATCGGTGGATATATAGGGAGCAAGCGCAACTGCCAGGAATAGCACTTCCATAAATCTCTGCATGGACTTGACGTGAGCGTTCGCTTCATCCACCGACTTGACCAACATTTCACCCTGCTCACCAAAAGCCACCCATTGGGGGAGGAAGAACTTACGAGCGTAGGGTACGAAAGGCACAAGCAGATCACCGCGTCCGTCGTCAGCTTTGCCCTCTTCGGCAATTGCATCGGTAGCAGCAGTGATGGCAGATTCAGGTTCCATTCCATCTGTTTCAGGAATGGAGGGGATAGTCTCGTCCTCTCCAGCAGGTTTATAGGTTACGTCCCGTCCTGCGGGGAGCATTTGATGGATCATGTGCAGGACGGTGGCGTGGCGCAACAATCCTGCGGCGGCGGAAACAGCCCTGTCTGGTGACTGTTCCAATTCAATAAAAATATGTCGCAGCTCTTTATATAGATCGACTTTACGGAAGCGATTCAGGAAACTGCCGACTGTACGGGATCGCTGATTTTGCGGAATGGTCACGAGGGCGGGTTGGGCAACGTCTTCAAGCGTGCAGACCACGCGGTCGGGGAGTAAAAAGCTGATCTGCGAATCACCTTCAATTATGGCGTCGGCAATTTGTTTTCCCTGAGTTTCGAGGAAACGCTGGACAATGGCGGGTTGGGCGGAAAACAATGCCTGCTGGCGTTCGTAATCTTCTGTTAATCTTTCCGTAACTTTTGGATTTGTTTCTGACATTCTTAGCCTTTTAATTTAATGGTGAAATAGGGGGGTAAACCCCAAGGTATTTAAACGGTCCTCAATGAAGACAGTCCTTAGGTTTTTTTAGTGCTCTAAAACAGGGAATTCCACAGCCATATCAGTCCAACTTCAGCAAAGATGGAGAGATATAAAAGGAATGTATGTGCCCAGTCCTGCGGTAATTGTGTGAGTTTTGCCTGCCCCCAGAAGAAAAATGCAATGATGGCAAAGGATCCCGCCCAATTTATTGCCGACGAAAACCAGCTTGACCGGGAGTTTTCTATTTGAATTTGAGGAAGGACATAAACCGTGGTGTTCAAGTTTGATTCCAGGATCTGACTCAGGGGGCGGTTTGTGAATCCTGTTCTGTGTTCTGCAAAGCAGGCAATGATATCACCCTTCTTCCAGTTGGATTTAACAAAATCCAACCAGTTACTACCAAACTCAATTTTTGATTCAACAGTCACACTCCCGCCACCGACCATGCTGGACAAGGCAATGATCTGTCGCCGCAGGCTGGGTTCGCGTGCTTCATCCTTGCACAAGCCAAGTAATTGGACATGGCTTCCAAGGGCATTTGCCAATTCCCAGACTTTTCGCCCCGCGCTGGAAATATCTGTTTCTGATTCAGGCACAAGTACCACCAAACAACGTCCGGGTTTGGGTTCCGAATAGGTGGAAGACGATAATGTAAAAACCGGGGAATTTGTATCAAGTTTGTTCATGTCACCTCAGAGTATGGGCTGAATCGTATCAAACTCACATAAATTGGTGACAAAAATTTCCCCCAAACTTATAAAGAACAAATAAAAAAATTTATCTATGGGCGGTGTAAATTGGCTGCTATGGCATTGATGGAGGAGGATTTATTTCGAGCCAGTCGGGGCAATTTATTACACAGGGATTTCTTTGGGGATAATCTGCCTCCCCCATTCCGCTTCTGATGAATCGTGTTTTTTTGTAGTGCCGTTGAGAACAAGAACGCTCTCGTTGTATTATTAGCTACTCATCTGCTAAAAAACGATAGCCAATGCCGGGTTCTGTCAGGATATATTGCGGGCGTTCGGGATCTGCTTCCAATTTTTTGCGTAATTGCCGCATGTAGACCCGCAAATATTCGGTATGATCGGCATCTGCTGGATCCCATACGTTGATGAGAATGCTTTGGTGAGTCAATACGCGTCCGTGATTTGCGGCAAGATATGCAAGTAATTTATATTCGGTCCCAGTTAACTTGACCTCTTCCTCACCCCGTTTGACGATATGCCAAACAAGGTCAATTGTTAAATCTCCCGCCTTAACAATTTTGCTCTGCGTCCCCAGCTTTTGAGCGGAATGACGCAAGGCAACCCGGACCCGTGCCAGTAATTCTTCAATACCAAATGGTTTGGTCAGGTAGTCATCCGCACCTTTATCCAATGCGCCGACTTTATCACGCTCACTGTCACGCACCGAGAGAATGATGATCGGGCATTGGGTCCACTCGCGGAGTCGGGAACAGACCTCCACGCCATCCATGTCAGGAAGACCGAGGTCAAGGATGATAATGTCTGGTATGTTCGCAGCAGCCAGAGTGAGTCCTTCCTCGCCGTTACTGGCTGTTGTGACCCTGAAGCCCTTTTCGGTCAGGATAGTACGAATTGCACGCTGGATTTGCAATTCGTCATCTATAACAAGAATATGCGGGGCATTGCTCATTCGATCTCCGTATCCATTGGTAACTGCGGGGCGGACTTGCCATCCCAAAGCAGTGGTACTGTGAAATTAAAACCTAAACCGTCAACTAAATTTTCCGCCCAAATATGCCCGCCGTGTGCTTCGATAATTCCTTTGCAAATTGAAAGCCCCAAACCCGTACCTGTCACGCGATCTGCAGCTGTGATGCGATAGAACTTGTCAAAAATTCGTTCAAGATGTGCGCGTGGAATTTGCGGCCCCTGATTGCTGACCAGTACATGGATGACGCCATCTTCCACCTGTGCACGAACACGGACAACCGTATTTACGGGAGCATATTTCAAACTGTTGCTCAGCAAATTGGTGAAGACCTGTTCCATTTGCACATAATCCACCGGTACAAGAGGCAATTCTTCAGGCACGTTAATCTCAAATTTATGCTCAACCGCCAAATGTTTCATGCGGACAAGTACGCCGGAGATAATCTCAGCCATAATATTCCATTCACGTTTTGGCTTCAACACGCCAGCCTCGATCCGTGACATGTCGAGCAGGTTTCCAACCAACATATTCAGATGATCAGATTCATCGTCGATCGCTGCGATCAATTCAACACGTGCGGGAGAATCCCAATTAACATCATGTCCGCGCAAACTGGACGCTGCGGCTTTGATGGTGGAAAGTGGCGTGCGCAGCTCATGTGATACCGAAGACAAAATTGCAGATTTGAGCCTGTCGCTCTCCTCCAGGACCTTGGCGCGGGATTCTGCTTGTGCCAGTCTTGCGCGCTCCAGGGCCAGCGCAGCCTGGCTAGCGAAGGTCTGGATCAGGCGGGTTTCACCCAAAGAGATGGCTGGCGCTGTGTGCCAAAGTAGGATTTCACCCAAGATGGTACGTGCCGCCTGAATAGAGATGGTTAACTCAGGAGGGCGTGTGGGAGGGTTAATTTGGGGCAGGTGAAAATTGACAGGTTGCGAGCCTGTGATATTAACTTCCACATACTCACCTTGCAATAGAGCTGCCACCTGTTTTCCCAAAATCTGTGCCACTGTGTTCTCATCATGTAAACCTGTCAATGCCGCACTGAGTTCGTATAACTGGGTTGCTTCACGTTCACGGGCGTTAGCTGCGGCGAGCCCAGCCTGTGCTTGCCCCACAAGCCGGCTCAGCACTACAGAAACCACCAGAAAGATGATCAGGATCACCAGATCGAGAGGGCGGTGAACCGCAAGCGTGTAATATGGTTTGATAAAGAAATAATTAAATGCAAAAAAGGAAAATAGCGCGCTGGTAATCCCGGGCGTAAACCCTCCATATGTGGTGATAAGCCCGATCGGAATCAAAAACAAGAGCGCAACTAGCGTAGTGTCGAGAAAATCGCGCAGTGCAAAAAAGAATAGAGTTGTCAGGGCGATCAAAGCTGCGGAAATGAGATATTTCCAGGTCGTGGAGAAACGGGTAAGCGATTTCATGGTGGGGATGTTTTATTTTATACTAAAAAACCCAGATAGTGTTGGCAGCATCATCCCTACTTGTGAGGAGATCGGATTTGAAAAAAATCATCATCTAATGCTATAATCAATTCATGGCAACATCTCAACCTGAACATATGGCAACCACACCCGATCCGGAACTAACGCCGGAACAGCTTGTGGAGTTGCGCGAACACGAACGCAAACAGAAAACAATGATCACCAGTATGATCGCTGGGATCGTCTTTATTATTGTTTTGCTTGGCGTAGCGGTATTTTTTCTTTTGCAACCTGCGACACCGACAGACAAGATACGCGATGTGTTTATTATTGTAGTCGCGCTTGAGTCATTGGTTATCGGGGTGGCGTTGATCGTCTTAGTTGTTCAACTTGCAAGTCTTATCAACCTGCTGCAAAACGAAGTCCGTCCGATCTTGAATGCCACGAATGACACTGTCAACAATCTGCGCGGCACCGTGGAGTTTTTAGGTGAAGAAGTGATCGAACCCGTTATGAAACTTAGCGGCTATCTGGCTGGTTTGACGCGTATGTTAGAATTGATGGGTATAAAAAAGAAATAATATTGAAAACCCAAGCTTGAAACCCTGGGCATAAAAAGATAAATCCTATCAACCAATTACCAAAGGAGCTGTAACCATGTCTGAACGTGATGAATTTGGCGCATTTCTCGTTGGCTTTGTCGTCGGTGGTCTTACCGGCGCCGTCGTAGCCCTATTATTTGCCCCTCAATCTGGTGAAGAAACCCGCGCATTGATCAAGGACAAGAGTATTGAGTTGCGTGATAAGGCGCAGGTCACTGCCGAAGAGGCGTACGCCCGTGCTGAGCAAGTTGCCGCCGATGCCCGTGCCCGCGCTGAAGAACTGACCAAGGAAGCCCGTACTCGTGCTGCAGAGCTTGCCAGTGAAGTTCGCGAACGCGGCAAGAGTGCAGTGGATGCCGTCCGCAAGACCAAAAAGAGTGACGGTGAAGTAACAATCTCATAACATGCCCATAAAGCGACAAGGGTTTGACTTTGCGGTCAAACCCTTGTTTTGTTTATGTCCTTAATTCAGCCTTTCCTTCAGATTTTTTTCAACCTACTCTATCATTCGTTTGCTTTTACGTATGATGTTGTTGCCGGTGTTGTCTCATTTGGCAGATGGAAAGATTGGGTCCTGGGCGTAATCCCATATGTTGAAGGGATCCGAGTCCTTGAATTAGGCCATGGACCCGGTCATTTGCAACTCGCTTTGTTGCGTGACCGTGGTCTGGTGTCTGTTGCAATGGACGAATCAGCTTCGATGGGGAGGCTTGCCGGATGCCGCCTTGGCAGCCCACACAGACTCACCAGGGCACTTGTGCAGAAGATGCCTTATGTTTCTGATGCATTTGACACGATCATTTCCACTTTCCCATCTGAGTATATTTTTGATATCGATACCCTGTTAGAGGCACATAGAGTCCTTCGAAATAGAGGCAGATTTATTATTTTACTATCGGTTTTGCCGCGAAATCCGCTTTTGGGGTGGGTGTTTAAGGTTACAGGACAGAGTCCGCCTGGGGCATACGAATCGGTAAGATCAAAAATTTTAGAAATGTTTGCAGGTGTGAACTTCCAAACAGAAGTTCAGCTTGTTGAAGTAAAATCAGGGAGCTTATTAATTATTTTTGCAAGGAAAGAGGAGTCGAAATGTTAAAAAAATTACGTGAACCTGTTAACAGCCTTACTCATTGGGCAGGGGCAATCCTTGCACTGGTTGGACTGATCGTTTTACTAATTATCGGTTGGGGTACGCCCGCCAAGGTTGTATCGCTTATTATCTACGGTATCAGCTTGGTCTTTTTATTTTCGGCCAGTGCCACTTATCATATGGTGCGTGTGAAAGATAGGGCGTTGGAAATCTTTCGTAAGATTGACCACTCTGCCATATATTTTCTGATTGCCGGCACATACACACCATTCTGCATCAATACCTTCACAGGATTTTGGAAGTGGGGCATGTTGATCACCATCTGGTCACTGGCTTTGATCGGTATTGGTGTAAAGGTGTTTATCATCCGCGTTCCGCGCTGGTTGAATGCAGGAATTTATCTCGCCATGGGTTGGTTGTGTGTTGGTGCAAGCGGACAGTTACTTGCTGTGCTCCCTGCCTGGGTATTAACATGGCTTATCATTGGCGGTGTGATCTATACGCTTGGGGCGGTTGTTTACATTACAAAGATATTCAATTTTAAACCCGGTATATTCGGCTTTCATGAGGTGTGGCATATTTTTGTCCTGCTTGCCGCCGCGGCGCATTATGTTGCCGTGATAGGTGTGGCCCTTTAATAGGAGGATCATGCTTTCAGGGATTGACCTCAATCAGATTTTCTTATTTCCATTTAAGGACGCTATATCGCGGAAATATTTATTAATTGGCTGCGGAGTGGCGCTGGCGGGCTTTATCGTACCCCTGGTTCCCTATCTTGTTCTTTTGGGATATGCTGCGCGTATTGTAAAACAGATTTTCAATCACGAGTCCCCCCATATGATTCCCTGGGACGATTGGGGCAAAATGCTTGAAGACGGTGTGAGAATGTTTGCCGTCCGCATGGTTTTTTCACTGCCAATCTTAATCTTGGTCATTCCCCTTGTATTTATAGGACTTTGCATGCCCCTCATCCTGGGAAGCATCAACAGCTCTGATACCGATCTGATGATCATTATCTTTTCTATTATCATGATTGCTGGGATGTGCCTGATCATCCCAATTTCAATACCATTGACTGCCGTCATTCCAGCCGCCGAGATGAATGTCATCGATAAATGTGAATTTACAGCAGGGTTGCGTTTTCGTGAATGGTGGGTTGTTTTCCGTGCCAACCTGGGCGGTTTTATCGCAGCTTTTGTAATTTACTATGTAGTATCAATGCTATTGGCTGTAATACTTCAAATCATAATGGCTACGCTGTTCCTCTCCTGCCTCCTGCCCATTCTTGTCCCTGGAGCTACTGTTTATCTCACGCTGATCATGTACGCGACCATTGCACAGGTGTATGTAGCAGGCAAAGAGCGACTTTCCCAAGCAGAGACGGTGCAACGAGCGGATTAATTTGTGGAGCAATAAAATGAGACTTGTTACTGTCGCGCAAATGAGAGCCTTTGAAAAAGAGGCTGATGCGAACGGATTATCCTACAATCAAATGATGCAGAATGCAGGGCGCAGACTTGCAGAAGTTGTGACCGATTTTACTTACGATGATGATTCCGAGGAAGTTCTCGGTCTGGTTGGACCCGGCAATAATGGAGGGGATACACTTATCGCTCTGACACATCTTGCCGAAGATAGCTGGAAGGTGCGTGCATATATAGTCCGCCGCAGGCAGGATGATGAGTTGGTTAGAGGCCTGCTTGAAGCAGGTGGAGAAGCGGCTTTTTTTGAAACCGACGGGGATTTCTCCCAGCTTGAATTGTTTTTCGGATCTGCAGATATTGTTTTGGATGGCTTGCTCGGTACAGGCATTAAACTTCCGCTCAAGGAGGAAATATCCGCCGTTTTGGAACAATCCTCTTGCATCATGGAAACCCTTGACCTACCACCGCATGTTATTGCAGTGGATTGTCCTTCAGGTGTGGATTGTGACTCGGGTGCTGTGGCTCATGAATGTCTCCCGGCGGATTTGACTGTCACGATGGCGGCGGTTAAACAGGGTTTGTTGAAATTGCCTGCATTTGAATTTATCGGTGAATTGATTGTTGTGGATATTGGACTACCTGATGACCTTGTTTCATTTAACGAGATAAAAATCGAAGTTGCCGATCGTGATCTGGTTGCCGGACTATTGCCTGACCGCCCGTCTAATTCTCATAAAGGGACATTTGGTAACGCGCTAATCGTCGCTGGATCATTGAATTTCACAGGAGCTGCTTTGCTGGCAGGGACAGCAGCCTATCGTGCTGGCGCCGGGCTGGTTACACTAGCCGTGCCTGACCCTTTGCACGCGGTGCTTGCCGGGCAACTCCCTGAAGCAGTATGGGTTTTACTTCCACATGAAAACGGGTTTATTTCGGAAAAAGCATCAGAAATTTTGCGGAACCGTCTCCAGCGTGCAACAGCATTTTTAATAGGACCTGGAATCGGCTCCATTGCGACAACTGAGAAATTTCTTGAATCCATTGTTTCCACCATAAATATTCCCACCGTTGTAGACGCAGATGGATTGCGGATTCTCGCGCAGATACCAAGCTGGCATAAAAAAATCTTTCCTTCCACCGTCCTGACGCCCCACCTCGGGGAGATGTCTGCAATGACAGGGTTGTCCATAAAGGAAATTCAAGAGAATAGAAGTGAAATTGCATCTAAATATGCAAAAGAATGGGGACATGTCGTGGTCTTAAAAGGCGCGTTCACTGTAATTGCCTCTCCGGAAGGAGAAATGACAATAATCCCTGTTGCATCTCCCGCCCTTTCACGAGCGGGTTCAGGGGATGTTCTGGCGGGACTTATTGTCGGTTTACGCGCCCAGGGTCTTGACGCCTACAGTGCCGCGATTGCGGGAGCATTTATCCATGCTGAAGCAGGTTTGGTTGCTGCTGATGACCTGGGATCAACTGCTTCCGTCCTTGCCAGTGATATAATGAACAGTATTCCAGATGTGATGAGTGAATTGGAATAAATATTCTTCATCTCCAAAAACTGAATCTGGGCAATATGGGTGAGCTGACAGCCCTCCTGATGGTTTTAAACATTCAATTGGTTCATTTGTTATAAAAAAGCAAAAAGAGACCTTCCATTGGAAAGCCTCTTTTTTGTGAATAAGTAATCTTCGCCAGTCAACTATCAACTATTCATAAAGGCATCGAGATTATCCTTGGTGATACGATAAGCCTTGCCGACCTTCTTTGCTTTCAAACTGCCATCTGTGATGGCAGCCAAAATATCTTCTTCTGTTACTTTCATAACCTGAGCTGCTTCAGCAGGAGTCATAATATCAGCCATCTTTGCACCAGCAGCGGGAGCGCCGCCTGCGCTTGTATTCTGCATTCCACCTTGCAAAGCCTGGCCCATTAAATTGCCAATCCCCATCCCAGCACCGATACCTGCAGTCAAGCCCGCCCCGCCGCTCTGATTCTGCGCCGCATCGCGCATTGCATCGGCTGCTTGAAGTTGGGTGTAGGTTGCCATGTCGAGCATGCCCATATCGCGCAGTTCCTGGGCTGATTTTTCTGAAGGTTTAAGGTTTCCGATGTAGAAGGTCTTGAGTGTCAAACCGATGGCTTCAAAATCTTCCTTTGATTTTGCGCGAACTGCTGCCCCAATTTCCTCGGTTAGACCGATCATTTCGGGTACTGAGTTCTTTGCACCGGTTTCGCCGAGCACATCCTGCAATTTTGACAACAGCATGGTGCGAAGGCGTTCCTCGATCTCAGCAGTACGATATGTTTCCTTTGCACCAACAATCTGAGTAACAAACTGCTGTGGGTCCTTTACCTGGAATGAATAAGTACCATGTCCCTGCAACAGCGCCACACCCAACCCCATACCCGGGTTGCGGACAATGATCGGTTGAGGCGTACCCCACTTCTTGTTTGCAAATTCTTTTTTCGAAACAAAATATACTTCAGCAGGGAATGGCGTGCGCTCATTAAATGCCTTGCCAATGAAATCGATCAAGTAGGGGATGTTCGCTGTCGCAATGGTATGACGCCCGGCCTTGAACACATCCAATGCATTACCGTCGCGGAAGAATACTGCATTCTGGCTTTCGCGTACGATCACCTGAGAGCCTATACGGAAGTCGCCAATGCCCTCTTCCGGGAAGCGATGGACGATCTCGTCGTTCATTTCATTTGCATACTCAATGACATCAAAAATTCTGGCCATGTTTTCTCTCCTTTTTTATTATTGCTATTGAATTATAGCTGAATGAACTTTAGGGTACAAGAACTGTCTTGTACATTTACGGATTCCGGTTTGAAACGTTTCGAGTTTTGGCTGAAGGAAATCTCATGGATATTATCCTCAACTCATCTTCATTGATTTTCCAGTTCCCTTGTTGTGCAGCATTAAAATCTCAGCGATGATGCTCACTGCAATTTCTTCGGGTGTTTCCGCCTGCAGTTCCAGCCCAATAGGCGAGTGGACTTTGGCGATCTTTTCATCAGAAACGCCTTGTGCTTTCAATGCCTTGGTGGTTGTCGCCCATCTGCGTTTCGATCCGATAATACCGATATAAGCGGCAGGGGAATCTAGTAACGGGGCGAGCCCAGCGACATCCACATTTGACCCTCTGGTAGTTAGGACGAAATACGTGCGCCTGTCAATTTTGATATGGTCGGGAAGTTCATTCATTGATACCGGGTAGTATGCATCCGCATTGGGCGTGGATTCAGCATTACAAAATTCCAAACGGTCATCGCTGGCAGCGGTACGGAATCCAAGCCATTTTGCTAGGTGTATTACCGCCTTGCCCACATGCCCCGCACCGATAACCACCAACAAAGGGTTGGGAAGAATTGGCTCCACAAATACCTCCACCTGACCACCACAAGTTCCTGGGTCCCCGCGTGCAGGATCGATCATATTGTAGTGCAATTGACGCGACTGACCGTCCTCGAGCGCCATCCGTGCTTCATCCAATATCCGCTGCTCAACTTCTCCACCACCGACAGTACCGATAAAGTGCCCATCGGAATAAACAAGCATTTTGCTGCCCACATGTCTTGGCGTGGATCCTTCACTGCTTGTCACGGTGCACAATGCAGCAGATACATGGTTTTTTTCGATTTCTGCCAAAGCCTGGAAAATTGAAATCATGATTTATCTTTCTGATTTTATGATGAAAAGTATTGTTCTTAACCCTTACTCGATATTCTTGGCAAGTACGCGCACGCGAATTGCCTCAACCAAAATATGAATATATTCCATCCCTTTTTTGGACGGCGTCTTTTCATAATGTTTCCAACGACGGGATTCAAAGAACAGGCAGGTGCGCAGGTCTGTCAGAGATTGGATAAGTTCCTTTTTTTCGCGATATGACCTAACTCCGACTCCTGCAATTTCACGGCATTTTTTGAAAGATCCCCAGTAATTATAGCCGTCGAAGGTTAATGCGAAGGGTTCGATTTTTTTCCAGCTCGCATGCTGGTGGGGAATATCGTTTTCGATTAATTGTGAATTGGGGATTTTGCTCATGGTAATAATCCGTGGTTTATACATTTGTGGGTTGCATGTAAATAATGAAGCATTAATTATAAAAGTTTTTTTATGGCTTGTTTGTGGAGCGGCAGATCATCCTGAATCGCATTCCAAACGTTGACAAGGTTAATGTTGAAGCTTTCGGGAATAATCCTTTTTCGAATGCCTGCCATATTTTCCCAATGTAATTTGGGGTGTTCATTCTGAAATTCAACAGAAATGCACCCGGCAGCTTCCCCGATGAGCTCGATCTGACGTACGACAGCATCCTGTACCATGGCCCGGGAGAGAAACTCACTTTCAGACATCCCTCTGGTATAGCGATCTATCTGTTCCATGGCGGCAAATATGTGATTTAAATAGACGATATCATTGCTCATATACGGTTTCTTTTTCTACTAAGTTCAGGGATTGGGGTTGATTTTTAATTTCGATTTTATGCAAATTAATCATATATCCATTTTACCGTAATAACAGCAGTGTGGCGGATGTGAGAATCCTTCACCATATTTTCAGTTTTGTTATAAAATCAAGACAACAGGAAATCTGAAAATATTAAACACTTTAATCATTATAATGAAAAAAGGACGAGGAGCAGAAAAATGGGATTAAAACCAGACCATTGGATCCGCAAGATGGCACATGAGCAGAAAATGATTGAACCCTTTGTTGAAAACCAGGTTCGGGAAGGGGTTATCTCGTATGGAGTTTCGTCATATGGGTATGACGTGCGTGTAGCGAACGAATTTAAGATCTTTACCAACGTATTCTCAGCCATTGTGGATCCAAAAAATTTTGACCCAAAGTCCATGGTGGATTTTGTTGGTGATGTTTGCGTTGTCCCGCCGAATTCATTTGCCCTGGCGCGTACCATCGAGTATTTTCGTATTCCGCGCAAAGTCTTAACGATTTGTCTTGGAAAATCGACTTATGCTCGCTGCGGGATAATTGTAAATGTTACGCCCTTTGAACCTGAATGGGAGGGGTTTGTGACACTTGAAATATCAAACACGACACCTTTGCCAGCTAAAATTTATGCCAATGAGGGACTGGCACAGGTTTTATTTTTTGAGGCGGATGAAGCATGTGATGTCTCCTATGCAGACAAGAAGGGGAAATATCAAAAACAACAATCCATCGTCCTGCCGAAATTATAAAAGTAAGGCAAGGAGAGCGTACCAATGTCACAAACTTATGATGCTGTTTCCATTCAGGCACAATTGGGGGATGTGGATAAAATATTGAAGCGTGTAATGGCGCATCTTGCCCGTACGAATGATGGGCAAACATCCATGATCCTGCGTGATCTTACGCAAATATCCGGCACGGTGAATACGCTGAACCAGGGAATTAGTGGTTACCTGGAGACTCAGCAAAGACAGATGGGGGCACTGGTCGGAGTAGGGAGTGCCATCAATTCCTCTCTAGGTTTGAAGCGGGTCCTGGAATTGGTTATGGATACCCTGATCGCTCTTATGCATGCTGAGCGCGGCTTTCTGATGCTGCGTGAACCCAATGGCGAATTGAAAGTGCGGATCGCGCGCGGGATCGATAGTGCCAACCTGGACGAAGAGGCTTTTGCCATTAGTAATACGGTCGTGCGTCGGGTGGTTGAGTCCGGCGAATCAGTCTTGACCACAAATGCGCAGGAGGACCCGCGTTTTGGTGAACAGTTTAGTGTGGCGGTATATCACCTGCTATCTATCTTATGTGCACCACTTAAGATCAAGGATGACTTGATCGGTGTGATCTATGTGGACAATCGCGCTCATACCGGTATTTTTCGCAGCGATGATTTAGGTATCATCTCTGCTTTTTCCAATCAGGCTGCGGTTGCCATAGATAATGCCCGCCTGTTCGATGACCTGCAGGCAAGTAATGCGGAGCTGGAAATAGCATATCAAGCGACACTCGAAGGCTGGGTTCACGCTCTGGATTTGCGCGACAAAGAAACTGAGGGGCATACGCAAAGGGTCACGACGTTGACACAGCGCCTTGCGCGTTCAATGGGTGTAAAAGATGATGCATTGGTACATGTGACTCGTGGCGCGCTTTTACATGATATTGGTAAGATGGCAATCCCAGACAGTATCCTGCTCAAACCTGGAGAACTGACAGTCGAGGAGCGCGCACTGATTCAAAAACATCCTGTCTATGCCTATGAAATGTTAAAACCCATCAAATTTTTACACCCCGCGCTTGATATACCATATTGCCATCATGAAAAATGGGATGGGTCCGGGTATCCACGCGGATTGAAAGGAGATGATATTCCTTTCGTTGCCAGGATATTTTGTATTGTGGATGTGTGGGATGCCCTTGTTTCTGACCGCCCGTATCGCAAAGGACTTGATTCTGAATATGTAAAAAAAAGCATCCACGAACAATCGGGTTCTCATTTTGACCCTTGTGTTGTGAAAGCTTTTTTGAAATTATAAGTTTATCCGCTTGATTTGCCGCGATTATGTGGTCTGAACAGCAAATCTGACGCATTTTGTTTTTATGTTCCCAGCCAGTCGCCCGCCATTTTTGCCAGTCCCCCGGCGGGACCCTGCCGGGCTGTGCATTGGGGAAGTGATTCCAGGAATAGCCTTCCATATTGTTTTGTTAACACACGCCTATCGAAGATCGCAACAACCCCGTGGTCTGATGCTGTGCGAATCAACCGTCCAAACCCCTGGCGGAATTTCAGGATGGATTCAGGTAAGTAATATTCATTAAATGAGTCTTCGTAGAGTTCAGACCGTGCAGAGATGATCGGGTCGGAAGGCACGTCAAAGGGGAGTTTGGTGATGACAACCACGGATAGTGAATCCCCAGGCACATCCACGCCTTCCCAGAAGGAGCGGGTGCCAAGCAGTACGGCGCGATCGGTTGTTTTGAATGATTCAAGCAATGCGTTAGGCGACGCCCCTTCACCTTGTTCAAAAACAAAAATATCTTCGCGTCCCAGTGGGCCTGTAATGGCTTGCGCAGTTTTCTTGAGCGCTGCATAGGAAGTGAAAAGGACGAGCATTCGCCCGCCTGTGGTTTTCGCGGTAGAGATGATCGCGCGATCAAGCGCCTGTTGGTATCCTTGTGCATTGGGTTCAGGGATATCGTTTGCGACATACAATAAAGTGCTGGATTCGTAATCGAAAGGCGAGCCGAGCGCAAGTGTATCCACATCGTTTGCAGAAAGCGTGTTACGGAGATAGCGAAACTCGCCGTGGGTAGTGAGTGTGGCGGAGGCCATGACCACGCATGCTTTTTCATTCCACAGATGTTTCTCCACGAGTGGCCCCACGCGCAGTGGCGCGGCGTTCAGGGATAATCTTTCACCGCGCGGATTCACTTCCACCCAATAGATCAACTCGTTGGATGGTTTATGGATCATGCCGGAGGATGCGGCTTCGGCTTCAACCATGCGACGGATAACACTACCCATGGTACCCATTACATCTTCCACATTTTCGTGCCCGTCAGCATAAATTCCGCCAAGGATTTTATAGATTTCATCCAGCGATCTCAGCAGTAAACCCATTGTTTCGCTGGTCTGACTCCAAGCAATTTCCACATCATCCCAGCCGGCCAGTGAACGGGCAGCAGGCGTAATTCTCATTTGCCATGAATAATTACTGATGGGTTGTCCCTCGCGTTGAATTGCAATGAAATCCCCCACCCTTTTAAAAAACTGTTGGGAGAGTTGTTCAATACGGAATGCCTGGTCGGTGGCTTGTTTGGCTTTTTGTTGCAGCAACCCAAAATCTGAGGGTTGAATTATTTGGTGGGTCTCGGTTAGCATTCTGCCAAGTACTCCCGCAGAGGAGCCGCCTAATTCCTTCAACATCCGATCAAGGTCATTTTCTGTCATCCGGAATGAGAGCGCAGATGTAACGGCAGACTCGATGTGGTGCGCTTCGTCCACGATGACATAATCATATTCAGGCAGGACTTTGTTTCCTGTGGAAACATCTGATAACAGAAGTGCGTGATTGACAACCAGAAGGTGTGCAGCCTGGGCGGCTTGCTTGGCCCGATGGAATGCACAGGTGCCGCTCATCCGTCCAAGGCAGGTTTCGTTTGTGCAATTGTCATCTTCAGCCGAGAGACGCATCCAAACTTCACGCTCGATGGGCCCCGTCAGGTTGAGTTCATTGCGATCGCCACTGTTGTTGTTGAGTCCCCAGACCATGATCTTGGCCAGTACGCGCATTTCATTGGCATTCGTTGGTCCGTGCGAGCGCATGTATTCAAGTTTGCGAGGACAGAGATAATTACTGCGCCCCTTCATTACAGCAGCACGTACTTCCAGATTAAGGGCTGCCCTAAGGTCAGGAATATCTTTTTTTATTAGCTGGTCTTGCAGATTGATTGTGTTCGTGGATACCACCACCCGTGTATTGTTCTGGACTGCAAACATGGCGGCTGGGACGAGATACGCAAAAGATTTACCTACACCTGTCCCTGCCTCAACGATTAGATGGTTTCCGTTTGAAAGGGCATTGGTAACTGCCTTGAGCATGTCCACTTGCTGAGGGCGCTGTTCATAGGATTCAAAATATTGAGAGAAAGGTCCACCATATTCCAACACGGAGGCAACTTCTTCGGGATCCAGTGCAATGGTTTCGTCGTTTTTCTCAATGGGGGGATGATCTTTTCTTACTATTCCTGCCAAGTCCCTGGAGGAAGATGCTGAGCGAGCCTGCCTGGGTTGGATTCCGTTTTTGGCTTTTAATTGGAGCGCCTGTTCAAAGACCCAGCCTGCATCCCAGTCCACAAAATTCCCTAATTCAACGATCTCCTTCAAAGTGTCCAGCGGAAGTTCGTGTGCCATTTCAAGCAGGCGAACATAGCATGCCTGTGTAACACGGGCATCGTCGAGGGCGCGATGAGTAGCAGGCAAGAGGATGCTTAACTGCTGCCCCAGGGAGCCCAGATTATAACGGCTGGCAGTCGGCATCAACACTGAAGCCAGCTCGTAGGTGTCGATGGTTTGGTGAAACTCGAAAAGTCCAGCTTTTCGAAGAAAGCCAATATCGAATTTGACATTGTGGCCGAGGATGGGGGAGTCCCCGACAAAAGCGGTGAGCTCATGCGATATATCGCGCAGTCGTGGCGCTTCACGCACCATGCTATCGTCAATACCTGTCAGACCTGTGATGAAATCAGGAATATGTCTGCCAGGATTAATCAGTGTGGTGAATTCATTTTCGACGCGGCGATTGCTGAATCTTACAGCGGCGATTTCAATGATGGCGTCGCGGTTTTCATCCAGCCCGGTGGATTCGATGTCTAAGGAAACAATGGATGTCATATTAGAACAAGTGTACCATGAAGTCAAGCTTCAATTACGCAAAATCGCTTTGATCTGTTTGGTTTACGTGATCAAAAAGGATGATCAAAAATGACCACAGCATTAGGCGAAATATTTCAACTGCGAATAATGTGTGGCGGGTAACGCCGATTGAATCGGCAAAGAAACCGACCCCAAGTGTCAATGATGCGCTCAAAAAAAGCCATAAATCCAGCCAAACCCAGATCGTGAAGTTTTTACTATTCCTTCTAAAAATAAAAATGAGAAAGCCGATCATTAGGAGGAAATCCAAAAATAATATGAGGTGGGTTTTCGGATGCAAAATGTCATTGACTACGATCAAGGCCATACGGGCTGGGGTTTGTTCTGAATAAAAATAGGGTTGAATGTTCTCGGAAAATATACCAGCCAGTTCAGGTGTGAAGGATGTGAGTACGTATCCAGGATGCGTTACCAGGAATCTTGCATAAGCCTTAGGAGCATTCCTGATGAACCAGGATGAATATTCTGGTGAAGAAGTGGAAGGCATCCCCAATTTATGCATGAATTCCACCCGAGCGGGGTGCGGCAAAATCAGGTCATTGAAAACATTTGTTAGCGGCACCTCCCATCGCCTGCTTGCCATTGCGCTTTGCAGGCCAATGATCGTGATGACGATTATCATTGCAATGGAGAATAAAAGGGTTTTATTTTTCCGAAAAATAGGAAATGCAAGGGTCGAGGTGGACATTACGAGCAGTACAATAAGTGTGTATATATTTGCATCTCTTATGAATGCCCATAATGCGAGTGCTGCTACGGTCAAGAAATTTAGAACCAAAGAAGACTTGTTTTTTTCTGTGCCTTTTGGAATACGGAAAGCGACCTCAACCATTAAGGCGGCGCTGACTGCAAAGAGGGAAAAGGTAAGAGATTCAGAACCGAGAATACTATCCCAGTCTGCGATGGAGGGGGTAAAACCAAACGCAGCAATCAAAGAAACTGCAAGGACTTTTTCATATCCGTATTTCATTTTTCTTGAAATTACGAGGGCAAGAAAGCTCCAGGCGAAGATCGAGAAAATATTTTGAAAAAACACGATTTCATTAAAACAGGGCTGAACTGCACGATAAGTTTCTGTGCGGATCGCAGGGTAGCTGATCGCCTGGAATTCGCAATTTTGAACATCCGCCAGATAATAAAGCAGGTTGGTGGTAAAGAGGCGGCTTTTAGTGAGCATATCCTTTGAAAACAGAGGCGATGCACCACCTTGTATGTAAGTTCCCGAGTCAGCATTTGCCACTGATAGATTTAAATCCCCATAGGATGTAAGGCGAACAAGGATCATGCCAGCTAATATGACCCAGACCAGGAGGTTGACCCCTTGTTTTTTTAGAAATTCCATCAAGCCTCTTGTGGTGTGTTTAGTTTATTTTGTGGCGGGTTTCGTTCAAGCGCAATGTCCATCATGATGATGGAAAAGACCCACATAAAAAAACGGAATATCATTGTTGAAAAAAGGGCGTGACGATTTAATGCCCAGGGACGACTTGCTTCAGTAGTGTTTTTTAAAGCGAGAAGAAGTAGCCCTACCAGAAGAAGAAAATCTAAGAAGACCGGGGTGGTATTTTCTGGATGGAGCGCATCACCCAGTGTCATCAATTGTTCGCGTGCCTGAGCATATT
>JAIFNG010000018.1 GCA_020047815.1 Anaerolinea sp.
GTTGTGGGTAATAGATAGTTCTTAAGAAAGGGGTACAAGATACAACCAACCAAACCCGAAAAAAGCTGGAGGTTGTATCTTGCTGAGTTTTCCGTTTTGCGCTCTGCTTGTCGTTTTTACACCCGCCACGGGCCATTCCATTGCGGTTTCGCGGGGCTAAAGCCCCTGCTCATGACGTGGAAGCCCTGCGGGCTGGCGCTGCCGCTAGTTGTCGTTTCGACCGGAGAGAGAAACCTTGCTTGATGGATGGGAAGGTCTCTCCTCGGAGGGCGCTCGTCGAAACTACAGAAATATCAATACAAACTATTTGTCGTTTCGACCGGAGGGAGAAACTTTGCATGTTGGATGTGGAGGTTTATCCTCGGAGGGCGCTAAAGGTGGGTGAGAGTCTTTAGAGTTGAAAATGGGTCAGTTTAAGGTGGTGTGATTCGTTAAGGTTTGATGACAGGGAAGGGGGTGTACGCGGCGGTTAGAAGACCAGCGCATAACCTCCTAACAAATTTGAAAACAATGGGAAAATTGAACACAAGTATAATATTATTGGAAAAGGGTGTTTTTGAAGGTTGGCAGTGATCGCAGGACGAGGGAGGTTTTTTAAAGTGATTGCTCCTGTTTACAAACAAATTGTGGATAAGAATAAAGAAAATTTGCAGGGAATTTTTACATGACCAAATCACATCGATCAGGAGTACAGGTTATCTCAACCCTGTTCGTGCTGTTTGTATTCAGCCTGTTCTTCATCAGTTGTGCACCTGCGCCAACCCCAAGCCCATTGGCAAACGAGATCACCTTTTACGATTGGGAGGGGGATATGCCCCAGTCGGTGCTGGATATGTTCATTGCGGAAACCGGCGTCAGGGTCAACTACCTGGTTTACGAATCCCAGGAGGAGGCCATTGAAAAAATGAGGGCTGGTCAGATCTATGATGTTGTCGTGATGGAAAGCCGATTTATTCCACAATTGGTCAGGGAGAGTCTGCTGGCTGAGTTGGATCAAGGAAACCTGCTTAACTCTAAAAACCTTTCTGCCAACTTCCGCGATCTGGCGTACGATCCCAATAACCGTTATAGCGTCCCATACAACTGGGGTACCACCGGGTTGGTCGTGCGCACCGATCTGGTTGAAGAACCCGTTATCCGCTGGGCCGACTTGTGGAATCCCCTTTATCAAGGGCGGGTGGGGCTTTGGATGGGACAGCAACGCGAAGTGATCAGTTTGACGCTGAAATCGCTGGGCTATTCCGCAAATTCCGATGACCCGGCGGAGCTTGAGGCAGCCCTGAAACGTCTGCTTGAACTAAAACCACATGTTCTTGTGCTGGAAGATTTTGACCTCTACACCTCTGCGGGTGTGCTGGATAGCGGTCGGATAGTGATGGCAATGGGTTATGCCAGTGACGTTTTGACCGGAATGGAATTGAATTCCTCCATCTCTTATGTTTTGCCTGAGGATGGTGCCCTGTTATGGAATGATACATTTGTCATTCCGGCGAACAGTCAAAACAAGGTCACTGCTGAATTGTTCCTTAACTTCCTGATGCGGGCCGACATCAATGCCAGGATAGTAAATGAAAACGGGTACGCCACACCCAATGAGGCGGCATACCCGTTTATAGAACCGGACCTTTTAAATAATCTTATGATATTTCCATTAAATGATGACCTTGTAAAAACCGAATTGATCCTCCCCTTATCACCCGAAGGGCAAAAGTTGTACGATGAAATTTGGGGGCGGTTTACAACTGCTCCCTAGGGACCTTTATGCTTCGAAACCTTCACCCGATCTCACGCAGCAGCCTGGGGGGACAAGTCATCTCCCTGATCGGGTTCACTTTGCTTGCCACCCTGGCCATTTTTTCGCTGAGCGTATTCTATTTTGTGAACCGCTCCGAAAGCATTGCCTGGCAGGGTCGTCAATCTGAAGCCGCCCGCAATGCCGCCGGGGCAGTCAGCGGATTTATTCAGCGGGTGCGCGATGCCCTGGTGGTGGTCAGCATTGTTGAGCCGGACCACCTGGTGTCAGATCCGGATGAACTGAACACCCTGCTTGAGGAGAACCCGGCCCTGGTGGAAATTGTCCGCCTGGATCGCGAGGGGCGTATTCTGGCAAGTACCTCCCGCGGTGAAAGCGTGCTGGACAACCTGATCACCATCCCCCAGTCACAATGGTTCCTGCAAGCCAGGGACGGAAAAACCTATTTCAGTGATGTACAGTACTCGTCCAATAATGCCCCCTACCTGATCATGGCTGTGCCAGGCGCAGATAAAGGCGTGGTGTCGGCGTGGGTTGAAATGGGTGTCCTGTGGGATGTGGTTGGGAACATTCGCTTTGGACGATCCGGCAGGTTCGTTGTTATCAACCAGACAGGCGATGTAATTGCTCATACCGATCAGGAGGCCGTCATCTCCATGCAAAGCCTGCATGGGCGTGCTGAACTATCAGCCATTCAAACTGCCCCGAATTTTGAATGGTCTGGTACATATGAAGACTTTAATGAAGAGCGGGTGGTGGCTGCCTCTGCGCCGGTCCCTGGCACCGATTGGATCGTGATCGCAGAATTACCCCGATCGGAGGCTTTTGCCTCCAGTCGCAGCGCGGTTTTTGTGCTGGGAATTGAGGCACTCCTGCTCCTGCTGACTGCCGGTTTGGTGGTGAGACGCTTTGTGTGCCTCCTGATCGTGAACCCCATGGAACAATTGCGTGACGGGGCAGAGCGGATCGGACAGGGCGATCTGCATCATCGCATTGACCTGAACCGCAAGGATGAGATCGGTCAGCTGGCATCCGCCTTTAATACGATGGCTGGCAGCTTGCAGCAGCAACAGGCTCAGGTTGCATTGCACTCAACAACCCTGAAAGCAAATGAGACCAGTCTGCGGCTGATCACCGACAATATGTATGATGTCATCATGCAAATTGGTGTTGATGGAACCATTCTCTACGCCAGTCCTTCCCACCAATGGGTACTTGGCATTGATCCTGCTGAAGTAACCGGAAAAACGGTCGGTGAAAGACTGCATCCAGATGATTTGGCTGAAGCCTTCGCCATTTTCTCCCAGGCTGTGGCGGAGGGGGGCAGACCAAAGTCATTTACACTGCGATACAGGCATGTCAATGGCCAATATCTGTGGATGGAATGTGTAAGTACCATTCTGCGGGATGAGCAGGGTGAGTTTGCAGGGGCGGTGCTTTCCAGCCGTGACATATCGGAACGTAAAAGAATGGAAATGGAGCTTGGTGCGAGTGAGCAGCGCTACCGTATGCTGGCTGACAATGTACGCGATGTCATCTGGTCGGCTGATATGAACCTGCAAATGAATTACATCAGCCCCGCTGTTCAGGAAATGTTTGGCTTTAGTGTCGAAGAGGCGCTTGCCCAAGGCATCATCCAAAACATGACACCAGAATCTGCGGCATACGCCTTATCGTTCTTTGCCCAGACCATGATGGAGCTGGAAACAGGGCCAAAAGAACAGCTTAAGGGTGCTTCGCGTGTAATTGAATTGGAATTGACCCGAAAGGATGGCTCAACGATCTGGACCGAGGTGAAGGTCTCTTTTCTGTTGGACGAACATGGTAAACCCATTGGTTTATTAGGCGTAACCCGCGATATCACCGAGCGCAGGCAGGCAGAGGAAATCCGGCAAAAAGTTCTTGCTTATGAATATGAAACCAGGCGGGCAAATGAACTGGCTCGTTCGAATGCAATGATCCTGGCGCTGTCGCGAGTGGCAGTCTTGTTGGAAAACACTTCGAATCAAGATCTTCTTCTGGAGACCCTCGGCCTTGAATTGCAGAAATTGAACATGCAATGCGCAGTGGCAGCCATTGACCCCTCAGGAGAAACAGCGACCATACAATATGTTTCTCTGCAGGGGATGGCGGTCAAGAAGATCGAAAAAATGGTGGGAATTTCGTTGAAAAAATATAAGATCCCGAAACGATATTGGCCTGGCGATAGGATATTTAAGGATAAGGGGCCATTCTGGTATCCTAATCCGCGTGGAATCATCCACCGTATGTTCCCCATCGTACCCAACTTCCTCGCAGATCCGGTCTGGAAATTGTTGGGCATTCAGCCTGAAGGGATGATATGTATTCTGCCCTTGTTGGTTAATGAAAAGGTGATCGGCGCCATGCCCATTTGGGGTTCTGACCTATACCAGACCGATAGCCCGATTTTAGCCATATTTGCCGGCCAGGTGGCCAGCATTCTGGAAAAAACCATTGTCCATGAAAATGAAACCAGACGGGCCAATGAATTGGCGCGGTCGAATTCCATGATCCTGGCTTTGTCAAATGTGGCTGCACAATTGGAAAGCACCTATCAGACTGCAGAAATTTTCGACCTGGTCAGCAGGGAACTCAAATTATTGGGTATGGAAAGCCTGGTGGGTTTGTTCGATGGTGACAAGCAAAACCTGCACATCCAGCATATGTCTGTACAGCAGGATGTGGTCCGCTGGGCGGAAAAGATCACAGGTCATTCCCTGAGTGAACTATCCATTCCACGTTACCTTTGGCCGACCGACAGGGTCCTCACCAATAAAACCGCTTACTGGGACCCAAAACATATGAAGGGGATGCTTAAAATGTTCCCGGTCCTCTCATCGCGACTGCATGCCAGCTCCTTAAAAATGGCTGGAATAAATTTGGATGACCCCATCTGTTACCTGCCGCTGATGAATGAACAGGATGTATTTGGCATACTGGCGGTTTGGGGGGCGGGGCTCAAGGAAAATGATGTCTCTGCATTTAGCATATTGGCAAACCAGATAACGACCGCGATCAGAAATAATCGTCTTCTTGAAACTGAGTCTCAACGCGCACGGGAATTGGATATCCTATTAAAAGCTTCTGAAGCCACATCATCGTCCCTGGACTTCGATGAAGTGCTGCATACCCTGGCATCACAACTGCTTGAGATCAGCGGGTTTGAGAGCTGCTTCATCTCGGAGTGGGATAAGGAAACCAATTCTGTGGTGGGCCGCCTGGACCATTCCAGTGTTTTTTGGAGGGAGGACCTGCGGGATTCATTTTCCATGGGTGATTATCCCCGGTCCCATCAGGTGTTATTAACAGGGGACCCGATCATCCTGCAGGGTAATTTCGAAGCTGAAGAAAAAAAATGGATGACTGCGTTGAAAAGGACGGCAGTCATCATCCTTGCGCTGTATTCTCAAGACAAGATCATTGGGCTGGTTGAAATAGAGACCCTGAACAAGGCTAAACAATTTGACCCGCAAATGCTGTATGACTGCCGGGAAATTTTGGCGAACGCGGCACCATTTATTGAAGAACCCTTATCGGCCAATAAGCCCCGGAAGTTATTTGAAATACAAGAGGCACTGCTTCAAATCACCGGTGCGGATGTCTGTTCGTTTTCAGAATGGGATACACATCAAAATAAAGTCCATAATCTTGCAGTATCCACCAGGATCACCTGGGCCACCGGTCAAGGCTCACGCTTTAATCCGGATCTGGAGACCTGGCGGCAGGCGCTTGACGAGGGCAGGACCATCACCTTCCTGCGTTCAGAATCAACCTCAACGAAAGCCATTGTCTTCGATGGGGTCGAAACCATGGATGTGGAATCATTGATCATCTTTCCCCTGCAGAAGGGGCACGAGCGGATCGGTGTGATCGAGTTGTATGATTTCAACCATGAAATACATATCACACCCGAACAGATCACTTTCCTGAAAACCATTGTCGACAAAGCCAGTTATTCCATTGAGAATGCGCGCCTGCTTCAATTAACCCAAAAGAAACTTGAGGAACAAACCGGGCTGCTCAACGAAAAGGAAGTTTTGTTGAAGGAAATTCATCACCGTGTCAAAAATAATTTGCAGATCATCTCCAGCCTGCTCAACCTGCAGACCGACCAGGTCACGGATGCCGGCATGCTGCGAGCCCTGCGAGACAGCCAGACGCGCGTGCGTTCGATGGCCTTGATCCACGAGAAGTTGTATCAATCCAAAAGTCTGGCAAAGATCGACTTTGGCGAATATGTGCAAAGCCTGGCAAAAGACCTTTTCCGTTCCTACCAGCGCACACTGGGGGATATCCGCTTGAACATTCATGTGGATCAGGTCACCCTGGACCTGGATTATGCCGTGCCCTGCGGGTTGATCCTGAATGAATTGATGACCAACGCCTTGAAGTATGCCTTCCCTGATGGCAGAAATGGATCGATCCGGGTTGAACTGCGCTCTGAGCCTGATCAGTTCCTCAGTTTGAAAGTTGCAGATGACGGTGTGGGGTTCCCCCCCGGGCTGGATATCCTTAAAAATAAATCACTTGGATTACAATTGGTCAACAGCCTGGTAAAGCAGATAGGTGGCAAATTAGAGTTTGAAAACTCAACAGGAACAGCGTTTCGGGTTACTTTCAAAGTTTGATTCACTGAGGAACCATGTCAAAAGCTCGCATATTGGTCGTTGAGGATGAACAGATCATTGCCCTGGATGTTAAAGCCACCCTCGAATCTTGCGGCTATATTGTCGTGGGCCAAACCGATCGGGGCGATGATGCCATTCTGAAAACCGCTGAACTGCATCCCGACCTGGTGCTGATGGACATTGGACTCAAGGGTGAAATGAATGGTATCGAATCCGCCGCACAAATTCGGGCGCGCTATGACCTGCCCGTCATCTTCTTAACCGCCTTTGCCGATCACTCCACGGTCGGGTACGCGCGTGAAGCTGAGCCATTTGGATACGTTCTCAAGCCGTTTGAAGAGAACGAACTGACCATAGCGATAGAAATGGCGCTTTACAAACACGGTATGGAACGTAAATTACGGGAGAGTGAGGGAAAGTTCCGCAATGTGATCGAGCATGCATCGGATGGAATTGTTCTGCTGGACAGCCAGGGAAATCTGATCGAGTGGAACCCGGCCATGGAAAAGATCACAGGGTTAAAGTGTTCAGATGTGCTCGGTCACCCGGTTGCTGAAGTTGTTTTCCCGTTATTGCCTAAACAGAATAGTCCGGAAGATTTGAAGAAAAAAAACAATGATCAGTGGAAACAAGCGGTCCAGAGTCGTTATAGCATCCTGGAGCAGATGGCAGAGAGAGAGATCGAAGACCTGCAGGGGGTACGCCGCATTATCCAAAGCAATGGATTCACCATCCAAACAGCCCGGGAAAAACTTGCCGGAGCCATTATTCGTGATATCACCGAAAGTAAACGGGCGGAAATTGCGTTAAAGGAAAGTGAAGAACGCTTCCGGAGCTTCCTGCAGGGGGTTGAATCTGTATCGGTGCAAGGCTATGGACCGGATGGTACAACACAATACTGGAATCAAGCCTCTGAGCGGCTGTATGGATACAGTGCGCAGGAGGCGCTCGGGCGAAACTTGCTGGATCTGATCATCCCGCCTGAAATGCGCCAGGATGTCAGTCAGGCGATTCTCGAGATGGCCAAAACCGGGCGCCCCGCCCCGTCTTCGGAGTTGTCACTCATGCGAAAAGATGGCTCGCGCGTGATGGTTTTTTCCAGTCATGCCATCGTTAAGTTACCCGGTCAGGTGCAGGAATTATTCTGTATTGATATTGACATCACTGAGCGCAAACTGGCAGAGGCGGCCCTGCGCGAGAGCGAGACCCGTTATCGTGAATTAATTGAACTTGCTGCAGATGGGATCCTGATCGGTTCCCATGAAGGCATCATCATCGGTGCAAATTCCTCCATGTTGAACCTGGCCGGCAGAACAGCGGGGGATCTGCTGGGTGCGCATGTCAGCTCGCTTTTCCATGCCGATGATTTGATCAATACCCCCCTCAGGTTCGATCTTTTACAGGCAGGAAAAACCGTGATTAGCGAGCGGCATCTTTTCCGTCCCGATGGGAGTTCCATTCCCGTCGAAATGCATACCAAGATGATGCCCAATGGAACGTATCAATCCATTTATCACGACATCACCGAGCGCAAACGGACGGAGGAAACGGTTAAAAACAGTGAGAAGCGCTTCCGCGCCATGATCGAGAATGGACGCGACCGTATTTCACTTCTGGCAGTGGATGGCACCCTGTTGTGGGAGAGCCCATCCAATGTACGCACCCTTGGATATGCGCCGGATCAATTTGTGGGACACAATATATTTGAATTGATGCACCCCGAAGATAAGGATTGGACTCTCACCATGTTTGCGCAGGTTGCCAGAGAGCCGGGAAACAAACAGGAGGGTATCTTCCGTTTGCTGCAAAGTTCCGGCGCATGGCGCTGGGTGGAGGCAACAGCCACCAACCTGCTCCATGAACCGAATATTAAGGCGATCATTATTAATTACCGCGACATCACCGACCGTAAAAATGCAGAAGAGGCGTTAAGTAGATCCGAAGCGCTATATCGGCAGGCGATCGAGGTCGCTGGTGCTGTCCCTTACCATCAGACATACCCTGAGCATGGCGACAATATTATTTATGATTTCATTGGCGAAGGCATTCGGGAGATCACCGGCTACGGACCGGAGGAATTTACAGAAGATCTCTGGGATTCGCTGATGCAGGAAAGAATTCTTCTGGACGAACTGGCTGAACTTGAATTTCCTGATGCGATCCAAAAGGTGCGCCTGGGGAATTATCCCATCTGGAAATGCGAACACCGGATCAAGGCGCGTGATGGAAAGATCCACTGGGTTTTTGAAGCGGCGGTTGAATTACGTGATGAAAATGGTGAGGCTCACGGCTCGATCGGTACGTTTCAGGATATTACCGCGCGCAAGCAACTGGAGCAGCTAAACCTGGAACAACGGCGACTGGCCGAGTGCCTGCGCGATACTTCCGCCGCCTTGAGCAGCACGCTGAAATCTGATGAAGTCTTTGATCGGATACTTGACAATATCGGCAGGTTGATAACTTATGATACCGCGATGGTGTTGTTGATCGAAGGTCCCACCGTTCGCAAGATCCATCATAAAAGCACCATACACGCAGGATCAGAAGATCAATCTCAATTGGGAAATACGCAAGCCAATTTGATCAACATCCCAATTTTAAATGAGATCATCGAGACCAGACAGCCTTGCCTGATCCCTGATACCCAGGCAGATATCCGCTGGCGTACCATTCCGGATATGGGCTGGATCCGCTCCTTTATCAGTGCTCCAATTCAGATCCGTGGGCAGGTGGCCGGGCTCATCAATGTTGTCAGCGCCCAACCCGGCTTCTTCACTCCAGAATCGTCCCGGCGGATCATGGCTTTTGCCGATCAGGCGGCGATCGCCATCGAGAATGCCCAGTTGTTTGAACAGACGCAATATCTTGCAATGACCGATCCCTTAACCGAATTGTATAACCGGCGTTATTTCTTTGATATTGCCAGGCTCGAGTTTGAGCGCATTCAGCGCACCCGCAGACCGCTCTCGATCATGATGATGGATATCGATCGTTTTAAGAACATAAACGATACCCACGGTCATGCCATGGGAGATCTGGTCTTGCATGAAATTGCCGCGCGCATTAAATGCTCAGTGCGCACCATGGATATTGCCGCCCGCTACGGCGGTGAGGAATTCATCGTCCTGATGCCGGAGACCAATCTGGCTGAGGCTTTTCAGGTTGCTGAGCGGGTACGCCGGAGCATTGCAGACACTTGCTTTGAAAGTGAAGATGTTACTGTTAATGCCACACTTAGCATTGGGGTTGCTGAAAGTGACGAAAACATTACAAACATGGATAAATTGATAATATTTGCAGACCAGGCATTATATTTAGCCAAGGCGGCTGGAAGGGATCGGGTGGTACGCTATCAAAAAGTCTGAACCATTGGATAAAGAGGCAGGAAAGCAATGTTGCAAAAATGTCGGGTTATGCTGGTCGAAGATGAAGGGATCATCGCGATGGATGTACAACAGCGCCTCGAAAAGCAGGGGTGTCAGGTGGTGGCACATGTCACCTCAGGCGAGGATGCCATTCGTACTGCAGCCGAAACAAAACCCGACCTGATCCTGATGGATATCCAGATCCAGGGTCCGCTGGATGGAATTGAAACAGCCGCACGGATACGGACGGCGCAGGATATTCCGGTCATCTACCTGACCGCCTTTGAAGATGATGACACCCTCAGCCGGGCGCGCGTGACCGAAGCGTTTGGTTATCTGCTCAAGCCATTTGAAGAACGGGAACTGGTTATCGCGATCGAAATGGCTGTCTACAAACACAGCATGGAGAAAAAACTGCGTGCGAGTGAGGAAAGATATGACCTTGCCGTACGCGGGGCGAATGACGGTTTGTGGGATTGGGATCTGAAAAACAATGAAATTTATTTTTCCCCCCGCTGGAAAACAATGCTTGGTTATCAGGAAGACGAGATCGGCAGCAGTCCGCAGGATTGGTTAAAACATGTGCACCCGGATGACGTAAAACTGGTCCAGGAAAACCTGGCCTCGCATATCCGGGGCGACACCCCTTACTTTAACAGTGAATATCGCATCGAACATGCCCACGGCGGCCATGTCTGGGTGCTTAGTCGCGGATTGGCGGTGCGGGACGCGGATGGGAATGCCTGCCGCATGGCAGGTTCGCAAAGTGATATTACCACCCGTAAGTTGGCGGAGGAAAGGCTGGCCTTTGATGCTCTTCACGATGTATTAACCGGTCTGCCAAATCGGGCGCTTTTTATGGATCGGCTCAAATATCGGCTCGAGTATGCCCAACGCCACGCTGACCACCTTTTTGCCGTTCTGTTTGTCGATCTTGACCGGTTCAAGATCGTCAATGACAGTCTGGGGCATGCGGTGGGTGATCAACTGCTGATGGCTACAGCCCAACGCCTGCAGTTGTGTGTGCGGCCGGAGGACACTGTCTCCCGTCTTGGCGGAGATGAGTTCGCGATCCTGCTGGACGATGTAAGAGAAGTGGGCGATGCGATCCGGGTGGCTGAGAGGATCGCGGGGCGTCTGGTGACGACCTCGATGCTGAACTCGGTGAAACGCTCCACCACCGCCAGTATTGGGATCGCCCTTTTTGATGCCAATAATTTGAAACCGGAAGACTACCTGCGGGATGCAGACACGGCCATGTACCGCGCCAAGGCAATGGGCGGAAATCAGTACCAATTATTCGACCCGGCCATGTACACTGACGTTGTAGCTCTGCTGGAAATGGAAGGAGAGCTAAGGCGCGCAGTGGATCAGGAGGAATGGCTGGTGCAATACCAGCCGATCATCTCGCTGACAGACTATAAAATGCTGGGCGTGGAAGCATTGGTGCGCTGGCAGCACCCAACCCGGGGTATCGTGCCCCCGCTTGATTTCATTAATATTGCGGAAGAGACCGGTTTGATCCTGCCGATCGGTGAATATGTTCTACGCACAGCCTGTACCCAGGTCATGGAATGGAGACGTGCCGGTTCTCCTGACTTATGGGTTTCTGTAAATATATCCGGGCGCCAATTTCAATCTCCAAACCTGGTAAAGACCATCATACAAATTTTAACCGAGACCGGACTCCCCGCCAACGGCTTGCTGCTGGAGATCACTGAAAGTGTAGCCCTGAGAAATTATAAATATAGTCTTAAGATGCTCAAAGAGTTGAGTGCCCTGGGGATCAAGGTGGCATTGGATGATTTTGGCAACGGCTATTCATCGCTTGGTTATCTAAAAGACCTTCCCCTTAATGTTCTAAAAATTGACAAGTCGTTTATTCAGGATATCACCACCAATAAGAACAGCGATACCATAACAACCGCGATCATCACGATGGGACGCGCATTGAATCTATCGGTGGTGGCTGAGGGCGTGGAAACGAAAAATCAACTGGATTTTTTGAAGACAAGTCACTGTGACAGGGTGCAGGGTTTCCTATTTAGCCGCCCCATGGATCAGGATGAAGTCCTCAAGATCGCCAGCGGCGCGCGGGTCTTCTGAACAGGAAGTTCAAATTTGTAAGAATGTTGTCCGGGGGGAGCGGATGAACATCTGTGAAAACTTGATGGCCGGTGGCCCCGTTCTTATGTCCCGGCGGATGAACTATCCAGGTGAACTGCAACCCGATTGCGTCCCGCCTGTTTGGCACGATAGAGAGCCGCGTCTGCATCCGTAAGTAGTTTTTGAATGGAATCAGTCTTTTGGCAGCAGGTGGCCACGCCGATGCTCACAGTAACCCTGACCTCCTGCCGTATTCCGGGATCGCTGGTGAGCACCAATTCATGAGATTCGACATGTTGCCGCAGCCGTTCCGCAATGGTATCCGCCATGGAAACAGGGGCGTTGGGGGCAATGATCAGAAATTCATCGCCGCCATAGCGGGCCGATATATCCGAAGCTCGTATCGAGTTGAGGGTTAATTTCCCCAGAAAGCCCAGCACAAGGTCACCGGCTTGATGCCCAAATCGATCATTGATCTGCTTAAAATGATCAATATCGATCATCAATATTGAGAGGGGCGTTTCATATCTCTTGCCCCTGTCAAATTCCTCTTCCAGCCTGCGGTCCAAATAGCGGCGATTGTAAACTCCGCTAAGCGGGTCGGTGATGTTTTCCTGTTCCAGCAGGGTCACACGCCGCACATCGTTGACGGCTTGCAGCGAGAACATGCTGCTCATCCAAACAAAACATGCGCCGAAGAAAAATACGCCCGGTACAATAAGGTCGTGTAGATCAAGGGGTTGATCCCAAAACAACAGCGCATAAGCCAGGTAACCTGTGATAAAGGTCAGGTTAAGAATTGCCATGATATACCATCTGGCGCGGGCTTGCCCGGGCGGGAGCTGAACTAACAGCTGGCGGACAGGAAACAGGCTTGCCACCAGAATTCCCGCCCCCACGATCAAAAGGCTGTTGGCGATCAATGGAAACATGGTGTATGCGCCTTCAATTTCTGTTTTGAGATTCTCTGATCTAAAGTTGTCATTTTTATCAGCATTATACTTGTATATAATTTCACTATCATTATCAATATTGTTAGCTTTGTAAAAAGGGGGAACCCGGTTGCATGACCAGAATAATGGTCATACAGGATAAGACCTGATTATTGCAAAGTCTGTGTTGACCGGTCGACTTAACGTGCATGGGGATATCAGGCAAATTTTTGTGAAAGGTTCAGATCTTGTTTGTATTCCGGGACAAAAAAATTCAGCCTTAAAAAAGGCTGCTGGCAGGTTCCGTCCCGGCTGAGCGCAAAAATGTCCCCGCCTTACGCAGCGGGGACATTTTTTCTTTGGGTAAATGCAATAACTGCAGGCTTTATGGCTCGGCAGGCACGATGGATACAAAGGGAGCGCTTAACTCACAGACCGAGATGTTATCAAAGTACACGATCGTCTCACTGCCTTTGAGCCAAAGTTCAAGTCCCATGGTGCCGGCTGGAAGCGGCTCGGGGTCATCATATGCCATCAGCCTTTTCCCATCCAGCCATATTTCTGTCACATTGCCGAAGGTGGAAATTTCTGCCAAATGCCATTCACCAGCCTTGGGAGCTCCCAACTGTCCGATGCCAATGTTGGTGGCCGGCTGCTGCAACCGACGGAAGGCAAAATAATTCGTTCCGACAGGGATCTGATAGCGTGAATCATAAATTTCCTGTCCGTTCAGGTCAAATGGCTGCAGGGCGCGTCTCCAATTGAAGGAAAACCAGTTTTCCCCTTTCGCAAAAGGGGTGGAAAGCAGGAACCTGATCCGCCAGACTGCATTATCAAATTCGGCATCCTGCAGGCCGGAGTTCAAAGGCTGGTCTCCCAGCATATCTGAATATTGGGCGGATAGGATGGTATTGCCCGCTTCTTCAGCGGAGGGCGCAAGGGTCCAGCCTGGCATTTTCAAGTCAATTTCATTCCAGCCTTGCGCGTGCTGGTCTTGAAAATCTTCAGCATACAGCCATGTTTCGCCTGCCGCGCAAGCCTCTGTTGGCAGCAATCCGAATGGGTCACGCTGCAAGGTGATCGAAACATCATTGGGTCCCCGTACCAGCGTTTGCCCGGCGCTGTTTGGCATGTATCCCTGGGCAGATGCGGTAAAGGTGGCTGTTTCACCCTGCAAATTGTTCCAACTGTATTGTCCCTGTTCGTTGGCTGGCACGGGTGTGTCATCGCCTGATTCTGGGAATACAATACTGGCGCCTGGGATGGGCATGCCGCTTTCGTCTGCAATTGTCACAGTGAGATCGATCGGCACAGGTGTAGCTGTGGGCGGGATGGGTGTTGGTGTGGGGGGCAGGGGTGTTGGTGTCCATGCGGAGGCCGTCATCGCGGCGATTTCCGCAGGTGTCGGTCCACAAGCCGACAGCAGGGCAAGGGTTACGATGATGATGGCCGCGTTGGAAAGTGTGCGTTTCATATGTTCCTCCATGGTTCTTCAAATGTAGCCCGGGAAATACGATACAGACAACAGATCGCCGGTTCACCTCCTGCTTGCATAATTTGAAATGGCAGCGTTATGAAACCAATAAATATCCCGCGGGGCATCCCCATGAGTCCCGGAAAAAACATCATCACTCAAATTTAGTATATGGATTTTTTTTAGAAAATCAACTAGAGAACAGTTTTTACAGGAATTTAATTCCTGTAAAAACTGTTCTCTTACCGCGCCAGTAACAAGCTGGCTATGTTGGCTTATTTTATGTTCCCCGGTGATCAAGCCGGTTTATCTGACAACTTTTTTCAAATTCACATCGAACGGCGGGTACACCACCCCGTTTTCTGTGACAATACCGCTCAGCAAACGGTTTGGGGTGACATCAAAAGCGGGGTTGCGGGCCCTGGCGTTTTTGGGCGCAATGGGTTCGCCGTGAAATTGAATGCCCAATACTTCGTCCGGGTCACGCTCTTCGATGGGAATTAAGCCGCCATGCGCGAGCGACAGGTCAACAGTGGAAGTGGGAACCACCGAATAGACGGGTACGTTATTGTCATGGGCGGCGAGCGCCAGCATGTAGGAACCGATCTTATTCGCCACGTCTCCATTTGCCGCCACACGGTCCGCGCCAAAGAAGACTTTTTGCGCCATACCAGCTTTCAAAAAATAGCCGGACATATTATCGCTGATGATCTCGTAGGGGATCCCGTACTGCTCAAGTTCCCAGGCAGTGAGACGCGCACCCTGCAGACGTGGACGGGTTTCATCCACCAGGACGTGGATCTTCTTGCCCTGTTCATGCGCTGTGCGGATGACCCCCAGCGCCGTTCCCCAATCCACCGTGGCGAGCGCGCCTGTGTTGCAATGATGGATGATGGTATCGCCGTCCTCGATCAACGCTGCGCCATGTTCTGCCATGCGTTGGTTGATCTGTACATCTTCATCCGCCAGTTTTTGCGCCTCGTCCAAAACGACTTTGCGGACATCATCCGCAGAGCCTTTCACAGAACACGCAGCCTGCATCAGCCTGTCCACTGCCCATGCCAGATTTACCGCTGTCGGACGGGCTGCTTTTAACGTTTCGGCAGATGCACGCAGGTCATTGAGCAAATCATCGGGCGCAGAGGATTTGGATTCATTTGCGGCAAGAGCCAGCCCAAATGCGGCGGCAGCTCCAATGGCGGGCGCGCCGCGCACCACCATCGCGGTGATCGCGCGCGCAACTTCCTGATGCCCGCGGTACGACCGCACTTCAAAACGCGCAGGCAGGATGCGCTGATCGATCATTTTTAGTTCGTTGTTTTCCCAAAATACAGTTCGCATGTTTTTACCTTTTTAGTGGGTTGATGCCGGTGTTCGACATTGTCTGATACCACAACTTTAGATGAGTTTCCCGCTACTATACCGCACTCGGGTGAAAATTGCGCTTTTTAGAGGGCGGAAAGCGCAATTTTCACCCGTGGGTATTATATATCACAGTCAATTCGAATTGAACCCGGCTTGACGCCTTTGTGTTTTACCAGTATAAAAAAGGGATGAAACACCTCCAAATTCTCTTTGGGCTTTGGCTTGTGGTCTCACTTGCAGGTTGTTCCATCTTTCCAAACTTTCCCACCATTCCCCCAGGTTGGACAGTGACCCCAAGCACGACCCCCACTCCCGCAGCGACTTTCACTCCCACGGTTACGCCCACCCCGCTGCCTGTTGCGCGTGTTGGTGTGGGTGACCACGCCTTCTTAAATGGCGATTACGAGAACGCCGTACTCCACTATCAGGTTGCCTTTACAGACTCACCCGATGTTCTGGTTCAAGCCGCCGCCAAGTGGGGCGAGGCGCGCATCCTCTTTGCAGAGGAACGCTATGAGGAAGTAGTCACTGCTCTCCAGACGCTGATCATACAATATCCTCAATCGGCTCATGTGGGGCAGGCGTATTTTTTACAGGGTCTTGCTTATTATCGTTTGAATAATTATCAGGCCGCCGCTGATGCCTGGCAGACCTATCTCACTTTGCGCCCCGGCATTCTTGATGCGCGCGTGCAGGAAATGCGCGGGGATGCGCTCTTTGATGCGTTAAATTATGCGGCTGCCTTGTCTGCCTATCAAGCCGCCATTCAAGCCTCGGCGCTCGGGGATGATATTGCCCTCGATCTAAAAGCAGCCGCGACCCATGCCAGGCTCGCAGATCACGAAGCCGCGCTGGCTTTATATGACGGCATAACAGCGCGCGCGCCAAACGATTACATCAAAGCCCAAACGGCGTACGAGTCCGGGCTGGTATATCAGGCTCTCGGTCAACCCGAAGAGGCATTGGGAAAATTTCGCCTGGCGGTCGAGAATTATCCGCTTTCCTATTATGCCTATCTCAGCCTGGTTGCCCTGCTGGAGTCAGGCGCGGAAGTGAGCCAGCTTGACCGCGGGCTGGTGGATTACTTTGCGGGGCAATATGATGTGGCTGTTGCTGCGTTTGACCGTTACCTTTCCGACAACCCAGCCAACGACGGCACGGCTTATTATTACCGCGCGCTGGCATACCGTGACCTGGGAAATTACGAAGCGGCGTTGAAGGATTTTTCCACCTTCACGGCAAACTATTCAGCCCATTCCCGCTGGGCGGATGCCTGGGGTGAAAAGGCTTTTGTCGAGTGGTATCACCTTGGCTCAAATGATATCGCCGTAAAAACACTGCTCGATTTTGTGGCGGGGGTTCCAAACAGCGACCTGTCAGCCGAATATCTAATGAGTGCCGCACGGATCAATGAACGTAAGGCCAAATATGATGAAGCGCTGCAAATTTGGGCGCGGGTTGCCAACGAGTATCCCGGCTCGGAGTACGCTTCGACTGCGGTATTTTTGATGGGGATCATTTATTATCGCAATGGTGATGCCGCTTTGGCGCTGGATACATTCAACCGCAGTCTCTCATTTTCTGCGCGCTCCGAAGACCAGGCGCGTGGATATTTATGGATCGGTAAATCACAGCAAAAACTTGGCGATCCTGAAGCGGCGTTGGAAGCGTGGCGGCAGGCGCAAAACCTGGACCCCGGCGGATATTACAGTGAACGTGCCCGTGAACTGTTGGCTGAGCAGGCACCCTTCACGCCGCCGGTCACTTCAAACCTGACCCCGGATCTCGAATCGGAGCGCAGGGATGCAGACTCGTGGGTGCGTCTTACATTCAACCTGCCTGCCGATACCGACTTGAACGGGCTGGGAGTCCTTGCCTCCGATGAGCGCGTCATTCGCGGCACCGAACTGTGGGAACTGGGTCTCTACGATGATGCGCGGCTTGAATTTGAAAACCTGCGGGCAGAGTTGGAATTGAACAAGGATGCGGTGGGTAGTTATCGTCTGATCAATTATCTGCTGGAACTCGGCTTAAATCGATCTGCGGTATTTGCCGCGCGGCAGGTGCTGACCCTGGCCGGGCTGGATGAACATACCGAGTCGATGATGGCGCCGCCTTATTTTGGCCGCGTGCGTTATGGGTTGTATTATTCCGACCTCGTGGTCCCTGCTGCCCAGGAAAATGGTTTTGATCCCCTGTTTGTTTTCAGTGTGATCCGGCAGGAGAGTCTCTTTGAAGGGTTTGTCAATTCAAGCGCCGGGGCGCGCGGATTAATGCAGATCATACCCTCAACGGGTGCGCAGATCGTATCCGAGATCAAATGGCCCTTCAATTATGATGAGAAGGACCTCTACCGTCCCAATGTCAGTGTGACCCTGGGCACCTATTATCTTGGAAAGAACCGCAGCCTTTTGAACGGCGATCTATACGCCGCCCTGGCTGCCTACAATGGCGGACCAGGAAACGCAATGGCATGGAAGCAACTATCAGGCGAAGACCCCGACCTGTTCCTGGAAACCGTACGCTTTGAAGAAACCCGCAACTACATCCGCAATATTTATGAGATCTATGTAATTTACAAGCGCTTGTATGGTGCGGTGGAGTGATGAACAAATTTTGTTAAAAAGGAAAAGGGCAAGGGATCTTTTAAAATCCCTTGCCCTTTTTTATTATCGAATATAACTAATTTTCTTTTGGTGGTTCAACTTCCGTTCTTCGTCCTTTAATCCATGTGCGCCAGCACACGTTGGTGCGTGGTCTCCACGTCCATGTCCAGGATGGATACCAGTTTATCCCGGCCGCTTTCGCCTGCCACAATTTCGATCCGTGATCTTGGCACACCCAGCACTTCGGCCAGGAAGCGCAGCAGTTCAACGTTGATCTCTTCACTGGATGGACCGCACACAAGGTGCACCTTGATCGTGCTGTCGCTGAGTACATCCACGATCTGGTTATGGCTGGCGCGGGGTGTTACCCGCACCCCCAGGGCTGATCCACTCTTTCCACCGTGAAGTTCGTATTTCCTGTCCATGTTTCACCTCAAAAAGAAATAAGGATGGCGATCAAGATCCGCGCAATTAACTGGACTGCAATAATTAATATCAGGGGACTGAAATCAAACATTCCTGCATTGGGTACCAGGCGGCGGATCGGGTTCAGGAAGGGGTCAATGATGCGATCCAGGGCTTCACGCACCGGGTGATAGGGCGGAAGAAAGAACGAAAGCAGGGATGAGGCAATCACGATCCAGATAAAGATCTGGCTCAGTGTGTTTATCAAGACAATTAATACCGAAAAATCCATCAATCCTCCAATTTATTGTTAGTACCAAAAGATAAAGGAAAATTCCCTACCTTACATCTCATAAATTTTTGTCATTGCGAGCCGCCGCTCCTGTTCTTCCCTGGCACCGCCCGCCAGGGCAGGTGTGGCGGCGCGGCAATCCTCTTTTGACCAGAAATTCCCATAAAACAGGAGATTGCTTCGGCACAAACCGCCTCGCAATGACATTTGTACGGTAGAGAAAAGAAAAACAAAATTCTGGTTCGTTTGCGCTAGGCATATTGACGTGCACCGACAATGGCTGTACCGATCCTTACCAGGGTGGCGCCTTCCTGCACGGCAATCCCATAATCGCCGCTGGTTCCCATGGAGAGCTCAGAAAAATTTGCGTTCGGGAATTGGGTTGACAGGTATTCCTGCAAACGCTTTAATTTTTGAAAGAACGGGCGCGAGAATTCCGCAGTCCCGCCAAGCGGCGGCATGGTCATCAGTCCGCGCACCTGCAAATTTGGCAGGGCGATCACGGCGGAAATTTCATCGCGCAGGGCAGGCCAGAGAGTCTCGTCACCAGTCTGCCAGCCAGATTTACTCTGCTCACCGCCAACGTTGAATTCAAGCAGAACTGGCAGGGTGGATCCAGCTTCGCCGCAAAACCGATTCAGCCGATTGGCAAGCTTCAGGCTGTCTAGGGAGTGCAGCAGGTGAAAGTTCCCGGTCACGAGTTCCGCCTTGCGGCTTTGCACATGACCGATCATATGCCATTCTACCGCAGAAAACTCGCGCAAAGACTGAATTTTCATCACGCCTTCTTCGGGATAATTCTCTCCCAGGGTCGTCACGCCGGCCTCAATGGCTGCGCGCACCACCTCAAGCGGTTGTGTCTTTGTGACCACAACCAGTTTGACCGACTCTGGCGCGCGTCCTGCGCTGTGAGCCGCGCTGGCGATGGCATCCAGCGTTTGAACATATTTTTCACGGATGGACTGAACGAGATCACTCATATGCTAATTTTACCCCGCATCGGTCCCTGTGCACGCCTTATTCACCCAGCGACATCAATGCGCCGAATCTGCCCGTTTTACCTTTTTCTGCGCGATGTGAAAACCAATCGTCCACATGGCAGGCGGTGCAAACGCCTGAAACCTGAACCTGGTCCACGCCTGCATTTTTCAATTGCAGGGAATTCGCCGTCCATAGATCGAGGTAGGTGCTTTCATTTTTCGTGTGCACGATCTTTTCGATATCCCGGGGATATTTCTCGCGGAACTGGGAAATGACATCCCCGCCCACTTCATAATGATCCACGCCAATGGAAGGACCGATGCCCGCAATGATGTTTTTGGGCTGACAGTCGTAGTGTGCCTGCATTCCACGCACAGCAGAACCGACGACCCCGCGCAGGGTTCCCAGCCAGCCCGCATGGGCAAGGCCGATGACTTTTTTTACAGGGTCATGGAACAGGATCGGGACGCAATCGCCAAAGCGCATGAATAATGAAACAGCGGGGTGATTGGTGAAGATGATGTCTGCTTTTGGGGAAGGCGCATCCTGTGGGCGCAGGTTGTCAGCGTAGATGATGTCTGTTCCGTGCACCAGCCAAACGTCCTGGATCGATTCCGGACTGCACCCCATGGTCTGGTACAGGCGCCGGCGATTCTCCACCACCCGTGCAGGGTCATCTCCCACCGCTCCGCCCAGGTTGAGCGAATGCCAGGGAGCTGGGCTGGTTCCACCGTGCCGCGTGAAGACAGCCTGTTTGATCGCAGTGGAAAAGATTTCAAAACTGTAATACCGCAAGCCATTGAGATCATGGAATGACATTATTTGGAAGCCTCAAGGACTGCAAATTTTTTAATGTAGTACTGGCGTGTTTCGCTCATGGACTCTTCGATATTGGGATAGGCAAACCAGGCAGTCGCCAGGCCAAAGAATGCGCCCGTCAGTGTGCGCAGGATCGGTGTGCTCTCACGGTACGGGATCATGGAAGCAAACCACTCCCAATCAAATTGGCTGAGCAGCTGCGAGAAGCCGTCCAGCCCGATCGGTCCGAGCCCAAGCAGCAGCCAGAGCGCCCAGTGCAGGGAGGGGATGCGGCGCCCGGTTAAACCAAAGATCACTCCAAAGATCAACATGGCAAAATAAATGGCGGCGTCACGTTCACACAGCGCAACCTTATAGCCCACGGCATCATCACCGATATAGTTTCGCGCTTCAAAACGCGTAAAGCTGTAGGGGTCGTTCAGGTTGGGAATACCCGTTACCTGCTCAAAGGTTTTTACCCCATCCACATTGGCCTCTGCCAGCGGGTAAAAAGGCTGCTCTCCGTAAAGGAAGAAGGAGCGAAAACCAAATTGGTGGCACAGCGGGCTGTATATTCGATAAATTGCCTTTGCGGGGAATGTCGCGCCGAGTTTCATCAGGGTTGGGGCGAGGAAGGGCAGGCCGACATAAAAGAACATGAACAGATTGAGTAAAAGCAGGTAGCGGCGTGAAATCCAGAATGAAACACGGTCTCCAGTGGTCACTTTTTTTCCTCTCTTAATTCGCATCAGGTATTCGGGATCGCCAACCTGCTCCAGTTGATTCATTCTATCGAAGGCGGCGCCGATGGTCATTTGTAATTTTTGGCGGGTGATCGGAGCTTTCAACTGGTAGGGACCAGCCTCCACGACGGGGATCTCCCATCCGAAACTCTCCACCAGTGCCGAATCGCTGTCAATGTCAACCTCTGCCAGCCGGTGCGGATATTGGGCTTGCAGTTCATTCAAGCTGTCTTTGACTTCTTCGCACAACTTGCAGCCCTTGCGGGTGTACAAAGTTACATTGAGCATAATTATTCCTGCGGCTCCTCTAAAAAACAAACACAAAGGACACGCTGTCACAAAGTCTGAAACCCTTTGTGCTCTCTGGTGCCTTTGTGTTTAAGTGGTCTTGTTCTGTTAGATCCCGAAATCAAAGAAGAAGAATTGACCCTGTTGGGCGATCAACTCAAATGCGCCTGTGAAAAGCATCACGCCGATAATGACCAGGATCACACCCATTGCAATTTCAACATAGCGCATGGTTTTGCCGTATTTTCTCAAGACGGTCGTCACCCAGCCGATGCCAAGCGCCGCCACCAGGAATGGAATTCCCAGCCCGATGGAGTAGGCGGATAACAGCGTTGCGCCGAGGGAAATGGAACCGCCGTTGATCGCCAGGGTCAGAATTGCGCCCAGCACCGGGCCCACGCATGGAGACCAGCCGGCCGAGAAAAACACGCCCATCATGACCGAGGAGAGATAGCCCCATTTGGGGTCGGGAGCCTGTTGAACGCGGGTGTCATACGCCAGGAAGGGGATGTGAAAAACACCGATCATGTGCAAACCAAAGACAACGACTACAATGCCGCCGATCTTGCTCAGCCAGTAACGCAGGTCAAAAAGTAATGCGCCGGCATAGGCGGCTACCACGCCAAAAAGCACAAACACAAGGCTGAAGCCCAACACAAAGGCCAGACCATGACTAAAGGTGACCCAGCGGTTGGACTTGCCATCTTCGCCGCCAGCCGCCAGCCCGCCGAGATAGCCTACGTAGGCCGGGACCAGGGAAAAAACACACGGTGAAAGAAAAGATGCCAACCCCGCCAAAAAGGCAAGCCCGATCGATATTTGAGAAACTTCCATTTGACTGAACCCTCGTAAATTTTATACCCAGGGCGGTCACAAATTGCGACCGTGGGTATTATATAAGAGGCCATCAAGGGTTGCGCAACCTTGATGGCCTGCATCGAAAATGAAACTATACCTTTAATTCTGTCACGCTGACCGTGGTGCCGTGCTCGGGCCAGGTCATACGCGCTTCAGATTGCGCCAGCGAAATATAGGGGGTCGTCCAGCGGAAGATCCATTTGGCTTCCTCCGGTCGGACATTGATGCAGCCATGCGAGCGCCGCTCACCGAAATCGTTATGCCAGAATGCGCCGTGGATGGCGATGCCATCCCCGTGGATCACTGTTGACCAGGGCACTGCGGGCGTGGAATAACCCGATGCAGAACCGCCGCCGCTCATGTTAAGCGAGAGGATCTTCCAATGGGTGTTCAAGTCGCCGACCGGGGTGGAGTAACTATCTGTTGGCGCGCCGTAGGCATCGAATATCGCGCCGCTGGAAACCCGGCAGAAAAATACTTCGTTATTGCCTTCGAAGCAGGACATGGTCTGGTAGGTCAAGTTGACAACGATCTTTTTCTCATTGGGGTCAACGTCCGGGCTGATGGGGGCGACATCCTCTTCTGTTAATACTTTTACCCCGGCACCGTCCAGCCAGAAAATGTCACCGGGACCATAGCCGCGTCCGGGTGCTTCGTTCCAGCGATATTCCACAAATCCATTGGCCTGGCGGACCTGATCGATCCAGATCACCTGACCATAATATACGCGCGGCGGGAAGTTATATTGATTCAAACTTTGCAGCCAGGACGAGACCACCGGTCCCTCCAGGGTCAGGTCGACATAGGGGACGGTGACTTCAGCCCAAAAACCAGGTGCGCCTGCGGGGATCTCTGTGATGGGTGTATTGGGCAGGTTGCGGGTGGGCTGCACGCGCGATGCCCATACATAACCTCCGGGTACTTCGAGGAATTTTTGGTTTGTCAATCCCACCGCATTGCCGATCACTTCGCGTCCCCACTCGATCAGGTTGTCATCATACAATTTGCCGACTTCCACCGCTTGCAGCGGGTTGCTTGATGGACGATCCCGTACATCGGTCAAGCCTGTCATGCGCCCGATGATCTCACTGGCCGGGAACTGCGGCAGCCGTTTTGGCGCATAGAGTGCATCGTAATAGCGTTCAAGTTTGAAGGGGCGGAATGCCATCGCGCCCAATCCAACACCTGCAACTTTTAGAAAATCACGGCGGGAAAAATTTTGTTTCATACATCACCTTGAAAATTATTATATGGAGCGCAGGATGTACTCCTGCGCTCCATAGGATACCTGCAAATAAAAGGAGCGTCAACAGCCTTGTGAGAATCGATTAATCTTTTAAGTAAGTCTCCAAAGCGCGCAAACAATTTGCGCTTAATTTGTGCCCCACTTTGTCTTCACAATATGTGATCTGTGCGCCCGACTGTTCGAGCAGCGCCATCGAGGCATGGGCGCGGTCGAGCGGGATCATCTGATCCTGGGTGCCATGTGCCACGAAGATGTTTTTACCCGCCAGCGGCTTTTTTAATACCAGGTCCTCAAGCCCGGCGGGGACAAACCCTGCCAGCACACCCATCTTGTGGACTCGATGCGGATGGAGCATCCCGATCAAATTGGTCATTGCCGCCCCCTGGCTGAAGCCCATTAAGTCGAATTGGGCGGCATCCACCCCGACCGAAGCGGAGTACTCATCGATCAGTTTCATCAACCCGTCAGCGGCGGGCGAAAGCGCACTGCGCCCAGGAAAGCCAAATGTGGAGGGGTCCAGCGGGCGCCAGGAGAATCCAGCCGGGTCTGCGGCATGAGGCGCGCGCGGTGCGATCATCCAATAATCGGCTGAAAGTCTTTGCGTGAAAACCCACATGGAGTTTTCGTCGCCGGTCCAGCCGTGCAGCAAGACCAGCAGGCGCGGATTGGGGGAATGTGATTCGCGCACCCGCAGAGTCCAATCACCGAATGTGATCAGTTGAGTATTAGTCCCGGTTCGCACGTTTCACGATCCAATCTGACAGGTTGAGGAAGAACAGGATCAGCCCAATGGGTACGAAAGCGCCAAACATGCACAGTAAACCCATTACTGCCGCGCCGAAGCCGTAGATCAGCCAGATCAAGCCGTCTCCCACGATAAACAATAGAAGGAGCGCGCCAACGACCAGGCGCACATTGGTATCCTGCATATATTTGCGCAGGTCACGGCTCATCGCTTGCCGCCAAACAATATTTTATTCATGCGGCTCGGCCATGAAGTGGCTTTCCTTAATTGGGGTAAAACCGCCTCCACTGCCATTTCGCCCAGCATTGCCACATCCTTCACTACAACTTTATCAAGCAGGTCCAGGTGATGGACATCCGGGCGGATGATCACATCAGGCGCGTCTACTTCGAGGCGGTAATGCGCCACGGCGCGGCTGCTTAAGTCCACTGCGCGCATGAAGATGTCAAAAGCCTGCGCCACGTGAGTACGGTAGATCCGGTCTGTGATCTGTTTTGGCAGCATGGCAGGCACGGGAATTGTGTAGGTGCGCAGGGGGGCTTCCAGTGAGTCATTTAAAACCACCGCAACAATGGGCAGATCGGGCGAAAGCATGCGCGCCAGGCTGACAGGCACGGGGTTGAGTATTCCACCGTCCACTAATTCCCAGTCATCCATTTGGAGCGGCGGGAATATGCCTGGCAGGGCGATCGTGGCCAGCACGGCATCTTTAAGCTGTCCCTTGGAGATGGTCACCTCGTTGCCTGTTTTTGCATCCACAGCGGTCACCGCGCATGGAATTTTCAAGTCATCGAATGTCTTCTCACCCAGAATGGTATCCAGTAATTTACGCGCACCGGAAAGCCCCAGTAAGGAGGGGCCATCATTTGAGTCGCGCACATACAAACTGCCCTGATCTGTTGATGTGAATACTTCCTCGATCTCATCTGCTGAGAGACCCGCTGCATATAGAATAGCGACCAGTCCGCCAAAGCTTGTACCTGCCACCGAGCGGATTCTGAACCCTTCTTTTTCGAGACGACGGATGACGCCAATGTGTGAATTGCCCTTGGCTCCACCGCCGCCTAATGCCAGTGTAATATCCATATTTTTTCTTTTGGTAGTTGATTGTTTTTTGATCGTGCAGTGATTAGACTGCGTTGCCTGGGGTTATTATACCTTTGCGCATGGTTCCAGTTGGCATATCAGGCGAATTAAAAAAACCGCGAGAAATACTCTCGCGGCTTGAATTTCACTGGATCAGGCTGTGGGACCCACGATGGAATATCACCGCGGATCGACAATGAATTTTTATTAGTCTGCAACAAGCCAGTTCTTGGCTGCCTCAACATCCGCAAATGAAGAAAAAGTCTTTTTCCCGGCAAGTTTGTTGACCAGGTCGAGCATTGACTTTTGGATCCCGGTTACCCCAACGATCGCGCGTTTATGAACGCGGGGGGCTATTTGAGATGCCGTATCTTTCAGCAGGTTGTACATTTCGGGGGACACTTTTGTGTCGCACATATTGGTCAGGGTCAATATTGAGTCAAGCGGTTCGTTGGCTGCGAGGCTGACGGCAGTTCCCAATTCTGCTTTTATTGTTGCCGCTTCAAATGACAAATTCGAACAATCGATATATAGGATTTTTTTGCCTTTGTGCATGATCCATTGTGTTTTCATATTTTTCCCTGTTTGTGTTGGAGAAAATAATTTTGATCTCCCATTTGGTTGCCGGGTGTTGAAACAAGAATTTACGGCCACCCCAACCACTGGGCTTGACTGACTGCAGACTTGCTGATTAGTGCGGATTTTAGCATGTTGTGAAAAAATGCGCAATTAACAGTAATGAAAGGACGCAGTCCCCACTTGTAACGGTTTGGAATTTCAACTTATCCGCGCAGTTTTTTACGGTCTGTGAAATTGGCTAATTGGGGTCGCGGATCAGCCACACCGCCACGCCGCCTCCCACAAGGGCGGCCATGATCAGGATGCCGATCAGCAATTTGGAAGAGGAGTTGGAGGCTGGAGCTTCTTCCACCACGGTCGGGGTCGCGGTTAATTCTGCGGTTGGTACAGTTGGAGATGAAACCACAACAGCGGTTGGTGTGGAACCCGTCATCGGGGTGGCCGCGGGCTGGGTGGCGCCCTGTTTCACCAGCAGTTTTTGTCCCTGCCAGACCAGCAGGTCGTCGCCCAGGTTGTTGAGTGCCTGGAGCTCTTTGATCGTTGTGCCGTAATCGATGGCGATGTTCCACAGGGTCTGACCATATTGCAAAACGTGATAGACGTTTCCATCGGGCTGGGCTGTGCTGACGACCATCGGTACAATGTACTGGCTGATGGCGCTGTCTGCCGAACCCGGTGAATTGGTCAGGGCTGCGATGACTTCGGTTTGCATTTGGCCTGAGCCGGTTGCGGCGGCGCAGTCGAGCGCGTAATAATAGCCGCCTGCACCCTGCGAGACGCCCGCGCCAATATGGGTAAAGCTGGCTGAGATCATGGTCTCCATGTGCGCTGAATCCTGCCACACAGGGGGGACTCCATTCCAATCCAGGGGATTGCTGCTGTTTAAAATATTCTCGGAGCGTAGTCCGCCTGCGGAAAGTTGGCCTGCAAGCGGAAATCCCAGGTTTAACAATTGCTGGGTAAAGGTGATACCGCCCGGACGGGAGTGCGTGATCTGCCCGGTGGCTGCCATGTAATCGGCTTGTGATTGGGCGGCCTGCATTAACGCGGAATGGGTTGCCAGTGCCGCCAGTCCATAGGATGCACGCAGATTATTTACCACGCCGATCAACTGTGCGGGCGATGTGATGCTTTCACGCGGCAGTTGCGGCATGGCATTTGCGCCGTCGGGTGGGGCAATGCTCCAGGCCATCAGCAGCAGGCATCCAAGAAACAAATACAGGCGGTCTTTGTGTTTCATCAGGGTGTTGGTGTTTTCGTCCGGGAGTCTTACGGGGTTGCGGTGGGAGCCGCGTCCGCCACAACAACAGAAACCGTCAATGTCGCGCCAAATTCACTTTGTCCATTGGATAAGCGCCAATAACTGACGTATGTGCCTGGTTTTTTAGGCGCTTCCAGTTGCAGGGAAAGCTCCGACCAATCCCAAACCGATACCACTTTTTGAATTTTGGTGATATCACCGCCCAGCGAGTCTCCGCCAACCGGGATCAGGCTGTATTGATACACCCAGTCACAGGTTCCTGTATTTTGAACCTTCCATGTCTTTTTGAAATCCTGCCCTTTTTCGATCACAGTTCCTGCCGGGATGGTAACGTCCCGGATAAATGCCAGATTATTACAGCCAACTGCCAGCGCGCCGCCGTCAACTGTGGCGGTGGATAGCGTGCCGGTGGGGGTAATGGTGCCGATGCCGGGTGTTGGTGAAAAATAAAGATAGGTCGGTGTGAGGGTGGGTGGCAGCGTGGCCGTGGGATAAATGATGGTGGAACTGGGAAGCACCATGATGGTGGCTGTCGGCAGGGGAGCCGGCGGACTGTACATGGCGGTTTGCGTGGCAAAGAATGCCCCGACCATTGTACCGACCACAGAGGTCATTAAGGCGTTTGGATCCTGGGTGGGTGTCTCTGCACCTGTGCAGGCAGTTAAAATGGACATGATCAGGATTATGATCAGCAGGCTGGTTAATTGTTTTTTCATGCGGTTCTCCGGGATGCTCAACCTTTTTTAAACCAAGGGAAGTTCATAGGTGTTGTGGCGGGCAGGGGGTATTAAAAATAATTCCTTTAATGCTGCGCGTCATCCCAATGGGTCATTTGAAAACCAGATTCGATCTTCTGGAATGTTTGCATATCATAAATCTAACACAGAATAATGAAAATCAAATGGGCGTGATTCCTACGTTTGGTTTTCGCTTTTCTGGACCGTGGCAATCTGCTTTACAACAGTTCAGTTAATGCCTTGATCAAGTGCTCCACATCCTGATCGGAATTATAGCCCTGGATCGAGACGCGGATCAGTTTGAGATCGTTCCACGCGATCAATGGAATTTCGATCCGGTGTTGGTCATACAAACGGGATTTAAGCGCCGCGAGGTCGGTCTTTGCCGGCAACGGAGCGGCGGTCAATTGGGCGAACCAGGAGTCGTCATCAGAGTGAATGGGGGGAATGCCAGTAGTTTCGCATAACCGTTTTTGGGCCTCCTGCGCCAGAGCGTGACAGGCAGACCGCACCTTATCCCATTGATTCTGCTCCTGAAAATTGATCGCGGCTGGCACTGATAAAAATGCGGCGATGTCGCGTGTGCCGATCCATTCGTGCTGGTCAACAAAAACAGATGCGCCGGGTATTTCGGGTTCATAGCCCCATGAGACGACCAGCGGCTTGAGCAGGTGCTGCATTTCGGGTCGCGCATATAAAAACCCCGCGCCTTTTGGAGCGCACAACCACTTGTGCAGGTTACCGCCGTAAAAATCCGCAGCCAGCAGATCGAGGTCGAGTGGAATTTGACCCGGTGCATGCGCTCCGTCGATGACCGTGATGATGCCTGCCGCGCGGGCTCGCAGAATGATCTGTTGAATGGGGAAGATCAAGGCTGTGGGGGAGGTGATGTGACTGAGAAAAATAACCCGTGTGCGCGCCGTGACTCCCTGCCAGAATGATTCGATGAAGTCCGCTTTGGAAGTGAGGGAAACAGGCTGGTTGATGTAGCTGAATCCGCGTTCTCTGGCGAGGAAACGCCAAGTCCGATCCATTGCTCCATATTCGTGGCTGCTGGTCAGGACTTCATCCCCTGCGCCAAGCTCCAGCGAACGGGCCACGATGTTGAGCGCGATGGTCACGTTTTGAGTGTAGACCAGATTATCAGCCTGGGTGCCCAGATATTTTCCAAGCGCCGCGCGCGAGCCGGCCAGCAAGCCGGCACAACGCCTGCCTAAAAATTCAACTGGCTGTCTTTCCAGTTCGCGCTGCCAGCGTTGATATTCGTCAAAGACAGGCTTGGGTGTTGCCCCGAATGAGCCGTGATTTAAAAAGGTGACCGATGGGTCGAGCAGAAAGTGTTGTTTGAGATTGAACATCAGACCATTATAAAAGAAAGTGCCTGATTTTATCCGGCACTTTCCCCATCATTATTTTTATGGACATTCGCCTTTGTAAGGGAGGGTGTCATTTCCTGGGTAAACCCTTCAATCACCAGGTTCATGTAGGACACAAAGGAAGGCGGCACAATTTTTAAAAATGGCCTCTTCGAGCCGAAACCCCAGGCAAGACCGGTCCAAAAATGCTTGATTCCCCCCTTGAAATGGTTCAGTCCTTCATTATTTATAAGTCCCGGGCTCGATCACTATCGGCAGGCACCCTGTCGGGAGTGATCGGGGATTGTTCCATAACCAAAACCAATTCCCACCAAATCGGTCAGGGATATTGTCAGGGAGGGAATGATTTGGTATGCTCAAGGATGGCGGCCGTGTACGCCCTCCGAGTTAACCGTGGAACACCGTTAATCAGATCAACCACAAAGGATAAAATTTTATGAAAAATGCAGATCGTAAGTCACTTATTGTTTTTCCAATATTGGTATTAATTGGTATTTTGTTCGCTCTGGCGGGCAGCCAGGGAGGGGGGCTGGTGGGCGGAATGCCCCTTTTTGCTTTATCAGTGGGACTGGCTTTTCTGATCCAATGGATCGTCTTTATCCCGGCTTTTATGTACCAGACTGAAAAATACTTCGACCTGACGGGCAGCTTAACCTATATCTCTGTAACCCTGATCGCGGTGATCTTCAGCCCGGGTGTCGATGCGAGGTCGATCCTGCTGGCTGTCCTGGTGGTGATCTGGGCTGTCCGCCTGGGCACATTCCTGTTCACCCGCATCAAAAAGGCGGGAAAGGACGACCGGTTTGATGAGCTCAAACCCTCCTTTTTCCGCTTCCTGAATGTTTGGACCATTCAAGGTTTGTGGGTAACCTTCACCATGGCTGCCGCGCTGGTTGCCATTACCACAGCCAACCATAAGCAGTTGGATCTGTTTGCAATCTTCGGTCTCCTGGTGTGGGTGATCGGCTTTTCGATCGAGGTCGCAGCCGATTTTCAAAAAAGCCGCTTTAGCGCCGACCCGGCAAACAAGGGAAAATTTATTCAAACCGGTCTGTGGTCACGCTCCCGCCATCCCAACTATTTTGGCGAGATCGTCCTCTGGCTTGGCGTGGCGATCATTGCAATACCGGTCCTGCAAGGCTGGCAGTGGGTTGCCATGATCTCACCGGTATTTGTCACCCTGCTTCTGACCCGCGTCAGCGGTGTTCCGCTGCTTGAAGCCAAAGCGGATAAAAAATGGGGTGGTCAGGAAGATTATGAAACCTATAAAAAGAATACGCCGGTCTTGATCCCCCGGCTTTAATACCCGCCCGCAGGATAAAAATTTTGAAGTGGCGACAAAAAACCGACTTGAAAAGGTCGGTTTTTTGTTTCATTGAAAGCGGCTGTCAATGGAGTGGGTTATCGTGGGTTCAGCCCGATTTGAAAATTCATTTTTATAACGCACATTTTCTCACGGAGACCCTAAAGGTTTCTTTTGCCAACAAACATCTTGTAAGCGGGAATATTTTGCGAATTTTGGTTCTGGTTCGCGGGTAAAACCTTTAGGGTCTGACTTTTTGACGATATGTACGGTAAAGAGAAATTTATCATCACTTTCCAGTTCACTGCGGGGCTTGTAAAAATTCGGGCGGGGCGCTCACGCCGCCGCTCAGCGAGCGCAAGAAAGCCACGATCTGCAGCCTTTCACGCGCGGGCAACCCGAGCGGTTCCAACTCCGTATGACCGATGGGGGCAATGGGCGGATGGTTGTAATGCATCAACACTTCCTCCAGTGTGGCATACTGCCCGGCGTGCATGTAGGGCGCGGTCGCGGCCACGTTGCGGAGCGTGGGCGGTTTGAATGCCCCCTGCAGTTGCCCGCCTTCAGATGTGACAAAGCGCAATTCAGAGCAATCCTCCTTTTGCGCATCACTCCACGGACCCAGACAATTGAATTCATCGCCCAGCACCTGGGTCACCCCGGATGCCCGTCCGTTATCGGGTTCCAGTCCTGGCGCGGTTGGAACCCCTGTGTTATGAAAATCATTGTTGGTAAAGAGCGCGCCGTTGTGACAGTTGATGCACTGCGCCCGGTCAATAAACAAACGCAGTCCCGCCACTTCATCGGCAGTGAGCGCGGCCCGCATGGCTTTTCCATCGTTATTCAAAAGGGCTTCGACATATTGATCGAATCGCGAGGGCGCCGGCACGATCAAACGTTCGTACGCGGCAATTGCCTTGCCGAGGTTGACATACACCCGGGTGACTGTGTCGCGGTCTTCGCCGGTCATCGCCTCCCATGCGGCGCGGGCGGACGGGTCCTCCACCGGACCTGCCGTTTCGGGAAAGCGCGCACGGTCAGAAAGATCGGGCAATGCCCCAAAGATGGCTTCGTATTCGGCGCGATAAAACTCATCGATCAAATGCGCATACTGCGTGCGTGTGCCCCCGTGTTCCACCGCGCTTTCCAGCGGACCCAACGCCTGTGCCCACTGGCTGTCTTTGCGCCCGTCCCAAAATTGCCAGGGACTGTACGCCGTGCCGATGATGGTCATGGTTTTGCGCGTGGTGGTGCCGACCCCCTCCGCCAGCGGCAGGCCATCGGTGAACATCAATTCAGGCTGATGGCAGGTGGAACAGGCAACCTCCCCGTTCGAACTGAAACGCGGGTCAAAAAAAAGTTTATGACCCAACGCAGCGGCTTGCGGGTTGGCGGCGTACGCATTGGATGGGTCGGCAGGCAGTGCGGGCAGACTGCCGATCCATAGTCCGCGCAGGGTGGCTTTTTCCGCATCGCCCCAGGATGTTTGGCTTGTCACCGCCCACCAGACTATGATCGCGGCAATGAGCAGGACTCCGCCAATGAGCAGGAAGACTCGTTTCATTTCCGGTTATTCGAGAATTAAATTGAACGTGACCGCATCAGCCTGACCATCGGCACGGATATTGAAGCGCACTTCCCAGTAACCGGGCATCTGGAACTTCATCCCCTCCACGCGATAATCGCCGCCGCCCAGGTCTTCGGTCACCTCGGGTCTGGTCGGCAAGCCGTGACCATGCTGGGGCATCCCACCATCCACAAGAATTTCAGCGCCCTCCAGCGGTTTGCCGTCTGCGGTTTCAATGTGTAATATCCACGTATGGATCTTGTTCAGCGGCGGCACAGCCGGGTCACTGGTCCAGGAAACCTGAAACAGGTTCGCGTCTGTCAGCCGCGCGGCGGATGTATCCAGCGAGTCCGGCA
>JAIFNG010000131.1 GCA_020047815.1 Anaerolinea sp.
AACAGCGAGCCGGATGACAATATCGGCCTTGAAATGCTGTTCGTTGCGCATCTGGCTTCGATGGCATTACACGCCATCGAACAGGACGACCAAAGAGCGCTTGAGGAAGCGCTGCAAGCCCAACGTGAATTTCTCTCTGAACACCTTTTGCGCTGGGGTCCTGTCTGGGCGAAAATTGTCAAGGAGCACGCCTCCACTGATTTTTATCGCGGCATTGCCCACCTGACACATGGGGCTTTTCTCGCCGCCGCCGAAACCCTGCAGATCCATATGCCTAAAGAGGCCGTTCTGTGAGTCTGCTTAACGCAGCCGAACGGTTCGCTTCGATCGACCGTTCGCAAGTCCTGCTGGATGGTAAACGCTGCCTGCATGCGCAGGACCAGTCTTCAGATTGTGAGGCGTGTTTTAGTGTTTGCCCTGTTGCGGCGATCACGGCTGGCAAGCCGCCCACACTGGACGTGGAGCGCTGTGAATCCTGCCTCGCCTGTCTGCCCGTCTGCCCGGTTGGCGCATACCGCGCGGATGATAACGTGGCGGACCTTTTAACCTGCGCCACGCATATCGAAGACCAGCCGGTTGAATTGCTCTGCGGGCTTCATCCCCAACCCGGAACGGGCGCAAACCCCGAAGCCATTGGGATCCAAATTCAAGGATGCCTGGTGGGCCTGGGGAGCGGCGCATTTTTGACTCTCTCAGCCCTGGGCGTGAAGCGCCTCACGCTCCGCACCGATGCCTGCGCTGCCTGCAAATGGCAGACTCTTCAACCCCAGATCCACCAGCAAGCTGAAAAGGCCGACCGCTTCTTATCCGCATGGGATCAAGTTGATTCTGTCACCTGCGCGGATGAGGTTAAAGCGCCTGTGGAACGCCCGCTTTGGAGCGCAAAGAATCCCCCGCTCTCACGCCGCGACCTGTTCCGCATGATGGCAAAGCAGGGACAAGTGGCGCTTGCGCGTGCCATGGAAAATGGCGTGTCTGCATCCAAACGCCAGCCCGGGCGCGACCGATTGAGGCTGCAGTCTGCGGTATCGCACCTGCCCGCGCCATCCGTTTTGCGAAATGTCAGCCTGCATGGGTTTGGGTTTGCCTCGCTGACGGTCTCAGATGCCTGTACCGCCTGCGGTGCCTGCGGACGAGCCTGTCCCACCGAGGCACTGCGCTTCATGAAGAATGACGAGCAAATGACTTACTCCATCTCATTCGCTGTACAGGACTGCATCGGCTGTGACTTATGCACACGCGTCTGCCTGCCGAACGCGATCACGCTGGACCATGAGCCGGCCTTTGAACAGGTCTTCAGCACCAGGGAGCCGCAGGTCGTCGAATCAGGTGCACTGGTGCGCTGTACACGCTGCAATTCGTGGATCGCGGCGCGCGCTGATGTGAAGTTGTGTGCGCTGTGCGAGTACCGCCGGGCGCATCCATTCGGTTCTGTCATGCCCCGGAAAATTTTAAAGGAATCCAGATCATGATCCTAGATGTGACGAAAGCCACCCTGCCCGAAATTAAAAATTCAGTGCTGCGCGAATATGCCAATACCTATGTGCAGATCCATCAGGACTTCCTGGAGCAGGTGCGGGTGATGGGTCTTGAGGTGGAAAGCCAGGATACGACTGCCATGGCTGCGGAAAAGATCGAGGCGTTGAGAAAGAAGAGCGCGGTCGTTCGCAACAATGCCAAAAGCATTTATACAAACTGCATTTCGCCCTCCTGCGTCGCCTGCCAGACCGGCGCTGACAGTTCCACCTTCTTCATCTCGTTGAAGTGTCACCGCGATTGTTTTTATTGTTTCAACCCGAACCAGGAAAATTATGAATATTACCGCGGGCATACGCGTGACACGGTCGCGGAATTGGACGAAATGCGGCGTGTCAATCCGCACATGGGGCACCTTGCCCTGACGGGCGGTGAACCGCTGCTGCACAAGGAAGAGACATACCGCTTCTTTGAACATGCGCGTGAGCTGTACCCCCAGGCGCACACGCGCCTTTATACCAGCGGCGACCATATTGACCGCGCCACGCTTGAGGCTCTGCAGCGATCCGGATTACGGGAGATCCGTTTTAGCATTCGCATGCATGACCTGGCAAAGGGTCACATGCTCACCTATGAAAATATTGCCCTTGCCCGTGAGTACATCCCCAGTGTCATGGTCGAGATGCCTGTCCTGCCGGATACATTGGAGGAAATGAAAGCGGTCCTGCTGCGGCTCGAAGAACTGAATATCTTTGGCATCAATCTGCTGGAATTTTGCTTCCCGCTCAATAACATTGAAGCGTTTCGTGAGAAGGGTTACAAGGTCAAAGCACGCCCCTTCCATGTGCTGTATGATTATTGGTACGCCGGCGGGCTTCCCATTGCCGGCAGTGAAACCGTCTGCCTTGAGCTGCTGGATTTTGCATTGGCTGCCGGTTTGAAACTTGGCGTGCATTACTGCTCGCTTGAAAACAAGCACACGGGTCAGTTGTACAAACAAAATAGTGGGCAGCGCCTGCCGAACCGGTTATACTTTTCACAGAAGGATTATTTCCTGAAGACTGCCAAGGTATTCGGAGAGGATATCCCCGCTGCCCGGCAGGTCTTTGACAAGGCTGACTATCGCGAATACAGTGTCAGTGAGGAACAGAACAGCCTGGAGTTCCACGTCAGCAGGATCAGCAGCCTGAAAAAATTGAACATCGAAATTGGAATTTGCAGTCATGTGGTCGAAACCCGCGATAACGAACCGGTTTTGCGCGAACTAAAAGTGGACCTGACAACACCACAGACTTTCCGCCTTTCAAAAGATATATAAGGAGAAAATAACATGTTTCATCTAGGAACCACGGAATTGGTAATAATTCTCGTCATCATCCTGCTGCTCTTTGGCGTGGGACGCATCAGCAAGATCGCCGGTGAGTTGGGCAAGGGTGTCAGCAGTTTTCGCAGCGGGTTAAAATCCGAAGAGAATCCCACTGACCCCGATCAGAACAAAGGATAAATTCTTCGCTGTGGGCGATATAACCGTTGATAAAAAGAAAAAACGCAGCTGGCGCGATGTCTTTCGCGCTTTTGGCCGCGCCCATAAAAAAGCCAGCGTGCAGGTGGAGGGTTTCGCGCCGCTGCTCGCGCACCTTAACGAAATGCGGGTCCGGGTCTTCAAGGCTTTTCTCGCATTGATGGTCACCACCGGCGTTAGTTTTGCGTTCTCCGAGCAGGTCATCCAATATCTTGCACTGCCCATTGGCGGCATGGCGAAACTGGTTTCGATCGAGCTGACCGAGAACATCGCCATCTTCATGAAGGTCTCGCTGCTGGGCGGCTTTGTGCTTGCCATGCCGGTCATTGTCTACCAGATCATGGCATTCATTCTGCCCGGCTTGAAACGCAATGAACGCTTGTGGCTGCTCCTCATGGTTCCGTTCGCGACCCTGCTCTTTGCCGGGGGGGTGGCGTTCACCTGGTTTGTCATGCTGCCGACCGCCATTCCCTTTTTGAGCGGCTTCATGGGCATTACCACGCAGGTGCGCCCTGAAAATTATTTTGAGTTCATCACCCGCATTATGTTCTGGATCGGCATTTGTTTTGAGATGCCGCTGGTCATTATGTTCCTGGCAAAATTAAAACTGGTCACGGCCAGGCAGCTGGCACAGGGCTGGCGTTACGCCATCGTGGTTATGGCAATTGTCGCCGCGGCAGTCACCCCCACGGTTGACCCGGTCAACATGGGGCTGGTCATGGCGCCGTTGATGGGGCTGTATATCATCAGCATTGTTTTGGCCGCGATCGTCGGCAGAGGTTGACATGGATATTTTTGGGATCGGCGGCAATGAATTAATTGTCATCATTGTGCTGGCGGGTATCATCCTCGGACCCGAGCGCCTGGCGCGTTCGGCGCGTGAGATCGGCAAGTTCGTGAAGAACGTGAAGACCTATTTTTCATCGCTGTCCGGTGAACTGCGGGCTGAACTGGATGTGCTCGATGAGTTGGAAAAAGTCAAAAAGGATATAACGAAATAGATTAGACTTTATCGAGTTTTAGAAAAAACGTCCCGAAGGTTGTCGTCAGATGCTCAAAAACCTCGAAATAAACCTTCGGGACGGTGCTTATATGTTATTTCCGATAATGTCCATTGCTCACCCTTTGGGATGAGTGCTAAAATTACCCGGAATGATGATGTAAAATTTCACAAATACAGATAGAATACACCCGTATTCATCTCATATAATACCCACGGGTGAAAATTGCGCTTTCCACCTTTTTTAAAAAAGCGCAATTTTCACCCGAGTGCGGTATAAAAAACCACTCCGATCTATTTTGCCTAAAACAACCATCATGGCAAACTAGACAGCCCCGATCTTGGGGGCAAGGGTTTTTCTGGAAACAGGAAAGCCTCCCGAAATCCCGCCTGCAAACGGGATGGAATTGAAAAGGAGCTTAACGCTGTGCTAATTTCTGAAAACTCGCCTGGTATGCTGCTGGCGGGTTTAATTTCCCCGAAAAAAAACAACCCTCTGTTATTGGTCACCGGTCCGCGCGGATCGGGCAAAACCCTGTGGTGCATGAAGCTTGCCGGTCTTGCACAGGAACAGGCGTTGTGCCTGCGCGGATTGGTCTCACCCTCCATTTTTGAGGGGGATGAAAAAACCGGCATTGGTCTCAGGGATCTGCAGACCGGGGAAACACGCCGCCTTGCCTATCGCAAAGGCGCCGAGTATGGCGACCTTCCAACGCAGGATTGGCAGATGGTGGCGGAAACACTGGATTGGGGAAATTCCATCCTTGCGCGCGTTGAGACGTGCGACCTCTTCATTCTTGATGAAGCGGGACCCTTTGAACTTGAAAATAACACCGGGCTTGCTGCGGGACTCCGCATTGTGGATTCGGCGCGGGACTTCCCCTGTGTGGTCGTGGTCCGCCCTTCCTTAATTCAAAAGGCGCAAACCCGCTGGCCCCGGGCGCAGGTTCTGGACGTCTCGACGGAGGCACTTTCATGATCCGCGTCAACGGCCTGACCGTCTCTTATGGGACCACCCCGATCCTGAAGAACATCTCCTTTAATGTGAATGCAGGGGAATGCCTGGTGATTACCGGCAGTTCGGGCTGTGGAAAATCCACCCTGGCGCATGTGCTGACGGGCCTCATCCCCAACTCAATTCCCGCAAACGTCGAAGGCTCGGTGCAGATCGCCGGCATGGACACGCTGCAGTCTTCCGTTGAGACGATCGCCCGGCAGGTCGGCATCGTCTTTCAAAATCCACGCACGCATCTCTTCCACCTGCGGGTGGATGATGAAGTTGCCTTCGGTCCGCGCAATCTCGGGCTTCCCGAAGATGAAGTCTCAGCCCGGGTGGAGTGGGCGTTGAATGCCGTTGGGCTTGCCGGCCTGCGCGGCCAGAAACCCGCCAACCTTTCCGGCGGTCAGATCCAACGGCTTGCCGCCGCCGCCGCCCTTGCCATGAACCCCAAAGTGCTGGTACTCGATGAGCCCACCGCGTCGCTCGATGTGCCCGGTACGCAGAACGTGATCGGTACGCTTGAGACCCTCAAAAGACAATATGGCTTGACCATTGTGCTGATCGAACACCGCCTGGCCGAAGTGCGCCGCCTGGCAGACCGGGTGCTGGTAATGGATGAAGGCCGCATTGCCGCGCAGGGTCGTTTTGGCGAGGTGCTTGGCAGTCACAACATACTGCGGCAGTATGGCTTGCGCCGGCCCACCGCCGAAACGCTCACCGACTGGACCCAGCTGCTTGAGCCCAATGGGCATCACGCCGCCGATCAAAAACCATTGCTCCATCTGCAGGACCTCTCGGCGGGCTATGAAGGCCAGGCGATCATCCATGATGTCAACTTGAAAATGTTCCAGGGTGAGTTTGTGGCGCTGGTCGGCGACAACGGCACGGGCAAATCCACACTGGCATTGGCGGCGGCGGGCTTGCTCAAACCCCTGGCCGGGAAAGTGACGGTCAACGGGTCATCCCGTCCGCGCCCCGGGGTCGATATTGCCCTGCTCTTTCAAAACCCTGCCGACCAACTCTTCACTGATTCGGTGGATGAGGAGGTGGCCTTCGGACCGCAAAATTATCGCAAGTTTGACCAGGCCAGCCATGAACTGACGCTCGCCAGCGCAGACCTGCTTCAGCTTCGCACCCGCCGTCCCTTTTCGCTTTCCATCGGCCAGCAGCAGCGCACCGCGCTTGCTTCGTGCATTGCCTTGCGCCCCGCGCTCGTCATCCTCGATGAACCCACACTCGGACAGGATTGGCGCCACCTGCAGCAGTTGATGGATTGCCTCGCGCTTCTCAACCAGCAGGGGACCGCCATCCTGCTCATCACCCATGATTACAAACTTGTCCATCATTATGCCAGGCGCGTCCTGTTGATGAAGGAAGGGCGCCTCATTCTTGACGGCAGAATGGTGCCAGACTCCACCAGTAAATTTCACATCCAGGAATTGGTCCATGCCGCATCCTGACGCTTTACATTGGGATGCCCGTTACGCCTGCGAAGCGGATCGATACTCGCTGCGGTCACCCCGGCACCTGATCACCTCACACCTGGACCTGATCCCGGGCGGCGGACTGGTGCTGGATGCAGCCTGCGGCACCGCTTCCACCGGGCGTTATCTTGCGGCGCGCGGCCGGCGGGTGGTTGCGCTCGATGCATCCCTGGTTGCTCTGCGGCTTGCCCAAAAGAAGGTTAAGAAAGAGACACCCGCCATTTCCTTCGCGGTGCTGGACATGATGGACCCCTGGCTGCCCGAAGCATATTTTGATGTGATCCTGAATTTCTACTTTTTATCACGCCCGCTCTGGCAGACCTATCGCCGGGCGCTTAAACCGGGCGGCCTGCTTTTTTTTGAGACCTATCTGCGTGAGGCGGGCAGAAATTCGGCGCATTACCTGGATACACAGGAATTGCGGCTTGCCTTTGATGATTGGGAGATCATTCATTATCTTGAAGTTGAACGTCTTGTACCCTCCCGCGAAGGCACTTACCGCACACGCTGGAGCGCCCAATTGGTGGCTCGCAAACCTGAATAAGAGGAAACAAAATGAAATTTACGACCCGTGAACTTGTGACAATGGCTGTCTTTGGCGCGCTGTGGGGGCTGGTGGAGATCTCGCTCGGCTCGGTCTTCCATGCCCTCGACCTGCCGCTGAGCGGTATGGCGCTGGCGATCGTGGGGGTGATGGTGGCTTCGATCGGCAGGTTGTTCGTGCCCAAACGCGGCTCGACGATCTTCATCGGTATCATTGCCATGGTGTTGAAGTTGTTCAGCATCGGCAGCGCGGTGGTGGGGCCGATGGTCGGCATCCTGGCCGAAGCATTGATCGCCGAACTGGTGTTGGACGGATTTGGCAAACCATCCCTGCCGGCCTTTATGTCTGCCGGCGCCGGCGCCGCCCTGTGGACTTTGGTGCAGCCGTTCGTGACGGGGGTGCTGTTGTTCGGACGCAACCTGCTGGTCATCTGGATGGACCTGCTGGATGTCGGCACGCGCCTGTTCGGCATCCCTTATCAAGCCGCATTCTGGATCGTGCTGACCCTGCTCACGGTGCATTTGATCTTTGGCGCATTGGGCGGCTGGCTTGGCTGGAGACTTGGACTGGTATTAAAAACCCGGCTGGCGGTTCCCGCTTCAGTTGGATAACTTAAGGAGAATTCCAATGAAACGTTTACCCTTTATCATTCTATGTTTTGCCCTGGTGTTGACTGCCTGTGCCCCAAAGGCGCAGGACGCTGCCGGGGATGTTCTAAAAGTATCAGATGGCAAGACTGAAAAGACCTACACCGCCGCCGACCTCAAGGCGCTGGGTGAAGCACAGGCAGATTTTAAAGGTGTCACCTATGTGGGTGTCCCGCTGACCGTCCTGCTGCAGGATGCGGGCATCGACCCGGCCGCGCTCAAGATCGTCAAAGCGGTGGCTGTGGATGGCTTTTCTGCCAACTATGAGTCGGCGCTCTTCGCCCGTGAAGATACGCTGGTTGCCTACGCCCGCGCAGACGGCCCGCTCGGCGATGATGAAGGCTCCTTCCGCATGGTGCTGCCCGACCAGGAAGGCAAGCTGAATCCGCGTGAGCTGGTTGAGATCATCGCGATCCCCTGATGTTAAAACAAGCCCAACCCGCTGTGATTCCCTTGCCCGCTCCGAAACTGCTCATCGGGAGTCGTGGTCACCTGGGTGTATTCCTTTGGGCGCTGGCGATGGTCTTACTGCCCTCTCCATCCAGAGGGATCATTTTGGCGTTCTTCACGTTGGGCGTATTGACCCTCTTGTACCCGGCTGCCCTGCAAAGGTTGGCGCGTCCGCGCTGGCTGGTGATGTTCGGCATCCTGTTCCTGGTCAATTTATTTTTTGGCGTGTCTGACCAGCCTGCGGACCTGACGGTCTTGGGCTTGCCGCTTTCATCCACAAATATTCTCACCAGCCTGCAAATGGTGCTGCGTGCCATGGTCATCCTGCTGGCGGCGGATGGGCTTTCGAGTTCGGTCAATATCGTCGAGGTGGCGGGCTTGTTCGAGCGCAGCGGTCTGCGCGGCTTGGGCTTTTCGATCGGTGTGGCGACCAACCTGCTGCCAGACCTGCGCCAGTCCAGCCTGAACGCCTGGCACAGTTTGCGGATGCGCGGCGGCTTTCGCGCACAGTGGTGGCGCGGGACCCAGCTGCTGGTGGTCACCGTGCTTTCCAATGCGCTGCGCCATGCCGAACAGATCGTGCTGGCGGCGGAAGTGCGGGCATTTCGTCCCGAACTCAGCCGCAGTACCCCGCTGCGCAAAGGCGCATTGGATGGGTGGCTGGCGGCAGGCTTGACCATCCTCGGCGCTTTGATGATCTTCGGCTAGGAGCGGGAGATGAAAGACCTGCCTGAACTGCTCGAAATATCCGCCTGTGACCACGACCACCTTTGTCCGCGTCAGATCCTGGGGATTCGGATTGGGCTGAGGGGCCTGCAGGCATTGCAGCTCGACCCGAACCAGGGCTCGAAGCGGCTGCTTGTTATCACCGAGACGGACGGCTGTTTTGTGGACGGACTTTCGGCAGCCACGAACTGCACCATCGGTCATCGCACCTTGCGTGTAGTCGACTTTGGGAAAGCTGCCGCCACCTTCGTGGATACGCACACCGGACA
>JAIFNG010000008.1 GCA_020047815.1 Anaerolinea sp.
CAAAATTATAAACAGGAGGCTGTCATGTCTGACACATATACTGAACTTGTAGCAATTGTAAAGGATTTACTCGGCGCAGATGAGGCGAAGATTACGCCAGAAGCGCGGTTCCGTGAGGACCTTGAAGCTGATTCGCTTGACCTTGTTGAGCTGATCATGGCTTTTGAAGATAAATTTGGCGCTGAAATTTCTGACGAAGATGCCCAAAAGATCACAACTGTTGGCGAAGCTGCCACTTATATTGATGCACATAAAAAGTAATTGATCGATAAATTTGATTATAAATGGTAGAGCCGCCTTTTTGGGCGGCTCTACCATTTATTTCCGTAGTTATTACGAGTGCGATCTTGATCGTCAAGCAATCGCCAGAAGCGGATGCATGCCTGTGATGTCAAAATCCTAGCGCGAAATCTCCAAATGTCCTTACAATAATGTTGGAATTTCTTCCGGATGTTTGGCGACCTTGACCCCAGCGGCTTCCAAAGCCTTAATTTTGTCTGCAGCCGTACCTGCACCGGCCTCGATGATCGCGCCAGCATGCCCCATTCGTTTCCCAGAGGGAGCGGTTTGGCCGGCAATAAAAGCAGCGACCGGCTTGGTCATTTTGCTTCCGATATATTGTGCGGCTTTTTCCTCTTCATTTCCACCGATCTCACCGATCATAATAACTTTTTCGGTGTTGGGATCATGCTCGAACATTTCAAGTACATCAAGAAAATTTGTGCCATTGATCGGGTCACCGCCAATGCCAACGCAGGTTGATGCTCCCATTCCGAGGTTTTTCATGGCGTACAATACCTCATAGGTCAGCGTTCCTGAGCGGGATACTACACCAATGTTGCCGGGGATGGCAATGTCTCCTGGAATGATGCCTACTTTGGCTTCACCGGGGGTGAGCAGTCCAGGGCAGTTTGGGCCAATGAGGCGGACTTTCTTCCTGTCCAGGTAATTACGCACACGCATCATGTCCTGAACAGCAACGCCCTCTGTAATACAAATGATTAGTGGGATACCTGCATCTGCTGCTTCAAACATGGCATCTGGGGCAAAACGGGAGGGGACGAAGATAATGGAGACATTCGCGTCTGTGGCTTCCCGGGCGGTTTTAACAGAATCAAAGACCGGAAGTTTTCCATTAAGGACCCATTCTCCGCCTTTGCCAGGGGTTACGCCACCAACTACATTTGTTCCATAAGCAACCATCTGGGTGGTGTGAAAAAGGCCTTCATTACCCGTAACACCCTGAACAAGTAAGCGTGTATTTTTATCTACCAAGATGCTCATGGTTAAATTCCCTTTTTTGCTGCTTCGACAGCTTTTTTTGCTGCATCTGCCAGTGTTTCTGCGGTAATCATTTTCGCATTCTCAAGAAGTTTGCGCCCTTCTTCCGCGTTGGTGCCGACTAGTCGGACGACCATCGGGACCTTCGGCTTAACTTCATCCATCGCTACCAGGATGCCGCGTGCAACTTCATCACAACGAGTAATGCCACCAAAGATGTTGAACAACACAGCTTTTACGTTTGGATCGGTTAGGATGATGCGCATAGCCGCGGCGACTTTATCTGCACCTGCGCCGCCACCGATGTCAAGGAAGTTTGCTGGTTCGCCACCAAAGAGTTTGATCACGTCCATGCTGGTCATAGCCAAACCAGCGCCGTTGACCATGCAGCCGATATTCCCATCAAGCTTAATGAATGACAGTCCGTATTTTCGGGCCTCGATCTCAGCCGGGTCATCTTCATCGGTATCGCGCATTTCGTTCAGTTCCGGCTGACGGAAGAGGGCGCTATCGTCAATCATCATTTTGCCATCTAGCGCAACCAGCTTTTTATCTTTTGTGATGACCAACGGGTTGATCTCTGCCAGTGTTGCATCGGTGGCTTTATAAACTTCCCAAAGCCCCATGGCAATTTTCACAAAATCTTTTACATTTTCACGCGGCAGGTCGATGGCTACTGCGACATCACGCGCCTGATATTCGCGTAGACCAAGCAGAGGGTCTATATGATTCTTTATGATCTTATCAGGAGTTTTTGCAGCTACCTCTTCAATGTCTATACCGCCAGCAGCAGAAGCAATCATGACAGGTTTTTTTGCTGCGCGGTCGTTGGTAATGGAGAAATAGATTTCCTGATCTATGGCAGAAGCCTCATCCACCAGCACCTTCCTGACAGGCAATCCTTTGATTTCCATGCCCAGGATCTGTGCTGCAAGTTGTGCGGCTTCTGCAGGGTCTTTTGCGAGCTTGACGCCCCCTGCCTTACCGCGCCCACCAACCAGCACTTGCGCTTTAATAACGACGCGGCCCCCAAGCTCTTCAGCAATCTGCTTTGCTTCCTGAGCGGTAGCCGCTACCCGTCCCTTTGGAATTGGGATGCCATACTTTGAAAAAATTGTCTTCGATTGATATTCGTGGAGTTTCATTATTCTCCCTCGGGGGAAATATTTTTTACAACGACGCCATTATACCACTATAAAAAACATGGCTTTTGGGTCGTATGCTTATGAAAGTACAGATGGAGAGAAAAAAATAGTTGAGTGGAAGAAGGATGGAGGAGTTACTCCTTCATCCTTCTTGGCTTACGGTAATTTGTAGCGTCTTAAACGATTATTAGCGCTGTCTGTGACCCAGATAAAACCCTCATTGTCAATTGTGATACCTGAGGGCACACCGAGGCTGATTTCTGAATCCAAGTCGTCCCAGACGCGTATAAGCGTGCCGTCAGCGTCGAATTCCATGATGCGATATCCGTCTGGGTCTGTAATGAACACGTGTAATTCATCGTTTACAGCGATGAAAGGTTTATTGTCTAATGACTGTCCGAACCAACCATATACATCCCATTGTTTAGCGGGAACGAAGGACAATTCACCAGCGGTTTCGACCGGGATAAACGTTTGAACTCGTTTATTCCAGGTGTCTGTCACATAGATCGTTCCGTTTTTATCGATTGCGATGCCGACAGGTTCATCAAATTGACCCGGGTCAAAGCCGGCAGACCCAAAGTCAGTGAGGAAGTTGCCTCTTGAATCAAAGACTGCAATTCTCTTATTGCCTGTGTCAGTGACGTATACTCTACCTTCAGAATCGACCGCTAATCCGCGTGGCCCATAAAACGCATCAGGCGTTTCTCCCTGACCAAAAACGCCCCAGGCAGTAATATATTTCCCGGAGGAAGTGAATTTTTCCACACGATGGTTCCATGTATCCGTAACGTAGACCGAGCCATTGGGTGCGATGGCAATTCCCCAAGGCTCATTAAATGTACCCTCACCGATAGGAGTCCCTACACCGTCTGCAAAGGAGCCCCATTCATGCATGATATTGCCTTCCATGTCGAGATGCAGGATGCGGTGGTTGCGGGAGTCTGCAACATAGACTGTGCCGTCTTTTGCAAAGGCAAGCGATCGAGGTGCGTTCAGACCAACAGGACTCTCCATCGAAATATCCAAAATACGGTCAGCCTTGATCGAAACATATTTTTCTTCAGTTGGGTCTTCTGTGGTTTCCAGTACTGTTGGTGCAATGCCATAATTCCAAATTTTTGAAGCGACATCCTGGCGGATGTAAAAACGCATTTTGTCAGCTGGATTCCATGTGGTGAGTGTCAGGTCTGAACGAGCTTTTGCCTCCCCATATTTCGTGTAGTCACGATTGAGCCATATTTGTATGATGCCAGCACGGACGGCGGGGTTGGTAAATGCCTCACAGAAAGGAGTGTAATCTTTATTCTTTGCCAGCCGCAAGACGCTGACCACACCTTTGCAGGCATAATCTTCGGGAAATGGTTGATTTGGATCGCGGTCAAAAGACAAATTAAAATAATCCTGCATGGGCCACCACATACGGATGTAATCCATTCGGTAATAGCCAGGACCAAGTGCAGGTTCGATCTTGTCAAAATTCTTTTCATCGACGATGACAAGCATCGACTCACGTAACGAGCGAGTTGGCTGGTCAAAAGAGGTTTGTTGGGTGAAATCACGTAGATACCAGACAAAGGGCCAGGAGACTCCGGTGTCAGGCGCACTGGCGTCATAAGCAAGAGCAACTCCAGTCCCCCCAGTTGTGCGTGCTGAGATTTCTTTTGCCTGAGAAATGATTTCCTTGATCCCACTCGCGCCATGCGCGTAGACAAGAAATTCTGTTGCTTGATCATAGGTGATATAGCTGGCACGAAATGCGGCGCGCCCAGTCAAAACTGTCAATAGGCTGAAGAATACGAAAACGAAAATATGCCTGACTTCCCGGAATGTCCATTCGCGAAAGAGATAGACAACGCCTACTGCGCTTAGAAGGGTCGCCACCAGCGGTAGGAGGAATGTACTGGTAGCTTGTAGTTGTACAAGTTCCTTACCCTGAAATGGGGGAGTTGATCCGTTAAGGGCTAGTACCATACCCATTACGCCTACAATAAATATCCCAAGGACAACAAGTGTCAGGGGAACATGCTGATCTTTGAGTTTTACCCAATCTGTTGTATCAATCAAGCGTCCCAGCGCCCAGCCTGTGATCAGGATCATGGGCCAGGCCATGTGAAAGGTCAGCCAAGGCATCCTTTCACCCGCATATGTAAAAGCAATCACGCTGGTGATGCTCCACCAAACAAGCAAGCTGAACATGTTGGGGAAATTCTTTTCTTCTGCTTCCGGGATGCTTTCCTCTTTGAGCAGGTTAATAACTTCATCTTTTTCCGGAATCTTGAGGGTCGGCTTTCTTCGTAAGCCGAGGATGATGGCAAGAATAAATCCCAGTGCTGGCAGGAATTCATAGACTGGAATTTGAAGTAGGACATAGAAATACCAGGGCTGACTTCCACGCTGTACTTCCTGTTGTACGATCCAATACCCAAGTGAGCCGATTGCACCTGTGAAAAATCCGCTTCCCTTGGTGAATACAGTTGTATATAAAATGGTAAATGGTACCCAGAAGACCAGGGATATCTGCCACCATTTTTCCTTGTTCCAAAGCAGGCCGGCAACTGCTGAAAAAGCAAACATGAGGACAAGAAAACCAACAATGACCAATATGGAGCGGAAGTCCGCGCTCATAGCCATTACTTCCGGGGCAGTGGTTGGAATGGTGACGTTTAACAGGCCTTTTAACCATGATACGGGGAGGGGCGAAAGCAGCGGCAGGACGATCGTCCCTGCCACCATAAGCAGGTCAAAAGACCTTTCATTGCGAATATTTTCCCATGTGTACCCCCGAATGAGGTATACCGCCGCAAACGCGAGTGCCACCAATACAGCGAAGGCGAGAACAATCACTGTCGGCGATAATGAGCTTGCGACAGGTTGAGCAAGGGGTGAATCACCCATTACGTTTGGGTCGCTTGGCATGGCGGTCTCAATCCCTGTCAGTGTAGACGTGTCGCGGATGTAAAGTCCATAGCCGATTGTCAATCCCGCAAACAAAACTGAAATACCGAGCGAAATGATAAATGAACGATAGTTTTTCTCGGCACCTCTCCAGGGGCGGCGCGTAATCTGCGCGATGAAATAGATTGCAAGGAAAAGTAGCGCCTGTGCGGTATAGATGAAGGCAGTTTCTTTTGTCGTGTAATGCAATGCCAGTGTGGCGGCCAAAAGAAGGAGATATTTTTTGCCGCCCACTTCGAGGTGACGGAGGATGGCATACAACATGATGATACCTGACAGCCCGACGAAAGATTCGTTTCGTACATAGCGCGCGTAATAAAGCATATATGGAGAAATGACCAGGAGAAAACCGGCAATTAGAGCTCCCCACTTGCCGAGGTATCTCCGCCAATACCAGACCATCCAGATAGTGGCGATGTTGAAAAGAACTGCCGGGATACGGGATGTAAAGTCGCTGGCGCCGAACAGGAAATAGGAGAGTGCGACGATATGAAATTGAAATGGACCGTGCATCATGGGTGAATGTTCATAACCCTGCCCGCGATATAGCAGCCAGGAAAAATATGTGTGCAGACTCTCATCGTGACTCATAACGCGCGATTCAAGATCATAAAATCGTGTGATGATCGCAAGCAGGATCACTGCCACAAAGATTACGATCTCATTGGTAAGGTTGGGTAATGCGGGATGAATGGGGCGTTCAAGCCAATTTTGTTTTTGTTCCATTGATTCACCATTAGCAAAAGATAACTGACTATACTTTAATCAATCAGTTCTGACAAGAAATAGGTATACGACTTAAGAAGTGGTGGTGGGGGATTTGTTATGAGTTCTTTCTGCAAATAAAGAAATTTACTCCATGATAAATTTTAATTGATTAGGTTTAGGTGAAGTTTAGAATTTGATAATGGAAATATACGAATTGCGCATAGGCAAAACTCCATACCGTTTTCAATTCCCAAACTTATGCCTTAGCTACAACCCCAGCCAGTTGACCACATCCAGCATTAATATCAATTCCACGCCTCATGCGAATCGTACACTCAATACCTGACTGTTCCAATATTTCTTTAAAAGCCATAGCCCGTTGACGATCTGTAGCTTCGCCATGGTAACCCTCAGTAGGGTTGAGAGGAATTGCATTGACATGGCATAATAACCCTTTAAGGCGTGAGGCAAGTTTACGTGCAACTTCAGGGGTATCATTTACACCACTGATCAAAGCCCATTCAAAAGTCACGCGACGATGAGTCTTTTCGACATAATATTTGCAGGCCTCGATCACTTCGTTTATCTTGTAACGTTTGTTCACCGGCATAATGGCAAGACGTTCATTGTCATCCGCCGCATGTAATGATATGGCGAGATTTACCTGCCGTTGTTCATCTGCAAAGCGTTTGATCTGCGGCACAAGCCCGACAGTCGAGATTGTGAAGCGTCGCGCACCAAAATTGTAGCCATTGGGATCATTGAGGATGTCAATGGCAGACATGGTGTTCTCATAGTTGTGGAAAGGTTCGCCCATGCCCATGAAAACAATATTTGTGACAGCCAAATCCTCCACCTGCAGCATGCGCGCGTAATACATAACCTGTGCGATGATTTCGCCGCTCGACAGGTGACGACTGAAGCCCATTTGACCTGTTGCGCAGAAAACGCATCCCATAGCACAGCCTGCCTGTGTGGAGATGCAAAGAGTACGGCGACCCTTGCCCGAGTTTGTATTCGGGTCATAGCGCATAAGCACGGCTTCAATCAAGTGTCCATCGTTCAGCTCGAAAAGAGTCTTGCGTGTTTGCTCATCGGATGAATCCTGGAAAAGTCTAACCTTGATGGGTGAGAAACTCAACCTATCAGCTAGTTTTTCGCGCAGAGACTTGGGCAAATTGGTGAACTCGTCTGGGGAGTTGTACAAATGTTGATATAGCCCCTGCCAGACTTGTATCGCGCGGTAGGCGGGTTCATCCCATTTTTGGAGGAGGTTTGTCAAGGTGGGTAGGTCGAGATCGTAAATTATCATACCTTGATTTTACTCCATGGTATCGTTGAGAACCAATTTATTAGGATCTTCTTAATCCTTTATGATTTGTCAGGGAAGGGGGGCTGGGCCTATCCCAACGACATACTACACCAGAGTTAGCTTCATCATTATTTGGCAAACTTCCCTAAGAAATGTGGGCAAACTGATAGCGGAAAAAAAATATCGGGAGTGTAAGGTAGTAGTAGGGGAATCGATTAGTTTTGGTATTTGATTCATACTATAATCTCAACCAAGTAATAGGAGAAAAATCAATGGATATGAAGACAAGGAACATACTTTTATGGGCAGGTGTTGTGGTTCTTTTTACCGCTGGAATTGCAATGCTTTTTCTTTCGTTTGGCAAACCAAAGGATATCCCAGAAGATGATATTAATGTGATCTACACAAATGTTGCGTTAACGGTTTCAGCTCAGCAACAAACCTTACAGGTAGAGAATTTTTCCCCAACCCCCCATCCTTCCTCAGGTTCACCAGCTGCCACCATTGCCAGTCCCATATTTCAACAACAAACGCCAGCCCTGCTACCAACAATTGCCACCAAAGCTGGGGGCGTCACAAGTTGCGACGTGGCTGTTTACGTAAGTGATGTAACCATCCCGGATGGTACAACTATTGCGGATGGGGATTATTTTACCAAGACGTGGAAAGTGACAAATACAGGCTCATGTGTGTGGACTGCTGATTACCAACTTGTTTATGTTTCAGGTGATAGCATGGGTGGAAAGGCAACAGCTATTGGCAGGACTGTAAACCCAGGCGAGTCAGCGGATGTTTCAATTGTGTTGACCTCTTCATCTGCCAAAGGAAATATAACTGGCACATGGAAATTATCTAATAACAAGGGGCAAACCTTTGGCGATTCCCTGACCGTGGTTGTAAACTCTGGAAATGTTAATGGGACGGCTACTACAACACCTAAAGGAGTCGAGGTTCCAACAGAATTACCATTTACTATGACAACCATGCCAATCGAAACCACAGAAATTCCCACAAATACACCGACACCGATAAATCCAGAAACACCAATTGCTACAAATCAATAATGACAATTTTAATGAAAAGAGAAAAGGATACCTGTAAAATGTGCAGGTTACTTTTGGGTAAATTGCCAGACATCAATAAAGTCTGATAACTGAGATTAATTGACTAACTCTTCCAGGCTCTTTGCAATTATGGATGGCGCTGGCTTCCATGCCTCTGCTTCTTCCCGTGTGGAGACACCACTTAAAATTGCCGCAGTGGGACAACCGACAGCCTGACCTGCGGCAATATCGGTTTCAAGTCTGTCACCAACAATGAGGGTACCCTCTTTTGTTGTTCCAAGTTTCTCCAAAGAGAGTTCCATCATATAGGGAAGGGGTTTTCCCGCCACAATTGGTTTCACACCTGTTGCTGAGGTTATCACTGATAGCCATGCACCTGCCCCCGGGACTTCTCCACGCGGGGTAGGAAATGTGCGATCTGTGTTGGTGGCGTAAAAGGGAACCCCAGCACGCACCAACAAGGTTGCTTCGGAGACTTTGTCAAAGTTGATGGTGCGGTCAAGTCCCATTACAAAGACCTGCGCTTTGCAGGCGGCTTCTGTTGAAAGGAGATCAAACCCCTTTTCTTCCAATGCCTCACGAACTCCAGGTCCGCCGATCATAAAAATTTTTGTCCCTTGGGGATATTTTTGCGAAAGCATGTGCGCAACTGCCAAGGCAGAAGTCACCACTTGAGTCGAGGTCACTTCCACACCAAGATTTGCCAGTTTTTGGCGATATTCTTCGGGGGTCTTTGTGCCATTATTGGTGGCAAAGACAAAACTTAGTCCACGCTCACGGATACGGGCAAAGGTTTTTGGCAAGTCGCCAATTGGCGCATCTCCTCTCCACACAACACCGTCCATATCGAGAATTAGTGCCTTTATGTTTGATGGAATCATGGTTTGATCTTTTGTTTCCACTTATGTATTTATGATTTTGAATTATGCTTCCATATTATAAGTGCAAGACCCCGAAGATTTCTCTCCGAGGTCTTCCATGTTACTGATAGTCCGGCAAGTATCTGTTATGCTACTTGCCCTTCTCAGGTGTTTCGATGATCTGATCCACCAAACCATATTCCACGGCCTGCTTCGCATCCAAATAATAATCACGATCAAGATCGCGCTCTATCACTTCGAGTGGCTGCCCCGTATGCTTTGCCATCACGTCATTTAACAGCGATTTCAATCGCATAATTTGTTTTGCTTGAATTGCGATATCCGTTGCTTGTCCCTGCGCACCACCAAGCGGTTGGTGCATGTGGATGGTTGCATTGGGCAGGGCATAGCGTCTGCCTTTCGTTCCAGCAGTCAACAGCACAGTACCGAAGGAAGCTGTCACGCCAATTGCCACGGTGCTGATCGGATTTGAAATGATCTGCATCGTGTCGTAGATCGCAAGTCCCGCGTAAATCACTCCGCCGGGTGAGTTGATATACATGCGAATTTCCTTGTCAGGGTCTTCATGATTTAGAAACAGCAACTGTGCCACGATCACATTGGCAACCTGGTCATCAATCGGCGTGCCGAGGAAAATAATCCGCTCTTTAAGCAGAAGAGAGTAAATATCATAAGCGCGCTCGCCACGCCCAGTATTTTCAACAACCATCGGCACTACATTTTTAAAGTCTGGAATCATATTTATCTCCTTTTAGTTGCGACGATGATACACAAGTTATGTTGGATTTTCGTAAGAGTTTGATGAAAGAGGTCATTGTGGGCAATTGAATTGAAAAAAGCATACAATGACCTCTTTATTTTATGAATACCCCGTCAGTTCCGAGCTGATTGATCATTCGGAAAGTTTTATTCTGCAGGCTTTTCCTGTTGCTCTGCTGTCGCATCCGAATTAATTTCCTGGGATGTTTCCACGACAATTGCCGATTCAGCTTCTTTTTCAACAGGTTGATACTCACCTTTTGCAATTGACTTGAGCATATCCAGCGCCTTGCGAGTCATCACACGGCTGGCAGATTCCATGGCAATGGCTTCACTTAATTGTTTCTGTCCTTTTTTGCCGCCGCGCATTTTGGAGAGATCCATGCCTTGTTGAATTAGACCATTGATCGTGTTACTGTATTCTGCTTCAAGAGACTCGTTATCAATCTGGATGTTCTCCTTGCGAACGATCTCGTCCAGTAGAAGTCCTCGTTCGAGACGTTTCCTGGCAACAGGATTAATTTCATCTTCGATGAATTTTTCACGTGTTGTCTCACGCAACTTGAAATAGGTATCCAAGTCCATTTTTTGTTGTGAAAGGCGATTTGCAAGATCAGATAGAACGTGTTCGCCTTCATGCTCAATTGTACTTGAATGATATTTGATCTTTGCGCCTTCTTTGATCTTCTCAATGAGTTCAACAAAATACTTGTCGTCATACTCATCTTGTGAACGCATTTCCACGTCCTTCTTTACCATTTCTTTCAGAGCATCTACAGTATCGCCTGCTCCTGTCATTTTCGCCAATGCGTCATCAAGGTCTGGCAGGGTCACGCCTCGTACTGTCTTGATAGCGGCTTCGATGGAAACACTTCTGCCTTTAAGCTCTTCCACTTCCCAACTTTCCGGGAAGGTGTATTTAATGGTCTTGTTTTCGCCAGCCTTCAAGCCGATCAATTCCCGGGCAAAACCATTGTAGGGCCACTCAGTATCACGATCTTCACTCCGGACAAAGGTTGCGAACCCAGTGCGGTTAAGTTCTGTTGTTTCCGACTTAACATCCAACAATACATAATCGCCAATCTCAATTGGGCGTTCCACTGTTTCAGTCGCCGCATACATTTGACGCAGGTTTTCGAGGGCATCGTCCACTTCCTTTTCACCAGGAACCTGCCATTCGTATGGCAACCGAACAGCATGGTAATCACCGAGGTCCACTTCCGGGGCAAGCGGTACACGAAAGATCAACTTTGGCGGATCGAGGCTTTCCACAGATTCGAGTGTGCCTGCCGCCCCAGGGTTAATATCTGCCTCGGTCAGGATATTGGAATACTCCGCATCAATTAACAGGTCAACAGCCTGCTCAACAATGGCGGATTCGCCAATAGTCCGAACCACAATTTCATATGGCGCCTTGCCAGGGCGGAACCCCGGGATTTTACTATTCGATGAAATCTTGCTCGCAGCACGGTGTTTGTACGTATTCATCTTTTCCTGATCCACTTCCACGATCAGTTTTACAGAATGGTCTTCCTGATATTGCTTTTCGATGTTCAAAGTTTCCTCCAGACTGCCTTTTTTCGGAGTCTTATAGATTTTAGTGGGGATGGTGGGAGTCGAACCCACACGCCTTGCGGCACATGATCCTAAGTCATGCTTGTCTGCCAATTCCAACACATCCCCATGCGTTGGGCGGGCGAAATTATACTGTGATTTTTCAATTTATGGGGCTTTTATCTGAAAATCCTGCAATACTCATAGCGGCTTCAATGGCTAAAAATGATAAAAACGAGACATGATTCGGAATTTTTTTAACCTGTTTTACAGTTGGGAATTTTCCAAGTTATGAAAAGAGGGCTTTAATGGATCAGCACCACGGGAGTTGACGTTTTCTGATAGATGGGTATAATGCCAAACTTGTAATTTTATATTTGATCCTTGGAGAAGTACCTTTGAGCCGTGTAATCAACCCTGATTCTGTTGGAAAAGAAAGAACCCGTTTGACAAAATCCATCGTCCTATGTATCCGTGAATTAGCCAAGATGTCCGAAGTAACATCCGACGCAAAGGATATGGCGGCATTTATAGCACTGGCTTTACAATCAATTTCAGAGGGAATTGACACTTCTGTTGCTGCCTGGGAGAAACGGGATTATTGGGTCAAGGCGGACAAATTCCGTATGGAATGGATGTGGGCGTCACAATCAGCCGATAAAATGAAAACCGCAGTGCTGCATAATGATTGGCCTGCTGTTGCCATGCTCATTCCACAAATCGCAGCAAAATTCGGCAAAGTAGAAGTTTCAGACAATCACCGCCTGGGAAAACCCTGGACGGGAGCATACACACTTTTGTCACTTCATCGAAAACTTTAATGAAAAAGCTCCGAGGTTTTCAATACCCCGGAGCTTTTTTTAGGTTTCCTGTAATTTTTTCAAGTGCAGGTCTGTATGATTGAGCAGTTCGATAATTGTCTCACGGATGTGCCTGCTTAGGTAATGTCCTTCCAATGTGGAGAGCGGCAGGAACCGCGCACCTGCAACAACGTGAATACAATTAGTCGATCCACAGAGACAGATGAACGGAGCCTGCATTTCCCATTCAGTAGCCGGGTAGAAGAAAGAAAGTTCCTCGTTTTTATTAATATCCCGGCGGGCAATCATCACCATGTGTTCCGTGTCCAATATCACATTCGGGTCACAGGAATGATTTAGAGCAGCAAGCTTGCCTACATGAGTATGTCTGTCCTTTGTGATCTGTACTGTAAAACGGGTCGGCTTGTCCACGATGTTCTCGCTTGGAATAGAACAGATTACCTCACCTTTTCTATACGACTGTTTTGTGACAAGAGTTCTAAATTTATTTTCTGTTCGTATTGTAAGTGCTTCCATTGTCGAAACCATTTTCTTATCTCCTTATGTCTTTTAAGCCTACATCATTAGTATAGCGGCATTGAGATATATTACAAGGTTTTATCTTAAAATATCAAAATACTTTAAGGTTGTTAAGAAATGATTTTCATGAATATCATCAAAAAAAGACGTTCAGGAGAATTTGTAAATTATATAGTGATATCCCCCCCACCCTTTTTTCGCCGATCAAAATTCAGTTTTATTGTTTCGGGTATGTGCAGTTTGCGTGTTGATATTTTTGTTCCCTGCGAATCAAAATAACTCGATCTGCCTTGCAGTCTGGTGCCCATCCAATAACAGATATGGCGCCGCATTCTCAGCGATCACCCCGAGTTTTATTAGTGAAGATATGTCTCGTATTGGACTCATCCTGCGTGCATTCAAAATGGCATCAGCGCCTTTTAAGCCGATGCCAGGTATGCGGATCAAATCCCGCTTTTCAGCCTTGTTTATCTCAATTGGGTGCCCAGCCAGGTTTATCTGAGCCCATGCCTGCTTGGGATCAGTGTTCAGGGGTAGGTTACCAGCCTTGGTGAGGGGCAAGTCTTCAAGATCATAACCATAATCCCGCAGTAAAAAAGAGGCCTGATATAAACGGTGTTCACGCATGGGGTCTGTGGCGGGTTTGTTCTCGAAAGGCGTATCTGAAATTGGATTGAAGGCGGAAAAATAAGCGCGTTTTATGTGGACATTTTTATTCAACCAATTCGTGGTCGTCAACAGTTCAAGGTCACTTTCATCAGATCCCCCGGCGACAAATTGTGTGACAGTCGATGGCACACGCTTCTTCCAGAATTTATAGGCAGGGACAGTGCTTCGAAATTCCTCAACCCATTTGAGGGGTTGTAATAATTCTGCAAGAAATATTTTATGTGGTGCAAGCTTTGCAAGCCGCTCCGTGTTAGGTGCTTCCAAATTGATGGAGACACGGTCTGCCAGTTGCATGGCACGGTATACCTGGTCTTTCTCCGCACCTGGCATGATCTTTAAGTGTATGTATCCACGATATTGAAATTTTCCCCGTAATATTTCTGCACTGGCCAGTAGTTGATCCTGTGTCTTCACACCACCACCTGCCAGCCCTGAACTGAGAAACAAGCCCTCTGCCAAGTTCGCGCTAGACAACCTGATAAATAAGGATGCGAATTCATCGGGCTTAAATGTTGCCCGGCGAAAATCACGTCCAGCTCGGAAAGGACAGTAGAAACAATCACGTTCACAAACCGAAGAAAGCAGAGTCTTGAGCAGCAGGATCTTTTGTCCATTTGGCAATTGGGCAGACTGGGTAAAGGCATGGTCACGTTCCTTTGAAGTAAAACAGGATGATGAGGCGGAAGAAAGATGTGGTTCACCGTCCACTTCCAAAGACATCTGTGGGGCTAACAAATTGAGAGTATCGATCGAGTCCATATCCATATTTTAGAACAGATATTCTATTCACGCAAGAGCAGTTTTGTGACATAATGTTCCGCTAATAGGCTGTGGTTGTCTAATTATTTCCATTTTGCCTGTGAATTATTTTTAACTCATTTTGTAATGCCTTATTTATAGGCAGAAGGAGGTTCAATACCCAAAGTACCGCACCGCACTAAAGTTTTTGTTTTGTTCGTGTCAAGATCAATATTCTACAAGAAGGAGAATGTTAGGCATGAGTAAAAAAGACAATAAGGTGCAAGAGAATGACAGGCAAGTACTGCATAAGATGGGGTATGCCCAGCAACTTGCGCGCCGCATGAGCGGCTTTTCAAATTTCGCAATTTCGTTTTCAATCATTTGTATCCTTGCGGGTGGAATTTCCGCCTTTCCTGCGGCGTTCAATGCTGCGGGGCCTGGAGGCGCCTTCTGGATCTGGTTCGTTGGCGGATTTCTTGGTATGACCGTTGCTTTTGGGATGGGACAGATCGCATCATCCTTCCCGACAGCAGGTGGTTTGTACCATTGGAGTTCACACCTTGGTGGTAAGGCTTGGGGCTGGGCTACTGCCTGGTTCAACCTCGTTGGTTTGATCTGCGTGGTTTCCTCAGTAGATGTGTTGCTCTACTCAGTCTTCTTTAAGGATCTGTTTCTTGGCACAGCCTTAGGCGTGGATGTCTCCGGATTTGGATACTGGCACCAATTTATTTTTATGGCAGTTGTCTTGACTGCCCAGTCACTTCTAAACCATTATGGGATTGAGATTACTACAAAATTAACCGACTTCAGCGGTTATTTGATCTTTGCTCTTACTTTCGTTTTGATCATCACATTGTTTGTTTTTAGTCCAGTGGCTTTGGACTTCTCCCGTCTTGTGACCTTTACTAACTTTACAGGCGACGTCGGCGGCGCTGTAGTCCCATTCCAAACTGGAAGTATGGGATTTGCCTTCCTGCTTGGTCTTTCCTATGTTTGCTACACTCTGACTGGATACGACGCATCCGCCCATACCTCGGAAGAGACACAGGATGCCCAAGTCAATGTCCCCAAAGGCATGTATCAGGCGGTGTTCTGGTCATGGTTATTTGGTCTGGTCGCTGTGGCAGCCTACGTCCTTACCATGCCAAGCATTGAAGAAGCAGGTGCAGCAGGCTGGAGTTCATTCTTCTATATGTGGGGCTCATCTTTGATGCCACATTGGTTAAGTGTGACGCTTGCAGCCGGTCTTGTGATCGTAAACTTCCTCTGCGCGTTGGCTGGTCTTACATCCTGCTCACGTATGATGTTTGCCTTTGCACGTGATGGCGGCCTCCCAGCATCAAAGACTCTTTCCCACGTCAGCACTACCTATCGCACACCCACCTATGCAATTTGGGTATCTGCGGCATTTGCTTTGTTGAGCACCGTGTACGCACCCTATTACCTTGTGTTGGCTGTTGCTTGTGCGGTTTTCCTTTACCTTTCCATGGTTATGCCTATTGCGGCGGGTTTCTTCGCTGAAGGTGGACCAAAATGGCCCGAGAAAGGACCATTTAACCTCGGAGCTTTCTCGAAGATCAATGCTGTCATTGCAGTATTGGCTGGCGTTACTCTCGCTATTACTGGCTTCTTCCCACCCAATGAGAAGGTGTTTTATCTCACTGTAGGCATGGTTGTTATTATGCCAATCCTTTGGTATGGCTTTGAACGTAACCGTTTTGAGGGAGTGCCAGAAGGCGACAAGATCAAACAGAATCAAGCCAAGATCGCTGAAATCGAGGCACGATATAAAGATTAACGTCATATTGATTTTTTGACGGCAATGCACTATAAAAAGCGGTATCTTCTTTTTTGAGATACCGCTTTTACTGCCCCAAAGCCTGATAGGTGTTTTAGAGGTCATCCAATGTGAGTGTCTTCTCAAAACCATTCAAGCCTAACATGGAGAAAACTATGAAATATCTACTCGGTATTGATCAAGGTACAACGCAAACGACCGCAGTGGTTGTGAATGAAGAGGGGGAGTTGGTGGCGAAGAACTCGGCACAATTGCCCGCCCAATTCCCACAGGCAGGGTGGGTGGAGCAGGTACCTGCCGACATCGTTCGTACTGTGAAGGAAGCCTGCGCACCTCTGCTGGAGAAATATGAGATTTCGGCGGTGGGCTTCGACAACCAGGGCGAAACCTTCGTGGTGTGGGACAAAGACACAGGTCAACCTGTCACCCCAGCCATTGTTTGGCAGGATACACGCGGAGAATCAGTCTGCAAGGCACTTTCTGCTTCTACTACGCTTGGCGCAAACACAGAGGCGCTTCGTCAAAAAACGGGGCTGCTACTCGATAGTTATTTTTCTGCGCCAAAACTTAAGTGGGTCTTTGAAAATTATCCAAACATCCGCAAGCAAGCCCATGAAGGCAAGCTAAAATTTGGTACCACCGAAACCTGGGTCATTTGGGTGTTGAGTGCTGGAAAATTGCATATCACCGACCCGTCCACCGCCTCGCGCACGCTTTTGTTCAACGTCAACACATTTGAGTGGGATAAAGAGCTGATGGAATTATTTGACGTCCCGCGCAGTATGCTGCCTGAAGTCATGCAATCCGCCGGTCATGTGGGTGACGTGGATTTTGGAGACGGCAAACCATTGCCACTGCACGCACTTTTGGTGGATCAGCAGGCAGCCCTCTTTGGTCAGGCATGCTTCAAGGCGGGCGAGATGAAGTGTTCGTTTGGTACGGGCAGTTTTCTTTTAATGAACATTGGGGATAAACCAAAATTATCTGATAACGGGCTGCTGACAACAGTTGGTTGGAATTTTGATGGACATACCGCCTATGCCTTCGACGGCGGGATCTTTGTTACAGGCTCAGCGGTACAGTGGCTAAGGGATAATCTGAGGATCATCCCTGACTCTGCCTCCAGTCATGATGCTGCAAACCGCTCAACCGATTCAGGTGTGGTGGTGGTTCCGGCCTTACAGGGGCTTGCGGCTCCGCATTGGCGGACAGATGTTCGAGGAGCAATGTTTGGCTTGAATCGAAGCACCAGCTCGGATGACATAGTCCGTGCCACACTCGATGGAATTGCCTGCCGCGTGTACGAGGTGGTAATGGCGATGTCTCAGGATCTGGGACAAAAGCCACCACACCTGAAAGTAGATGGCGGGCCTTCAGGCAATCCGTACCTGATGCAAATGATCGCCGACCTGCTCGGTCTTGAGGTGCGGGTCTCTGCGGCATTGGAAGCCACCGCCATAGGCATAGCTAATCTTGCGGGTGTCTCTGCGCTTGGCACATCCTTCGACATGCTCTCCAGGAATTGGAAATCGGAAAAGGTGTACACCCCGAATATGGGCAATGAAGAAAGAGAAAACAAACTGGTGCAGTGGAACAAGGCGTTGACTGCGGTGAAGAATTTTCATGGATAATATTCTTCTCGGTTGGAATTAATTTAAACAATTCATCCAGGAGTACCCGAAGCGAATATTGACTGAATGAATATTTTTTCTGGAACATGCCCATGTTCTTCGACTGAGGACTTTATCAAGGTATTCAATCCCCTGCTTGGGATGGAGAAAAAAACTATGGAAATCTATGACATTGCTGTCATCGGCGCAGGCGCAGTTGGTTCAGCGATTGCACGGGAACTGTCCCGTTATCAGCTAAAGGTCGCCCTAATTGAAGCAAACCCAGACGTCGGTATGGGCACCTCGAAAGCCAGTACAGCCATCTGGCATACAGGGTTCGACGCAAAACCAGGAACGCTCGAAGCAACCCTCTTGCGCCGCAGTTACGCTCTGATGGACCAATACATGTTAGAGGCAAATATTCCGCATGAAAGACTAGGTGCGGTGCTGATCGCTTGGAATCAGGACCAACTTGACGCCCTGCCTGACTTGGAAAAGAAGGCGCATGATAACGGCGTGATGGATGCAAAGATCATCCAGGTGAGTGAAGTCTATCGTCGTGAACCCAATATCAAAAAAAGCGCGTTGGGTGGACTATTGGTGCCAGGGGAGGGAATTCTTTGCACCTTTTCTGTTCCACTGGCGTACGCAACCCAAGCGGTTATGAATGGCGTTGAATTATTTCTGAATTTTCAAGTGAAGGAAATCAGGAGACAGATGGCGGATGATGGACTATGGTTGATTGTAAATGGCCTTCCCTCCGGAAAAGACGAAATCCAAGCGCGAACCATAGTTAACGCGGCGGGATTATTCTCAGATGAGATCAATGCCCATTTTGGCCACACAAACTTTACTGTCACACCGCGTCGTGGGCAATTGATCGTCTATGACAAACTTGCACGTCCTCTGGTAAATCACGTCCTGCTGCCTGTGCCAACATCCAAAACAAAGGGGGTACTGATCAGCCCCACAGTCTACGGTAATATCTTACTTGGACCAACTGCCGAAGACTTGCACGATAAGACCGCAACCCAAACTACTGCTGACGGCTTTGAGCTTCTACTAGGCAAGGGACGCGACATCCTGCCACAACTGCTTGAAGAGGAAGTGACTGCGACATATTCAGGCTTGCGTGCCGCGACCGAACATAGCGATTACCAGATCGCTATGCATGCGGACCAACAATACCTGTGTGTGGGCGGAATCCGCTCAACGGGGATTTCGTCGGCGATGGGCATTGCCGAGCATGCGGTAGAGTTGCTTAGTGGGGCAGGGGTGGAGTTTAAGTTGAAGCACGAATTTATACCTGTGCGCCTGCCGACCATCGGTCAGGCGGATATCCGTCCGCATCAGAGCGCGGAAATGATCGCACAGAATCCACAGTATGCTGAGATGGTATGCCACTGTGAGCGAGTTTCACGCGGTGAACTGGCAGATGCCATGAACGCACCGATCCCCGCAACCATTTTAGACGCCCTGCGAAGGAGAACCCGTGCTTCACAAGGCAGATGCCAGGGATTTAATTGTCATGCGGCACTGGAAAAATCCTTGCAAGGGAGGGAAACCTCTGTGCAAGATACTTTCCCAGCCACGGAACTTACCTTGTCGGAACAAGCGTTCCTTGCCAGGAAATGTGATGTTTTAATTGTCGGTGCGGGGCCAGCGGGACTCTCTGCTGCCATAGAGTTGAAGAAACTGGGTATCAAAAACGTGCTTGTTGTTGAACGCGAACCTGAAGCGGGTGGAATGCCGCGTTTTTGCCATCACACAGGCTTTGGCCGCGCTGACTTGTGGCGCATGTATTCTGGTCCGCGATATGCAAGATATTACCGTGAACTGGCAGAAAAATACGGTGTGGAGATTTGCACGTCCACCACGATCACGGGTTGGGATACTACGCCTGGGCTTGCTCAAGGACGAGGGAAATTCACAATGAATTTTACCTCCCCGATCGGCCTGGGAATAATCGAAGCAAATGTGGTCCTGCTGGCAACAGGCATCCGTGAACGCCCGCGCGCGGCCCGTATGATTCCAGGTACACGCCCGCAGGGTATATTTACAACTGGTTCATTACAAAGATTTGTTTATCAGGAAGGCTTGCCCGTCGGTAAACGGGCAGTGATTGTTGGTGCGGAGTTGGTGAGTCTTTCTGCTTTGATGACCCTGATGTATGCGGGTGTCAAATGTGCCGGAATGACGACCCAGGAAGCAACACACCAAATTAAATTTCCGTACGTGATGGCAAAATGGGCGTTGGCAGATGCACTCACTCGTACTCCTTTGATCACAAACGCCCGGGTGGCAAATATCCTTGGTTGCAAGTGTGTTGAAGGAATTGAAGTCACATGTGATTCTAAAACATACATGATCGAATGTGACTCCCTCGTGTTCACCGGCAATTGGATATCTGAGAATGAAATGGCACGTTTGGGCGGGTTGGAAATAAATGCCGTCACAAAGGCCCCTAAGATTGAAACGGGCTTTCGTTCTTCTGTTGAAGGAGTATTTGTAGCGGGCAATCTACTGCGGGGCGGAAATTTTGTCAACACAGCAGACCAGTGTGCCATTGAAGGTGTGCAGGCAGGCAAAGCCATTGCTCAATACTTGCACCGAATTACAGATTGATCATGTCTTGTGTATTTTAGAAAACAGGGTGCCTGTTGATTCTATTTTTCGAATATGTGCTGCCTGATTCTAATACTTTAAAAACTAAATTAATTCAAGCGATAATAATTGGAGGTAGTTTATGTGTGAATTTTGTACGCAACACGGAGAAGGGGAAAAGTGGTATCTAACCATGAAAAATTATTCGAAGGACCTGTTGAGCCAAAATAAGCGGCGCGAGTACGCAGCGGAATTCCTGAATGGATTCGACAAGCGCATGCCTTCAAACATTAAAAAACTTGATAAGATCCGCAAAACCCCTCTAATGAAACTCGCCAAGCCGGTGTTGACCCATATGCAGAAGGAGGATCACTATGGCCAAGTTGTACCGATTGAGGATGTGGAGCGGATATTCGAGATGGTGCATGGTGCAGTGCGGCTTCCCTGCGTCTGCCGCCGGGTGACCACAGGCAACATGAATGCCCGCTACTGTTATGGTTTGACGATGGATAAGGAGCTGATGGACTCGCTCGATGATTCTTTCAGCCTCGAGACGCTCACAAAAGATGAGGCGCTGGAATCCATCCGCAAACTTGACAAGGAGGGACTTGTTCATTCTGTCTGGACATTTAAAACACCGTTTATAGGCGGATTGTGCAACTGTGACCAGGACTGCATGGCATATCGAATCACCCATGCCCGTAAAGATTACCCCGTTATGTTTCGCGCAGAGTGGGTGGCTGCTGTCTCTCTGGATGCATGCAACGGATGCAGACTGTGCATGCGACAATGCCAGTACGGTGCGATCCGCTATTCATCCAACGATAAAAAAGTGGTAATTGACCCAACAGCATGTTACGGTTGTGGTGTATGCCGTGCAAGCTGCAACAAAGACGCGATCACATTACATCCGCGCGAATCGGTGACAGCAGCGGCAGGAGTGTGGTAAGCGCCCTTACGGAAGTTGGCAATAAATCATTAACCGAAAAATACCGGCCGCAATAAGGGTTGTGGCTGGTATGGTTATTACCCATGCCAGAATGATATCCCAGGCAATTCCCCAACGGACTTTGTTTGCCCGTTCCGCTGCACCAACGCCCATGATGGCGGTATTAATGACCTGTGTGGCACTGACTGGTCCGCCAATAATGGATGCTGCAATGACGGTAATGGCAGATGTTATCTGTGTGGAAAAACCGTCCACCGGGCGGATCTTGTAAAAACTACCACCAGGTTTACGGATCAACAGCCAACCGCCGATAGCCGTTCCAAAAGCCAGCGCGCCTGCGCAAATTACCACTACCCAGAAGGGTACTTCGAACGATTTAAGATACCCGCCTGCGACCAGCGCCAGAGTGATAACCCCCATGGTTTTTTGACCGTCATTGCTGCCGTGGCTCACGCCCAACGCGAGGGCTGTGATCAGCTGACTCTTCTTGAAAAAGCGATTGACCCGCGGTGTGGAATCCGCACACAGGGCGAATATGACCTTAAGTGTAATAAACCCAAACACGAATCCAATGATGGGGGAGGCGAAAAGCGAGATCAGAATTTTCAACAATCCTCCCGCTTGAACCGCCTGTATGCCTGCCCGGGCTGACACTGCGCCGACGATCCCACCGATCAACGCATGGGATGAGCTGCTGGGGATTCCCATTCTCCAGGTAAATAAATTCCACAGTACCGCGCTGACCAAGGCTACCAAAAGTACTTGTTGGCTAATGGCAGAAGGATTGGCGATCCCGCGTCCAATTGTGTTTGCCACCGCAGTCCCAAAAATGAATGGACCCGATAGTTCAGCTATGATCGTCACTCCCAGCGCCACACGCGGTGAATATGCCCGCGAAGAGACCATGGTCGAAACCACATTGCGCGAGTCGTGCATTCCATTCAGGAAGCCAAACAAAAGGGATAAACCAATAACAAATAAGATGATCGAGGACATGGTTGGGATGAGGTAAATTATGGATGCACTCCAATTATCTCTACACCATTGAGGTGCTTATACTATCAAATTGAATAAGCAAAGGAGTGTGAGACGGGCAATTGGGAATTCAGCAATTCTACCCCAGTGATGCCTGTGCCTGTATGGATGTGATGGTCAAGTTTATATGCGTAATTGATAGGGGAGGTAGGACAAGAATTAACAATTTAGATTTCTACCAGTCAAAAAGTCGTTGAGACTACGGGAGGTGAATGCTATCCCTTATGGATATGACTCCCACAATTTAACATTACTCATCTGGCACGAAGTCCAGTAACCTGCAGCATAATTGGAAACAGAGTCGTAGAGCAGATCTCCCATACCCATTAGTTTACTGGTGAACAGGTTATATTGTCCCGCCAGCACATCATTGACGAATACGTAGGCGTGATCCCTGTTTACGATCAGGGTGAACCGTGTTTTTGTCTTGTTATATACATCCACCTCGCCAGTTCCGTATAGTGCGCCAAAAAGTTCGCATTCACGCATGCCGGCGGAGCATGCGCCCATCCAGACATGATCAGTCGCCAGGATGGCTGTATAACCCTGGTTGTTGCCTTGTACCCTGTAAGCAAACCCGCAACCGGTGTAATTGGGGTAGGTGGACGAGCCGGTGCTGTTCAGCTCAATGTCTGCCCACAGTGCAAAATCCTGAGCCTTGACCCTGGTGGGTGTGAACTCATGAAGGTCGATAGCGGGCTGTATCCTCGAAAAATCAGGTAGGATGGTAAGTTCACCGCCTTCATACGGCAGGTAACCCTTTTCATAATAATCCTTCACATCCGCCATGATTTGGTTGTCTGTTTGTATGGCGGGGGTCTCATCAAGCATGGGGGTAGGTGAATTTTCAACCATGAGTGGGGCACTGGTGGGAGAGGGGGGCACAATTTGAGGAGGGATGTCTGTTGGAAGTGCTGTCGGCACTTCTTGTTCACTAGTGGGTACTGTAGTTGGTGGTGTTTTACCGAAATTACAGGCGAGTGAGGCGAGTATCAGGCTTGCAATGACAGTCCAAAGACATTGTGAGCGATATTTGTGCATGGCTACTCCTGGGAATGATTAATGTGTCGTAGTTCCATATTACAATAAACTGCTCACATTTTTCAATGCTTTGTTGGAGATTCACGCCCGCAGGGGGCTTTTATCTGGCTTGGGGCAGGGGAGTGGAGCCGTAATATTTTCCATGAAAAAAAACGGCATGATTCTTCTACCTCTTCTTATTTTTACAAAAAACCTACATTATTACGTTCATGGATTGGATTTCCCATTTTTCAGTTAGGGGAGTGGGGGGTGGCCGTTGTTCGCAGCGTTTTCGTGTATCAAAGTCAATGCTTTCGATAAGTATTATTATCGAAAGCATTGACAAAACAACGGTTTTTCGTATAATGACCTGTATGACCGAGCAAAACAAAACTCCACTGACGATTTCAGACGTGATGACGAAGTACATTGACCTTGTCAAGCTCTCTCGCAGTGAGCACACAGCGCGTGCGTATAAGAATGCGCTTCAAATTTTCAGTGACGTGCTCGAGGAGAAATGGCTGGAGCCAACCTCCACCCCAATTGAAAAACTTACAGAGAATTTGATCACTCCGCTGGCTGGATATCTAATGACTTTTGCGCCAGCCACTGAGCAACTTTATCTACAGGCTGTGAAAGGCTTTTACGAGTATGTCGATTCGGAGCGTCTTGCAGACATCAATCAATCGCGTGTACACATACTCATGCGGCAGCGCTCGCGCCGGCGTCCAGGCATCCGCTTTCCTCAGTTTCCAATGGACGACATTCAAAATCTGCTTGATAAAGTGGAAAACGTCGAGAACCTGAATCTTCCTCATGGCAGCGATGAAGAGACTGAAAATGCTAAGCTACGCGCATACCGCGACCGTGCCTTTTTACTCACTCTGGCAGACACAGGTTTGCGGGTTCATGAAGCTTGCAAACTCAGACGTGGAGATATTGACTGGAATGAAGGACGCGCTGTTGTCATCGGCAAAGGAGATAAGCAGGCTGTCGTCCGTTTTACTTCACGTTCACTCCAATCCATCAAGGATTATTTGTCACACCGTGCCTCGCTGGATGGAAATTCAGGCAAACAGTTGAGCTCCCTGCCCCTTTTTGCCCGTCACGACAAAGGTGCAGGAAAAAAGGTCAAGGCAATGACGCCAACTACAGGCCGAAATATTGTCAAGGAACGCGTTGGCAAGTTTTTAGGTGCAGAAATGGTCGGCAAGATCACACCCCATTCCTTTCGCCATTTCTTTGTCACCTCTGTACTGCGTGGAACTGGAAATCTCAGGTACGCCCAGGAGCTTGCGCGGCATACGAACATCCAGGTCACACAAAGATATACTCACCTATCAAACGATGAACTGGATAAGGCATATTACGAAGTCTTCGAGACGAAGCCAAAGAAATCAGCTGATTGATTTATCTCATCTGCGTCCGCTGAAATAGCCACACCCCCACCCCAAAATACAGCACAGTGAGCACCACCAGCGCGGACAATTCATAAAGCACATCGCCAAAGCCCGCACCGAGGGTGAAGATTTTATTGAGCGCGACGACGGCATGTGTGGGAGGCAAAAAATCAGCGATTGCGATTCCCCTGCCCCAAACTATAAAGAGATTGAAGCGCGGAAGCGGAAAAGCCGCGCCAGTCAGGAACATCAGAAATCCAAGCGGGAAATTGGCGATCACAAAAGCCTGCGAGACTGTCTTCGAGAAGCAAGCCACGATCAAGCCGATGCCGATGATGGACAGGCTGGTAATTGCTGCTACAACGAAAGCCAGCCACAGCGGACCCTGACTGCGGAATCCGAATCCAACTGCCGTGATAAAGGTCAGCAAAACAGAGCCAACCGAGACTGACGCCAGCCATAACGTTGTCCCGCCAAGATAATCGAAGGCGGTCAGGCGCGTCAGACGCAGTCGTTTCATGGCGCCAGTTTCGATGTCGCGCGCAGGAGTCATTGCCGCCTGAAAGACCATCAACACCACAGCCAGAACCAAAAGACCTGGCACGTAGTTTTCAAACTCAGTGCGTGCAGCGGAGGAGCCAAGCGGAATTTCCACCAGTTCAACTGGACGCGCGGCGGAAGTGATTTCCTGGGTATAAGCGTCGGCAACTGTCATTGCCATCACAGCCGCGACGGTGTACGTGGGATTGGTCAGGTCGCCGATGAAGGTCAAGTCGGTCTTGGCGGTCAAGTCACCTGTTTTGAACGCCGACAGCTTTTCAGAAAAATCTTCGGGGATTATGACCAGCGCTGCGGCTTCCCGATTGCGGAGTCTGGTTTCTGCGTCGGCGCGGTCTGTAGCTTCGATCACACGCAATAAGGAGCCGCCGTTCTCGTACGTCAAGCCTTTCAAGCCGTCCATCACATCCACGCCCGCAGACAGCGTTGTGCCGTCTGCCTGCATGGCAGGTACATCCTGATTAATCACCAGCACTCCGTATGAAGTTGTTCCGCTGGCACCTGTCATCATCCAATAAATCATCACGAACAACGGCGCGAAGGCAAGGCTCAATCCAATGACCCATAAGTCGCGTTTTTGTTCGCGAACACTTTTACGAAAGACACTCCACATCATTCCCGCAATCTCCTACCTGTCAGCGACAGGAACACATCTTCCAACGTATTGGCTCGCAGACGCACGTCACCGATCTGCACACCAGCCGAGCGCAGACTTTCAAGAAGATGCGGCAGCTGTTCGATGAGTCTCCTACCCCGCACGGTCAGCGTGTGGTTGGCGGTGGAAACTGTCAGCTTTGATTCACTCAACAAAGCAGAACCAGTTTCGAGGTCGGCAGAAGTTGCGAGTTCGATGTCCAGCACATCCCCCTCTCCTATCGTCCGCTTGAGCGCATCGGGCGTATCCAGCGCCACCAGCCGCCCATGGTCAATGATCGCCACACGGTCAGCCAGCCGCTCGGCTTCGTCCATGTTGTGAGTTGTCAGGATGACGGTTTTTATCCGCGCCAGCGAGCGGACGGTTTCACGCACCAGCACACGGCTTTGCGGATCAAGCCCCGCTTCGGGCTCATCGAGCACGATCACCTGCGGATCGTGAACCAGCGCCAGCGCGAGATTGAGCCTGCGCTTCATTCCGCCCGAAAGCTTGTTTCCTGTTTCATTTGCCTTGGGACTCAGCCCAAGCTTTTCGAGCCAATCCGCGCCGCGTTGACGTGCCACCTTGC
>JAIFNG010000174.1 GCA_020047815.1 Anaerolinea sp.
CGGTACCGCCCAATAGCAGGTGTATGCCCATGGCAAGCAGCATGATCAGCGCTGGTCCAGCGATGGTGATCACATACCAGATTGGAGAAACGCGCCATATTAATGCCCGACCCAGCAGACGGCGCAGTTCAGTTCCGCCCGCGTATCTCCAGGTTAGAAACAAAGCTGTAATTGTTGGCGCAAAGGCTCCCAACGTGATGAAAACAAGAGATGAAACTGGCAGCGTGAGATGCAGATACTCAGCAGCCAGAAGCGGTAACCAGATAAGCCATGCGCCGCCAAAGGTCAGCAATAAATATAAGGTGAGTGGGAGTCGAGCTGTTGTGTTCGCTCTGCGTAAATTTGTTGGCTGCATCTGGCCTCGTTAATCTCAAGGATCACTGTCGACAATGGATCTCACCATTCCCATCCTATTTTTCATCCGCAGTTACCTGCCTGCCGCCATTGACCACGCTATGGCGGCAGGTTGTTTTTCATTAATTGTTTCTCTATCGTACATTTCCTCAGGGTCTGACTTTTGGACGGGATGTAAGGTAAAGAGTTAATTTACAGAATGTTGAGCCGGGAAACGCTCGCGGACTTTTGCTGTGATCTGGCGGTCCGTCATTTTATCCACAGTTTCAACGGCCAGGATGTTCGCTTTGAGTCCCTCCTGTTCGATGCGTTTTTCAAGTTCGCCCTTCGCCTCGCCCGGACCAAATATCTGAATCGAGTCTGCATCACGAACAACAGCGATGACCTGGTCATAGTAAGTGTTGAGATGATTCCCGAATTGACGATCAGCTACATCCTCACCTGCACCGCCTTCACGGCCTGCAAATCGGACGTGTTTTTCCATGCCGGATGCAATTTTCCTTACTTCTTCGCCTTCATCGGTAATAAGTACAATAACTGCCTTCCGATGATCGATCCATAAACCTGCCTGTGTATTCATGAGATTTCTCCTTTTCTAATTTTATGACCTTCATTCTGTCGTTTTGCCGTCAAATTGTTCGTCATCCGCCTCTGCTTCGGCGCGGGTGTGGTGGACAACGCCATCCCGATGGTTCGGCGGTGAATAAAGCGTGTAGAGTTTCATTGAAGTGCTGCCGGTATTGATAATATTATGATTCGTCCCGGCGGGAACAAGCACACAAAAGCCCGCGCTGATGATCCTGTGAATACCATCGAGGACAGCTTCACCCATCCCTTCCTCCACGCGGAAGAATTGATCGAGCTGGTGTACTTCCATCCCGATCTCTTCCTTCGGCTTTAACGACATGACAACGAGTTGACAGTTCTTTGCCGTATAGAGCACCTGGCGAAAATCTTCATTCTTGATCGCAATGTTTTCAATGTTTTGTACAAAACCTTTCATGGTTAATCCTCCAAGTGATGATTTTTATATCGTCACACATTAATTTTCTTCAATGATGGTTGGTGCAGCATCAAAGTCATTTTTTAACGCACAACGCCTGCTCTCCCATGATCTGCTCCAACAAAGCTGCTTTTCTCTTTTCACTTCATGACCCTGGCAAAAACACTCGAATGCCGTCGCGCTCATCCATCACATACGCCGGGGCTGCATAACGGAGCACGATCAGTGTCATCCACATGTCACCCACGGCTCCGCTGGCGTTGACAACGCCGCAGAGTGCCAGTAAAGCCACCCAGGTTGTGCCCTGCAAGATCCACATGCCCAAAACAACCAGCATACTGATAAAAACAAACGGCGCAAGCGCAATGACGACATAGTTGTTTCGGCGGTAGGCATACCCGGGAGACGTGGCATACAGCATCAGCCCTTTCCAGAGAATGCCGTATTTGGGTCTTGCTCCGAACATCTGCATGGCCAATCCGTGGGTCAGCTCATGGAAAACGAATGTCACCAGGATCCCCACGACCGCCAGACTGATCTCGACCAGTCCGAGTCTCACTTCACCTTCCGCTGGCAGCATTCCCAGACTGCCTGCCATGCGGGAGAAGACCATCCCAAAGAGGATAAAAAGGATGACCCCAAAGACATTTAGGGCGATCACTTGCATGGGTTTCCCTGTTACGTTCCACGAAAGGACTTCCTGATAATTCTCAGGCAATGCGCCCGAAGCAGGGATTTGGTCATTTATTGTTTGCATGATTTTCCTTGATAATATTTTTCTCTCTGCCGTACCTTTAAAAAATAATGTCATTGCGGGGGTGCTTTTGTGCCTTGCCCGACACTGGCATTGGCGCGCAGTGCCAGTGAGTAATTCCGACCAGGAACCTGAACTTGCTTCGCCGCCACACCTGCCCTGGCGGGCGGTGCCAGGGAAAGACAGGAGCAGCGGCTCGCAATGACATCATTCATGAGCAGGCGAGCGAACTTATATTTTTACTGCTCCCTGGCTGCTCGTGGGCTGTGCAGTAAATTCCAACTTTTCCTTTCCGCGCTCCACGTGGATGGTCTCACCTTCGTGGAAGTCGCCGCTCAGGATCTTGACCGCCAGCGGGTCTTGCAGTTCGCGCTGAATGGCTCGTTTGAGCGGACGGGCGCCATAGTCGGCATCGTAGCCGACCTCGGCCAGATAGACGCGCGCCTCAGGGCTGATGACCAGCTGATAGCCGCGTTCTGCCAACAGCGCGGAAACATGCCGCAGCTGGATCTCGACCACCAGCACCAGGTCTTCGCGGGTGAGTGAATGGAAGATGATGATCTCATCAATGCGGTTCAGGAACTCGGGTTTGAAATGCGCCTGCAAAACATGCGTGATCGAATCGCGCATAACGTCCACCTCCCTGCCGCCCATCCACAATTCGCCGCCCAGGTTGGAGGTCATGACCACCAGCGTGTTGCGGAAATCCACGGTGCGGCCCTGACCATCTGTCAGGCGTCCATCATCCAACAACTGCAATAACACATTGAACACATCCGCATGAGCCTTCTCGATCTCATCGAACAGCACCACGCTGTATGGGCGGCGGCGCACCAACTCGGTCAGCTGACCGCCTTCCTCATAGCCGATGTATCCGGGAGGTGCGCCGATCAAACGGCTGACGGTGTGCTTCTCCTGATATTCGCTCATGTCAATGCGGATCATGGCATGCTCGTCGTCAAACATGAATTCCGCCAGCGCGCGCGCCAGTTCGGTCTTGCCGACGCCGGTGGGTCCCAGAAAAATAAATGATCCCAGCGGACGATTTGAGTCTTGCAGTCCTGCCCGCGCGCGGCGTAAGGCATTCGAGACGGCTTTCAGCGCCTCCTCCTGCCCGACCACTCTTTCACGCAGACGGTCTTCCATGTGCAGAAGTTTTTGGGTCTCGCCTTCGAGCAATTTCGCGATCGGGATGTGAGTCCAGCGCGAGACGATCTGGGCGATCTCTTCGGCATCCACTTCCTCTTTCAGCAGCGCGCCGCCTTGCGCCTGAAGCTCTTTCATGCGGCGTTCCCCGTCTGCGAATTTCTTTTCCAACTCGGGCAGAGTCCCATAGCGCAGGCGGGCAACCTTTTCCAGATCGGACTGCCGTTCAGAGCGTTCGATCTCCTGCCGGGTCTGCTCGATCTTCTCTTTGGTGGTGCGCAGTTCGGCAATGGCTTGTTTCTCCGTGTGCCAGCGCGCTTGAAGTTCGTGAGACTTTTCCTTCAAGTTCGCCAATTCCATTTCTATACTGCCAAGCCGATCTTTTGAAGCCTTGTCCGTTTCCTTCTTAAGCGCCTGACGTTCAATTTCCAGCTGCATGACCTGCCGGTCAACCGAATCCAGCGCCTGTGGTTTGGAATCGATCTCGGTGCGCAGACGCGCGGCAGCCTCGTCGATCAGGTCAATGGCTTTATCGGGCAGGAAGCGGTCGCTGATGTAGCGCTGTGAAAGCATCGCGGCAGCCAGCACCGCCGCATCGGTGATCCGCACGCCGTGGTGGACCTCGTAGCGTTCTTTTAGTCCGCGCAGGATGCTGACCGTATCTTCAACGGACGGCTCTTCCACGACCACCGGCTGAAAGCGGCGCTCGAGCGCGGGGTCTTTCTCAATATGTTTGTGATACTCGTCGAGTGTGGTCGCGCCGATCAGGTGCAGTTCGCCGCGCGCCAGCATCGGCTTGAGCATATTACTGGCATCCATCGCGCCTTCTGCCGCTCCCGCGCCGACGACCGTGTGCATCTCATCCAGGAACAGAATGATCTGCCCTTCTGAATCTGTGATCTCCTTCAAAACGGCTTTCAAGCGCTCTTCAAACTCGCCGCGATATTTTGCGCCGGCCACCAGGGCGCCCATATCCAGTTGCACAAGGCGTTTGTGTTTGAGTCCCTCGGGCACATCGCCGTTGATCATGCGCAGTGCCAGCCCCTCGACAATGGCGGTTTTGCCGACGCCAGGTTCACCGATCAGCGCGGGATTGTTCTTGGTGCGGCGGGACAGGATCTGGATCGTGCGGCGGATCTCTTCGTCACGTCCTATGACCGGGTCAAGTTTGCCCTGGCGGGCTATCGCAGTCAGGTCCCGTCCGTATTTTTCCAGCGATTGAAAGGTCCCTTCGGGGTTTTGCGAAGTGACACGCTGTGAACCGCGCACCTGTTTCAGGGCGGACAGGATCGCATCCTTGGTCAGACCGAATTGCGCCAGTCGTTTGCTTTCATTGCCATCCGCCAGCCCCAGCAAAATATGCTCGGTGGAGACATACTCATCCTGCATCCCTTTGGCGTAGCGTTCGGCGGCAGACAGCACATCCGCGGTTTGGCGGGACAGGCTGACATCCAAATTTGCGCCCTGAACTTTTGGCTTTTTATCCAGTTCGCTGCTTAGTTCGTCCTCAATGGCTTGTGTCCCGCCGGATGCCTTGGTGATGATCGCGCGCACGATGCCATCCTGCTGTTGAACAAGGGCGAGCAGCAGGTGAATGGGCTCAACCACCTGGTGCTGATGGTCCTGTGCCAGGTGTTGCGCAGCGAGCAAAGCCTCTTGCGATTTTTGGGTGAATTTTTCCATGTTCATGAATTCCTCCGTATAGTGATCCTGATGGCAGCATCCCGAAGGTTGACCCCATCAAAATGTTCCGTCTTTCAAAACCTGCGGGATGTTCTTTCCATCATTTCTGATAATGTCTTAAGATGGGATCTGAGCCGAAAATATTATGAAGACCAGCGCTCCAAAGAGGATATAGCCCGCACCAATAACGATGCCAACCCAGGCAAGTATTTTCCCTCTCTCTGCTCCGTCTTTTCTCTGTATTAGTTTTAGCGCAAGAATTCCCGTTAATAGTGCCACTGGCGCACAGAGATATTGTACTGAGACTGAAAGATCCAGAAGGGTGCGGATGGTATTAGCGGATGTTGGTGATGCTGGAAACGATTGCCAATACAAGCCAAAACCAAGCAGAGCTATCACGATAACCCCGCTTACAAAACTGATCATTGCCATGCGATTTATTTTCACAGATCCTTCCATTGAGCGTTCTCCCTTATTCCTGACTTTCCAATTCGACCCAGGTCGCATCGTAATAGATCTTTCGATATCCAGCCAGACGCAGCTGCTGACTGTCATATTGGACGGCCAACTCGGCTTCCAACTGGCGAATATGAGACTGTAATTCAATCACCTGCCGGCGCAGACGCAGGAGCGTCCCGGCGGCGGCCTCGTCAACGCCCAGATCTTTTTGAATACGGCGCTGACAGCGCAGCTCGTAGCCTTCGTAAGGTCCATACCAATAATTATCTGAGGAAGGATGTCCAGGCATCATAATGCCACCTCCGCTGGTTCCGCGATCTTTTGCCGGGCGGAAGCCAATGCTGCAATACCCTCAACTTCCTGATCGGTCAATGAGTTGGGCAGCACCAGTTTGACGCGGGCAAACATGTCGCCGCGTTTGTTGGGTTCGCGCAGGTAGGGCATGCCTTTGCCGCGCAAGCGGAATGTACGGTTGGCGTTGGTGCGGGGTGGGATCGTCAGAGTCAGCGGGCGCTCCAGGGCAGGGATGCGGATCTCGCCGCCGGCAATCGCCGTGAAGATATCCACCGCGGCATCGAAGTGCAGATCGTCACCATCGCGCTCGAAGGTGTCATTGGGCAGAACTTTGATGATCAAATACAGATCTCCGGCAGTGCCGCCGTTCCGTCCCATTTCGCCGCGGCCTGCCAGACGAACCCGTGTTCCGGTGCGCACGCCAAGCGGAATACTTGCCTGAATGCGATGTCCATCCATTTCCAGCGCGCGTTCCGTGCCGCGGAAAGCCTCATCCAGTGTCAGCTCAACCTCGTATTCCACATCCCGCCCGCGGCGCGGGCTGGGCGGTGCACTTCGTCCACTATTGGCTTTGCCGCCAAAGATATTGGAGAAGAAATCGGAATATGGCGAGGCACTTCCAAAGAGGTCTTCCAGGTCTTCGGCATTGGCATATTGGGTGTGTGCCCCTTTACCGGGTTGCGAGGTAGTCCCGGTTCCTGCACGGGAATCCGACCAGTTTTGCCAGTCAAAATCCTGCTGCTGACCGCCTGTCTGCTGCCATCGCTGGTATTGCGCGCGCAGTTCATCGTACTTCCTGCGTTGTTTGGTATCTGATAGAACCTGGTACGCCTCGTTGATCGTCTTGAATTTTTCTTCGGCGTCCTTGTTGCCCGGGTTTACATCAGGGTGATGCTTGCGCGCCAATTGACGGAAGGTTTGCTTTATTTCCTTTTTGTCGGCAGTTGGCGCAACACCCAGAATTTCGTAATAATCCTTAAAGTCCATCAGATACCGCCTCATTGATCTTGTTGTTCATGATCTAACTTTCTACATTTTGGGATTTCCATTTTTTAGCAGTAATTTCCTCTGCGGTATGGGTATCGCAGGCGACCAGGGGGCGTCTTTCGTCGGGTACGATATGGCCGCCGGGACTGGTCACGGTGCAATCCAGCAATTTACCTTCCGGGGTATACACTACAAGAAGATTGAATAAATTAGCGCAGACGATACAACCATGGATCTCCACTACATTTTTATTTTCAGACATGGTATTCTCCTTTTGGGAGCCAACCATGTCTTTGCCAGGAATCCAAATACCGGGACTCAGGCCAGAATTTCCCGGGAACGAAGTCGGAACATTCGACAGGAAAAATGCCCCCGCCGCGGTTGGATCCTGACCAGCCAAACTCGATCTCGCGGTCGCAGCCTGCGCAATTCACGAAAAACTTGTCGTTACCCGGGTTATCTGTTGACTCAAAAACTTCATAATCTTCCGGTTTGGAAGAAGAGTCGTCCTCTGCGAAATCACCGAAGTCCCCCCGCTCTACTTCATCGTCGGTATCTTTCTCAACTTTTTCCTTGAATTTAAAGACCCAGGTATGATCGGCTTCGAGCGGTCCCCATTCCTGCCAGGTTTCACCATCAGGTCCGGCCAGAATGTTCCAAACTCGGTAAACGGTCAACTTGTGACCACCGCATGATTTACAGGTAAAAATCCAGGGTTCAGGATCGATCATGGCTGCGCCTTCATGCCCAAAACCTGTGGACCGGGAAGGTCGGTAATGCCCCGATCTCTTGTTTGTCAAGATTCAGGAACAAGGTATCGTCGCCGCTATCATCCATCGCGGAAAGGGGGATGATCACATTTTTGGCTCCCCACAAATGACCCTCGCGCATCACCAGATAGGTAATGTGACCCGTTTCCGGGTTGATCACGAATTCATCCACCTTGCCAACATAGCCATCTTTTGCTTCCACACGGGTACCCCGCCGTACAGCCAATTCGCCTGCCGGGATCCGCAAATGTTCCACCGGCGCCCGCACGATTAATTCAGGCGTTACATAAGGCAGATAGTAATAGTTACCCATTCCATACATCCCGCCGGCAAGCCCAATATGTCCAACAGGCACCTTCGACTCAACGTATTGTGTTTCAATAAACGGTTTCATTTTTTTCAGTTCCGCCATGCTGCAGTTCAGTCGAATGGTATCCGCTATCGTCGCAGAGATCACATCCACCGGCACAATGGTATCGGTGTTGGAGGATGTCTCCCTGACCACCAGGCTGGTTACTTCGTCAGCCACCGGATTGATCAATACATATAAAGAAAGACCACAGACACCATCCGTACATTCAACTTGCGCTTGTAAAGGAATTTCCATCATCTACCTCCAAAAATATGCAGAATATCAACTTTGAATTCATCTTACAGCAAACACTCCCCAGCCGCATCCATCGGCTGGGGAGTGTTCGTCTCCCCCACTTGGGGGGTATGTTGGTTTGAGCCTTGGGACTGGAATTACTCCGCTGTCACAGCCACCGTCATATACAGGAGGCAAAGTGTTCGGTTGCCTGAAACGATCGCCCAGGTCGAGGAATAGAATCCAGGCTCATCCGGGGCAGCCATATCCACAGTGATCTGTCCACTTTCCCCATTTTTGATGGTTTGAGTGAAGTCATAACCAGCTTGCTTGTGCATCTTTGTGCCGCTGATAAATTGGTAATCGACTGAATCTGTGCGCCAATCATATCCGCTGAGATTCTTGACCGTCCAGATCGCGTCGAAATTGCTGAGAACCGGTACTGAATTCCAGGGTGAGGCAATGGTCACCGTGCAGTAGTTCCCTGAAGGTTGTCCGGTGGCTACCGGGTTTTCTTGATCTGCCAGGGTCGAAATGGCGACCCAGATCGTCTGACCAAAACGCCCGCCGGATGCGTTCTCCATCTGCCAGAACCCCTGATAGGTTAATGGCTCGTACGGAGCGATCAGCGTCACGCTCAGATCAAGGGTCTGACCGGGGGCTACATCTGCGGGAATGTTTACCGGCTGGCCGCTCATTTGCGCGGCAGTGACATTTCCATAAGCGTAGATCAATTGGTATTTCGGTGTCCAGGTGCAGGTTCCCGTGTTTTGCAAACGCCAGGTTTTGACAAATCCTTCCCTGGGTGTGACGAAGGGCGGATTTTTCATATTATTATCGCCATAGCTTACATCCGCGACGAATTTCATTCCATCCACGCAGATGGGCGGAGCAACCGTCGGGGCAGGGGCCACTGATGTGGCAACGGACAGGTTGGGCGCAATGGGGGTGGATAATATCCCGGCAAGGTCAGCTTGAATGTACTGTTGAATAAGGTTCAGAACCGTCCCGTCGATAAGCATCTCGTCCATGACGCGGTCGATCTCTGCTTTCAAGCGCGGTGTTTCCGAACGCATTGCCACCGCCAGATCTTGCTGGTCGAATCCCTGTCCAACCACTTTCAGGTCCTGACGGGAGCCGTAATAACTGGCAGTTGCCTGCCCGACGACGACCACGTCCACCCGGTCTTCGATCAAGTCGCGCACGGCTTCATCAGCCTGCATGTAATGCAATAATTTATCCTTGCTCAACAGGCCGCTATCAACCAGCAAGCTTTGCGCCAAACTTTCATAGGTGGTGCCGCGTTGGACACCCACGCGATAATCCGCCAGTTGATTGAAGTTGGTGATGTCTTTTACGAGTGAATCACTTCTTGCCAGAACGGCTGTCTGGTTAATATAATAGACCGGTGAAAATGACATTTGGCTGGCGCGTTCGGGAGTAATGGAAATGGCGGCAACCGCAAGATCGATCTGGTTGAGTTGCAGCGCGCCGGTCAGTCCTTCAAAAGCGTAGTTCTGAATTTCAACTGGAATTTGCAGGCGGCGCCCGATCTCTTCGATCAAGGCGATGTCAAAGCCAACCACCTGAAAATTTGGATCGATGGAACTAAATGGCGGATAATGCCAGGCTGTGCCCACGACAATTTTATTATTTGTCACGATCCGGTCCCAAACATCGTCACTCAGCGGTGCCGGGCTTGTTGCACTCGGTACAAGGATTGCGGTTGGCACAAGCATTGCAGTCGGCACGGCAGTGCTGCCTGTGATGGGTATGATGGCAGGCGTGGCGCAGGATGCAAGCATTATGCTCACGATCATCAATACTGGAAAAATTCCTGAAAACGGCGATTTCATATAATCTCCTTAATTAAAAGATGGGCGCGGATTTAAAAAACCAATTTAAGGAAATTAGCGAAATTCGCGGCAAAACACATTGGATCTGTGATCTGGACTTGTAGGTGATCACCAGTGAATTCATCATACAACGAAGCCTCCCCAACCGCATCCATCGGCTGGGGAGGCTTCGTCTCCGCCACTTGGGGGAGGAAGGTTCAATTCATTTTCAGGGTCGGACAGGAATTATCAGCCCGCCATAACGACCTGATTGCGTCCCTGCCGTTTGGCTTGATAAAGCGCACCGTCAACGGCTGCCAGGATTACCTCATTGGTGGCACCATCTTCCGGGAAGGAGGCAACACCCATGGATAGGGTGATCGCCTCAAGGGCATCCTCCTCAAATTGAATATGGAGGTGGCGGGCATGCTCACATAATCTTTCAGCCCGCTCCCGTGACACCTCCCGCGAGGTATCCGGCAGGACAATTACGAATTCATCGCCGCCATACCGGGAGGGGATATCCTCGCCGCGGACGTGTCCGATCAGCATCGTGCCCAACCCACGCAGGATGGCATCTCCGGCGGCATGTCCACGGGTATCATTGAATTTCTTGAAATCATCCACATCCAACATAATGATGCCCAAAGGAAGTTCTTTGCGTTCGGCTCGCAGCAGTTCGCGTTCCAGGGTCTCTTCCAGGTAACGCCGGTTGAATAAACCAGTCAGATGGTCACGCACAGACTGTTCGCGTAAAAGCGCTTCGCTTCGCAGCAGGGCATCCTGCGCGTGTTTGTGCGCTGTGATGTCGCGGATATTACATTGGATCACTTTTTTACTGCCCACTAAATAGACATTACTGACAAATTCCACCTGAATTAACCGCCCGTCGTGCGTTTTGAGCGGCAGGTCTTCATAGCGAATATATTTATCCTCCTGCAACGATTCGAATGCATCCTTGCTGGCTTCAATATCCTTGAATGCGCCAACCTCCCACAACTTCCTCTTTACAAACTCCTCATGCGAATAACCCAGCATCTTGATCAGATACGGGTTGACATCCTCGATCATTCCTGTCCTGGCGTCCAGGATCAATATCCCATCCTGGGCTGTTTCAAACAGACGGCGGTAACGCAGTTCTGAATCTTTTAATTTTTGCACGATCACATCTCCAATATCCCAACCAGTATTTTTATTTGCCCTTCCCGGCAACTGGAAAAAACGTTCCCGAGATCGTCATGGTGCGCTCAAGTGACTCGATATGATCCATTCGGGACGGTGCTTGTATGTGTTTTCTGATAAAGTCCAGGATGTAATGTTTGGTCCCTGGGACATGGCTCAATATCCATTGGGCATCTGGAGGTATACCGCCACCACCTGCGGGTCAAAATGCGTTCCGGCTGAAGTACGAATGTATTCGCGTACTCTTTCTGCTGTCCAGGCAGAGCGGTAGGGGCGGTCTGAACTTAATGCGTCCCACACATCCGCAACTGCAAAGATGCGCGCCGTCAGCGGGATCAGGGCGCCCTTTAGTCCCTGGGGATACCCGCTGCCATCCCATCTTTCATGATGGTAGTAGGGAATATCCAGCGCCGCGTGCAGGTAGCGGATGGGAGCAAGCATCTCATGAGCAAAGGTTGGGTGCTTCTTCATTTTCTCCCATTCCTCATCCGTCAGGGGACCGGGTTTATGGAGGATCTCATCCGGAACACCCATTTTGCCAATGTCGTGCAGCAGCGCTCCCCAGCGCACTTGCACCAGTTCCACCTCGTTCAAGCCGAAGGCGCGCGCAAGTTTGACGGTCATTTGTGCGACTCGCTGGGTGTGTCCTTCGGTCTCCTTGTCACGCAGATCGAGGGCGCGTGACCAGCCTTCAATGGTGGCATCATACGCCAGGGAAAGTTCGAGATTCAGGTTTTGCAAGCTCTCGAACAGCATGGCATTCTCGATTGCGATTGCCGCCTGTCCGGCCAGGGTATTCAGGAAATCGAGCCATTCTTCATCAGGTTCCAGCGGGGTGCGATGGAAGACTTCAAGAACGCCTTTGACCTGTCCTTTGGTGATCAAAGGTACCCCGTAGTAGCAGATAAAATCCTCGCCTGCCAAATGAGCTTTCAGGAAGCCGTTGCCCGGTTCTTCCTTTAAATTCCGAATTTGGACAATTTGGCGTCCCAGGGCAGCCCGTCCCGCAAAGCTCTCTCCCAAACGTATTTTTGTCTTTCTAATGACATTGGAACGGAACCCGCAGTCGGCGCCATATTCCAGCATTTGTGAATTGGGATTTAAGATCAGAATGTCAGCCGCATCGATCTCAAGCTCCTGGGATAAATGGGTGAGGGTTTCTGTCAGGCTGATCTTTAGATCGAAATTGGCCGCGATGACCCGGTCAATGGCACTCAGGGCAGTCAGGTGTTCAAGCTGTGTGCGGATCCTTTGCTCCGCCACTTTGCGCTTGGTGATATTTTCATGGGATACCACGATCCACTTTTGCCCATTATTTTCAAAATTCGTGATCCGTGCCACGAACCAGCGCTGGTTGGCGGGATCATGGCAGGGATATTCAACCAAGACTTCACCCTTGCCATTGCCAAGCACCTCGCGGATCGCATTTGCGATCAAAGGCGCTTCCTCTGCATGGGGCCCCGTGGCGGAGTCGCATACGGCGAGATAGTTCATCCCGACACAATGATCGGCATGCTTCAAACCATGCAGTGTGCCAAAATTACGCCAGGCTGAATTAACCTGGACGATCATGCCCTGATGGTCAAGAATGGCGATGTGGGCCGAGAGGGTATCCTGAACACTTTGCAAAAATTCGCGGGTACTGAGCAGTTTCATCTCCGCTTCCTTGCGCGCTGTAATGTCACGAGCGGTACCCTGGAAACCTATAATATCCCTGCCGGCATAATGGGGGGTTGAAAGAACTTCTATATAATGGATCCTGCCATCCTTCCCGCTCACAGTATATTCTGCCGCTTCCTCAAAACTCTCCCCTGCGAGGATCTTTTCCAGCCTTTTCCTGTATTGCTCCAGATAATGTTCCGGAATAATATCCCAAATATTCATGGCCAGGAATTCCTGCTCGCTGAATCCCAACTCCCTGCACATGACTTTATTGACGGTTAATATATTCCCTGTTGATTCCACGATGAAAATACCATCCGGACTCTGATTCACCAGGTCGCGATATTTCTTCTCGTTCGCCTGCAATGCAACCGTGACCCGCCTTTGCTCGGTGATGTCGCGGATATTACATTGGATCACTTTTTCCTTACCCACCAGGTACACGTTACTGACAAATTCCACCTCAATCAACCGCCCGTCCTTCGTTTTAAGCGGCAGGTCTTCGTAACGGATATATTCACTCTCCTGCAAGGTTTCAAACGCATCCTTGTTTGATTCAATATCCCTGAATGCGCCCACTTCCCAGATCTTTTTTTTCACGAACTCTTCGCGCGAAAGGCCCAGCATTTTTATCAAATACGGGTTGACATCCTCGATCATCCCTGTCGCGGCATCCAGGATCAATATCCCATCCTGGGCTGCTTCAAACAGGCGGCGGTAACGCAGTTCCGAATCTTTTAAATTTTGCACGATGATCTCTCTTTTTTCGGGTCACCTCAAGCATATAAATATAGCATCATAATCATCATACAACGAACCCTCCCCAGCCGCATCCATCGGCTGGGGAGGGTTCGTCTCCGCCACTTGGGGGAGGGAAAAGGGTCAGGACACGATGCGATTTCGCAGTGCCAGCGTCACCGCTTCTGTGCGGCTGGCAACGCCCAATTTGGACAGAACATTGCTGACATGCGATTTGATGGTGGACGGGCTGACGGTCAGCCTGCCGGCGATCTGGGTATTGTTCAACCCTTCAACCATCAAAGCCAAAACTTCACGTTCGCGCCCGGTCAGATCAAGCCCGGGCATGGGGGGCTGGTTGGCTGCCTCCACCAGCGCTTGAGCGGCTTCGGGCGAAAGGGTGGTGCGTCCTGCGTGCGCCGCGCGGATGGCCCGAGCCAGGTCATCTGCCGAGACATCCTTAAGCAAATATGCGATCGCCCCGGATTCCAGCGCGTGTTTGACCAATTCCCCCTCCTTGAAACTGGTCAGGGCGATCACCTGCACCTGCGGGTACTTTTGGCAGATGAGTTGTGTTGCAGTTGCCCCGTCCATGTCTGGCATGACCATATCCATCAGGATCACATCCGGCAGGACCTCGCCGCAGAGTCTGATGGCTTCCGCGCCATTTTCGGCTTCGCCCACCAGCTGCAGACCGTCAAAAACCTTCAAGATGGTTGCCAGTCCTTTGCGTACCATGGTGTGATCATCAACCAGCATAACCCGAATCGGGTCGGAGAGAGAGTTTGTCATAGGGGCTCCTTTGATGGGACTTTGGTCCAATGGACCATGAGTTCTGTGCCGGTTCCCGGCATGCTCGAGATGGTTAAAACCGCGCCCGCGGCTTCTGTGCGTTCACGCATCATTCCCAGGCCATAGTGACCTGAGTAGGTTTTATGCGGGTCAAAGCCGCGTCCATTGTCATGAATGCGCATTTGGACCTCGGCCTCTTCCTGCTTTAGATCGATCTCAACCTGGCTGGCTTTGGCGTGTTTGGCAACGTTATTCAGCGCTTCCTGGCAGACACGATAGAACATGACCTGCACATTAGCGGGCAGGTGAAACTCACCGGAAATGCTGATGGCTACGGGGAGGTTGGAGCGCCCTTCGATGGCATTTCCCAGCAGACGCAGCAGGTCGCCGAGGTCTGAGTCGGTCAAGGTGGAGGGGCGCAGTTCAGCCAGAAGTGCGCGCATCTCCGCCATTGCGCCGCGTGTCAAACGCCGCAGGTCTTCGAGCGAGCTCCGGGCTTCCGCCTGGTCACGATCCCATAAACGCGGCAGGACTTCAGCGATTAATCCGGCGGAGAAGAGCGATTGGTTGACGGCATCATGCAGGTTGCGCGCCAGCCGCTGACGTTCTTCGAGTACCGCGAGTTCCTGCGCCTGCCCATACAGCTCGGCATTGATCATGGTAATCGCAGCCTGATTGGCAACACTCAGCGCCAGGTCGGCATGGTGCGCTGTGAAATAATTTTTTGAGCTTTCAGCCACGCCCACACCGCCGATGATGCGTCCCCTGACTGCCAGCGGCACCCACATCCACGACTGCATACCCTCGAGCAGTACCGCTGACCCATCGTTCAGCAGCGTACGCAGAAATTGCGCCTGCGGGTCGCTGCTCCAGACATCGGCGATGCGAATGGGGTGGTGTTTGTTAAATAATGCGACCAGGGTTTCGGGGTCACTCAGGTGAATATGGATCGGCAGGGAATCTTCCAGATGACCTGTGCCGCGCATGGCCAGGGTCACCAGCGAGGAACCTTCCAGCGCAAACAGCCCGCCGTGTGAATACTTGATGATCTTGCGCAGCTGGTCGAGGATCAACCCCGGCTGAAGTTCCAGGGTCGATGCCAGGGTATGCGAGATCTCCAACAGGGTGGCTTGCTCATGCGTGCGCACCTCCACCCGCTGGCTGAGACTCTGTTCCATCTGGATCTGTTTGCTGACATCCCGGATGATGCCCAGTAAACAGGGACGTCCTTCATGCGTAAATGCGGTTCCGCGCCAGTCGGCAAAAAATGTTGTGCCATTACGGCAGACGTGCAGCGCGCGGATATCAAACACCCCGGTTGATCGAAATATCTGCAGAGACTCATTGAAGACATACTGACTGTCAGGGTGGATGCAGGCTTGCAGCTGGAGCTCAAGAAATTCATTGCGGGCGTAGCCGTGCATCAACCATGCCGCAGGATTCGCCTCGACCACCAGGCTGGTTTCAAGGTCAATGATCATCATCCCATCGGCGGCGGACTCGAAAATACTGCGATACAGTCCTGCTTTTTCTTTTGTTTCTTCGTTCATAGGCATCCTATTTTAATGGTATCGGTCCGATCAGAACCCGCACCTTGTGCGGCTGGCCGTCATCCACCAGTGGAATTGATCCATCGGGCAATTGAACTTCGTCCAACACGACTTGTTGGATGCCGCGATTAAGGTGCTGCGGATTCTCGACACGGATCGTGTAGTGGGTGACCCCAAACCGGTAATCTGCTTTGAATCCCGCCCAATGGCGCGGAATGCACGGGTCTACCTGGAGTGCATTGCCGGAACGGGTGATGCCAAGAATGGCCTCAATGCCCATGCGGTACATCCAGGCGGAGGAACCGGTGTACCAGGTCCAGCCGCCTTTGCCGGTATGCGGGGGGGCGCCGTAAATATCGGCGGCGACCACATAAGGCTCAACTTTGTAGCGCGCTGCCTTCTCTAGTGTATCGGCATGGCTGATGGGATTCAACATCTGGAACAACTCTACAGCCCGGTCTCCCTGGCCAAGTTTCGCAAATGCCCAGGCAGTCCAAATGGCGGCATGGGTGTACTGTCCGCCGTTCTCGCGCACGCCCGGCAGGTAGCCTTTGATGTAACCCGGGTCATGCGCCGACTTGTCGAACGGCGGGGTGAACAATAGGATCATCTGCCCGGCTCGTTTCACCAACCGGTCATTGACCGATTCCATGGCCTGTGCCGCCCGGCCTGGTTTTGCCGCCCCTGACAGAACCGCCCAGGACTGCGCGATCGAATCGATCTGGCATTCCAGGTCTTCGTGCGAACCCATTTTCGAGCCGTCATCATAAAAGGCGCGCAGGTACCATTCGCCGTCCCAGGCGTGGGCTTCGAGCGCCTTTGCGTACTGCTCAGCCTGTTGCAGGTAGGGAGCGGGGTCATCCGACATCAACACCGCCAGCGGCGCAAAACGCTTGAGGGTTGCGATCAGGAACCAGCCCAGCCAGATGCTCTCACCGCGCCCGTCCATGCCGACGCGATTCATCCCATCATTCCAGTCGCCGCCGCCCATCAGCGGCAGATCATGCCGGCCGGCTGTCGTGCCTTTTTGCAATGCCCGCCGGCAATGTTCGTAGAGCGAAGATGCGTCCCCTGCCTTGTCAAATAGTGTATAGCGTTCCATTTCTTCGGGCTTGAGCGCATCGCCCCGCAGGAAGGGGAACTTCTCGTTCAAAATGGATGTGTCGCCCGTGGCGGAAACATACCCGGCGGTCACAAATGGCAGCCAGAGCAGGTCATCTGAAAAGCGCGTGCGCACCCCTCGTCCTGCGGGCGGATTCCACCAGTGCAGCACGTCACCCGCTTCAAACTGATGGCGGGCCGCTTCCAAAATTTGCGCGCGCGCGATATCGGGGCGGGTATGCAGCAGCGCCATGACATCCTGCAGCTGGTCGCGGAACCCGAACGCCCCGCTTGATTGATACAGCGCCGTCCGGCCCCATAAACGGCAGGCCAATGTTTGAACCATCAGCCAGCGGTTGAGCATCAGGTTCATGGCGGGGTCAGGGGTTTCAACTGTCAGCGTGGTCAGGATCTCGTCCCATTTCTGTTGGACGGAACGCCAGACCGCTTCAACTTCCGCCAGTGAATGGATCTCTCCGATCAGCTTAAGGGTTTCATCCCGGTCTTTTCCTTCGCCGACCAGGAAGAAGACTTCTTCAAATGCGCCGGGGGCAAGGTCAACGTGCAGTTGAATGGCGGCGCAGGGGTCAAGCCCGGCATTCACGGCGCTTTCCAGGCCAATGCGGCCAAGCGCAGCCGGGCTGCGCATGCTGCCCATGCGCCCCAAAAACTCTGTGCGGTTTGTGGTGACGCCATGCGGATCCTTACTGGCGGCTAGAAATGCCACCCGTTCGCCGAACTCGCTGTTGAAATGGTTGACGGCCAGCAGGGCATTTTTTTCGGGGATGAATTCCGGCATGATATGCGCCTGATGTGTATCCCTGGTTGTGCCAAGCACCCATTCGGCATAATAAGTAAGCGTGACGCGGCGCGGACGCTCCCATAAATTTTGCAGGCGGATGTGCACAATTTTGACCGGCGCTTCCGGCGCGGCGAACACCCGCAGCTTTTGGTTCAAGCCGTGACTCTGACTCTCGAAGATCGAATAGCCCGCCCCATGCCGGATCACGTGCGTCGTGTCTGCCCCGGCAGGCATCAGGGTCGGACTCCAAACCCGTCCGGTCTCTTCATCGCGCAGGTAGACTGCCTCGCCGGGCATGTCAATGACCGGATCATTGCGCCAGGGTGTCAGGCGGTTCTCTCCGCTGTTCCCTGCCCAGGTGGCGCCAAACCCTGATTCGGACACTAAAAATCCAAACCCCGGATTGGCGATCACATTGATCCACGGCTGCGGTGTGCGCTGCCCCGCTTTTCCCGTGCTGGAACCGGGACCACCGCGGAGATGGATGACATATTCCCGGCCATCGCGGCTGAACCCGCCGAGACCGTTGTCCATTTGCAGGTCTTCCAGGGGGGGCAGCGAATCCGTTGGTTCGGGATCGATCATTGGGGAAAGGGAAGCGCTGAACTGCGGCAGACGGGTGGCTGGAAGGGTCAGGCGCAAGGCATGTTCGGCCAGCGTCCCGTTTTGTTCATCGAGGATGACCCCCGCCACGGTCTCGAACAGGATCTTATCGGCCGGTTGAAGCTGGTCTGCGCGCAGGATAAAAATTCCGCTGCGTTGATTCAGCGCGTCAACCGCGCCCATGCGCCCGATCTGGCGCAGGATGGTGTTGTGCAGGTCGAGCGCGTAGCCCGTATCCTGTTCATTGAGGATCACCAGGTTGACCGTCACATGACGGCTGCGCCAGTAGATGAAGGCCTGCAGGGCTTCGATCAGCAGGGGCGATTCACCGTCACGAATGCGCACAAGCAAAATCGGGTAATCGCCGGAAACTCCGAACGCCCACAGGTCAGACTGTCCTTTCATGTTTTGCGCAAGGACATGCGGCGCGGCGCGCAGGACACCCGTTGGATAAAGCAGGGCAGATAAAAGGCGCTGGATGTTTTCAACAGTGTACGCGTTCAACCCGAGGTCGAGCAGTTCATGCTCACTTTGGGCGCGGGCTTCGTCAAAGGCGCGGTGAATGGATTGCCCGGATTGATAACGGGAAAGTTTTTCCAATGCTTCAATACGGGATGCAGCCGCCAGGGTCAGGAAGGTGACCCTGGTTTTTGCATGGGGCTTCAAGTCAATTTCCTGCCCCAGTGACATGATCGGGTCGAGCGTTCCGCGGCGCGAAAGCGGTCCCGATCCCTGCCCGGGAGCGGTGGTTCCAGAAAGATGGCTGCTGGAACCCTGCAATGCCTGCGGCGTGTGCAGCGTCTGTGACCTGCCCAGGAATTTGGCGCGGTCACTTTCATGCTCGCCAGTCACTTTGCGTCCGGCCTCGATGACCATGGCATGGATCAGCACAATGGGCTTTTCATCCGCCGACCTTGGGCGGCGCGTGAACAATAGCGCATTCTCGCGGGGGAGATATTCACTCTCGATAAAGATTTTATTGAACGCGGGATGCCGCCGGTCGGCAGCCTGAGCCGCCAGCACCACTTCACCGTAACTGGTCAGCTTCAATTTCCGGGGCTGGTGACTGTCATTGAGGATATTCACCCGCCGGATCTCGACCCCATCGGTGCTGATGGTGACCCCGGTCCGCAGGGAAATTCCATGATCCGAACGCTGGAACTCAACCTTGTGCGGATAGAACAACACTTCAAGATGTTCAGCGGCGCCTTCGATGGGCTGACAGGTGGCAGACCAAAGCGCTCTGCTCTCGCGGTCCTGCAAATAGATCCACGTGCCCCACTGGTCAAGGGTGGTATCTGCCTGCCAGCGTGTCAAGGCATACCCGCGCCACTGACTGTATCCGCCGCCCGCGCTGGTGACCATGACACTGGTCTCGCCCTGCGAAAGGATATGCGCCTGCGGAATGGGACTATCGACCGCCACGCGCCACGGATCACTGCTGACCAGGCGTGTGCCTTCAGGCAGTTCCGCCGGTTCGTCGAGATGCGGATATTCGATCGGCGGGTTCAGCGGGATCTTTTCCTGCAGCAGCAGTTCAATACTTTGGATATGTTCATCAGCATGGAAACGCCTGACCATCACATCATCCGACAGGTAGTTGCAGGCGGCCATCAGGATCATGCCCTGATGATGCGCCATGTAGGACTGTACAATATTATGGGTGCTGCCGTCCGGCAGCCGTGTTTTGGTGAAATCGAGCGCCTCATAAAAACCAAAACGACCAAGCATTTTTAACTGTTCCAAACGCGCCATATTTTCCAGGACGGCTTGAGGCTGCAGCGAAAGCCCGATCAAGGACGCATACGGCGTGATGACCAGATCTTCGGGCAGGTCGCGTTTGTAACCCAGAACAGGCACCCCGAAAGCCTGATATTGATAGTTCATATTTAGATCGAAGGCATAATAGCCGGATTCAGAAATACCCCAGGGTACTTTTTGCTCGCTGCCATAATTCACCTGCGCTTCGAGCGCAACGTAACAACTGTCTGAGAGAAAAGTCCCGGCGTAATTTTTGGTGAACAAAGCCGGCATGAGATATTCGAACATGGTGCCGCTCCACGAGAGCAGTACCTGGCTGCCGTTCACCTTCGTCACGGGTCGTCCGAGGTGCTGCCAGTGACTGTGCGGGACATTGCCTTTCGCGATCGCGATCAGGCTGGCGATGCGCGCCTCGGATGCCAGCAGATCGTAGTAACTCGGGTCAAGTTTTTCGGTGCTGGCGTTGTAGCCGATGTGGAACACCTGACGGCGTTCACTGAACAGGAAGCGGAAATTCATGCCTGTCACAACTGCATTTGTGCGGTCTGCCAGGTCTTGAAATTCGGTCAGCAAGGCGGCCACTGTCATTTGCGCTGCAGACAGATCCTCGTCCAATTCCTGACACCAGATCAGGACGGCTTCATCCTGCTGCTGTGACTTGAAAATACCCAGCGTGCTTTGAATGTCTGCGTACACGGCCCCCGCCTGTCCCAGGGTCGGCAGTTCAACGGGCAGGCTGTCACGCAATGCCGGCGGTATCTCCGGGCGGTTGAGCCAGGGCAGGTACAGATCGAGGCTGCGCTGCATGTCCTGCAGGCTGTGATGCAGCAGGTCAAGATAAAGCTGGAGTTCGGTCAGGGAAGTGGAATTGAGGTTGGGATGATTCTCAAGCAATTCGATCAGGCGGTGTGAGACCCTCTCCCAGCCTTCGCCGGACAGCCAGGTTATGGTTTTGGTCCACTCGGCTGGCTGGTTCTGGATGGCGCTGACGCGCTCGTAGATATGGGTCAACTCAACTTCAAAAGACTCAAGCGAGGCATGCGGGTTATTTTTTTCAAGCGCCTGCAGGACTTCCGCCAGAATATCCAAAATGACAAGCAGACCCTGCCAGCGATTTTCTGCCAGCAGCGGCGCATCTGCCAATGCAAGGCAGCCCTGCCTGAGCGTGATCAGACAGGCCGCCAGGTTGCCGCTATCGACGGTGGAGATATAGCGCGGCGGAAGCGCCGTCATCGTTTGCGAATCATACCAGTTCAACAAATGCCCGCGGTAATGCTCCAGCTTGTCCATGCTTTCCAGCGTCGAGCGTAAACGGACCGACAGTTCAGCCAGGCCCATGTACCCAAGATCATAGGCCGACAGGGTGGACACAAGGAACAGACCGATGTTGGTCGGTGTGGTGTAGTGCGCCACACTGCCGCGCGGCGATTCTTGATAATGATCGGGGGGCAGCCAATGGTCATCGGGGCCGGCAAATTGCTCAAAGAAAGCCCAGGTGCGGCGGGCCAAACGGCGCACCTGCCTGCGCTGAGTCTCGGTCAGCGGCGCGGTGACATGCGTCACGGGCTGGCTGATGGCATAAGCGATCTGCGGCGCGGCAAGCCAGGCGATCAGAAAAGGCAGTGCGCTCCAAATTGCACCCGGGTTGAGAATCACAATGGAAATTCCCATCAGGATGGAGAAGATCAAGGAAGCTGACATCTCGCGCCAAATTTCATAACGCGGGTTCAAGGCAGACGAGCGCGAAGCATTCGCGGCGGTTGTCCATTGCAGCAGGTTCCGGCGCTCGATCAGCAGGCGGATGAGGGTGGTGCTGATGGCTCCCAGCATCAGCAGCGCCTCATAAGGCATAAAAAGAACGGCCAGCGCCCAGCGGGTGAGCGGAAGCCGGCTGGTGTTGAGAATTTGTTTGAGGGTCAGCCGTTTGATATTGTGCAGGCCATGCTGGTACGTTTGCACAAAAATTGGCAGGACCGAAGGCAGAAAAACCAGGATCGTCCAGACCCAGGGTGAGCCAGGCAGGAACAGCCAGCCCGCGGCCAGCAGGGACAGCAGGGTGGGCGGCAGCAGACTGCGCCGCAGGTTGTCGAAGACCTTCCAGAGGTTGATGGCCGATAAGCGGTTGAGCGCCGTGCCGCTCTGGGTGTGGACAATGGGGAATAACCAGGGCAATAACTGCCAGTCACCGCGGATCCAACGGCGCAGACGGCGGGCGTATACCATATAACGCGAGGGGTATTCTTCATATAATATGATATCTGTGACCAGCGCCGCGCGCCCGTAAATTCCTTCGAACAGGTCATGGCTCAGCAGGGTATTCTGGCGCACCTGACCTGCCAGACTGCGCTCAAAAGCCGCCACATCATAAATGCCCTTGCCCACGTAACTGCCTTCCCCGAACAGGTCCTGATACACATCCGAAACGGCAAAGGAGTACAGGTCAAAACCCGCGTTGCCGGCAAAGATCTGCGAAAAGAGCGAACGGTTGGCACTGGTCGGTTTGATGGCCACGCGCGGTTGCAGCACCGTGTACCCGGCAGTCACCGAGCGTCCATCCGCGGCAAATTCGGCGTGATTCAGCGGATGCGCCAGGGTGGCGACCAGCCGATTGGCGCTGCCCTGCGGCAGGGAGGTATCGGCATCGAGGGTGATCACATATTTGATATCGGACAGGATGCCCGCATCCCCAACCTGGGTGGAGTAGGGAGTCTCGCCCAGGTTAAGCAGCAGGCGGTTGAAATCTGCCAGTTTGCCGCGCTTGCGTTCCCAGCCCATCCAGACCCCTTCGGATGGATTCCACTGGCGGTGACGGTGAAATAAATAAAAGGGCAATGCCTGCCCATATTTAATATTGAGGTTTTCAACGCCCAGGCTTGCCAGCGCGAGCAGTTCTTCATCCTGCGGCATGTCCTCGGTGGGGGCATCGCCAAAATCGGTCAGCAGGGCATAGGTCAGCAGAGGGTCAGAGTTGGACAGATAATAAAGTTCCAGCTCCTGCAAAAGATGATTAAGTTCTTCGGCGCTTTCCAACAGGGTCGGCACGACCACCATGGTCCGGTTTCCGGCGGGAATGCCCTCCGAGAAATCCATGCGCGGCAGGCTTTGCGGTTTGATGCGGCGGGTCACATTCCAATGCACGAGCGTGATGGCGGCTTCGAAAGCCAGACCAAGCCCCAGCGCGCCCGCCACCCAAAGTTGGTTGAGGGACCCGCCTGCAATTTTCGCATAGGTAATTATCCCAATAACAAACAGCAGCGAGAAGAGGCCGATACTCCCCAGATACGCGGCGGTGGGAAACGCAAGCAGCGCGCGCTGCACACGCACCCGGAATCCGGGCTGGTAGCAGATGCTGTTTTCGAGCGTTGAGCGCCCGGCATCCACCAGATAAAAGCCGACGTGTGATCTGCGCGCAGAGTCGTGTGCGGCACTGCGCGCAAATTCGATCGCGGCCAGCGCCACCTGCTCTTCGCCCTGTTTGGAGTGACGCGCCAATTCTTCAATGACCCCGCGGTAATTGTTGCGGGTATCAAAATCCATCGCGGCATAGATCTGCGCCGGGTCGTTGCGCAGGATCTGTTCCACCCGGCTGGTCTGCTCAAAGAAATCCTTCCAATCAGTGGCAGACAGCAGGCGTAAACTGAGGAAGCAATTGGCCACAATGGTATCGCCGGGCAAATTGACCGGGAACTGGTTGGGGACTTCGCTCAGGTCTTTGGGCACATCGCTGCCGGTCAGTTCGGACGTGGCGTAGACCAGCCTTTCCAAAATTCCGATGCGCAGCATGATCGGCAGCGCCCACAGTTCCCCGATCGTCAGGGGCGTGACCTGCTGATAATCCCGCACAAAAATGGCGGCCTGGGTCAGGTCAATTTGACCCTGACTGTATCCGATCCATTCCCGCGCCAGCGCAAAAATGCGGCTGTGCCCCTGCAGGGTTGTTTCACTCAGCTTTGGAAGTTCTTTCAGAAAACTGTCCGGCAGATCCTCTTCAATTTGGCGGATGGTTTGTTTGACGATGTAAAAGTTATCCAGCATCCATTCGCCTGCGCGCGATGACCTGCCGGATGGATCGGGCTTGGACGGCACCGCTTTGAAGACCGCATACGCATTGCGCAGCGCCAGTTCCCAACATTGCAGATAATCCAGGAGGGTTGTTTCTGTGCGGCCGGATGTTTTTTTGGTCTCAACTGCATGCGTTTTTGCCAGGCGGTGCGCAAATTCTCTCAGCCGTATATCTACGATGGGGGCGGGTGGTTCTGACTGGGTGACCTGGGAATCGATTAACATGCGTTAACGCTCTGCGCGCTGGGCGGATGACTGCTCAGGAACGGCAGGCTCCTGTTTGGGCGGCAGGTCCTGAACGATCAGCATGGAGACCCTGCCGTACAGGATGAAGTTATTGACCATGCTGCCATACGGCCATTGATGATTCCCTGAGTAGCCGTGCGCGCTCAGTGCCACCAGGTCAATTTGTTCCTGCCCGGCCAGTTGATGGATGGCAGCCGCGGCGTTGTCACTGGCGATCAGGTGAGTTTGAACGGTGATGCCTTCCAGATACGAACGCGATTTCAACTGCTCGAGATACCGTTCGGCTTCCTCACGGTTGCGTTTGACCACGCGCTCCGATAATTCAATATCTTCGCGCACCAGCGGCATTTGACGCGCCATTTCGGGGGTCTGCACCACCTGCGCCAGATGGATCTGAGACTTATGAAAATTGGCCAGTTGGGTGATGACCGGCAGGACATTTTCTGCCCGCTGTGAGCCGTCCAATGGCACCAGGATCTGGCGATAGACAGGGGTTTCTGTCAGTTCGTCGGCATGCTCTACATATTTATCCGCCCGCACGATCAACAGCGAGGTTTGCGCGCTGAGGATGGTCTTTTGCGTCACACTGCTGATGCCCCATTGGGTCAGGCCGTGGCGGCCGTGACTGCTCAAGACGATCAGTTTCATCCCCTGATTTTGAGCGTATTCGGTGATCCCTTCCGCGATCAGCCCTTCGCGCACTTCCGTCTGGACCCGAATGGATTTTTTTTGCAGCCAGGTCTGGACCTTGTCCAGGTAGAGGGAGGATCTTGTTTTATTGATCTGCCAATTAAGCAGGTCGAACAGTTGGGCCGATGTGCCGGCATGGTTCTTTTCGAGGATCCGCAGCAGGGTGATCTGTGCATCAAAAGGACGGGCGATGGCAACCACATGCGGCAGGACACAGTCTGCCAGTTGTGAGCCATCCAGTGGGACGAGAATAGTTTCGAACATGGGGCATCCCTTCGAATCTTTCATGGTGCCAGACCGAGTCAGATCAGGAATTGATGCCTCGATCAACTGCGCCATGGCGGATATGGATTATGTGATGGGGTTTGGGAGTCATCTCGCGGGTTGCGAGTGTATTTAGAGGGCGCCGCGGAATGTTACTATACAGGGGTTTCGTAACGCACCGAGCAGAAATGAGTCTTCCAACCGCAGGCGGTATAGCCTGCTAAAATTAGTATACACTACTTTACTGTGATTACAGGGTTGGACATGTGCATGTAGACCAATATTTGTGTTTATAAAAAATTTCAATATCATGTTCTCCCCCAAAAATCGCACTTTGATTTTTGGGGGAGATGGCGAAGCCAGAGGGGGGGGAGAGGACTGCTAGATCACCGCATCCATATCATCCCCGCAAGACACCTCTCCCACGCACAGCGGGCGGATGGACTCCTCCAACGCAAGTTGGATCTTCCAGATCACGCCGTTAATATCGTTCATCACCTCGTTATTCCAAAAGCGGATGACCTTGTATCCTTGCGCTTCCAACAACTTCGTTCTTTCCGCGTCATATTCGGCTTGTTCCAGGTGGTGACTTCCATCCAGTTCGATGATGAGTTTCTTTTTGATGCATACAAAATCGGGGATGTACTTGCCGATGGCGTGCTGCCTTCTGAAACTGACTCCCAGTTGGTCGTTGCGGATCAGTGCCCACAGTTTGCGCTCGGCGGGCGTGAGTTCTTTTCGAAGTTCAATGGCGCGGGTTCTGGTTTTGGGGTTGCTTCTTAATGGGCGAGCCATGGGCCCCTCCCTAGTACTCCCCAGATTCGACGAAGTACACGTCGAATCTGGGGAGGGGACAGACCGCGGTCAGGGCAGGGGCAGATTCACTTTGAGATAAAATTTTTGTTTTCATAAAAGCTCTCAATATTATGTCCTCCCCCAAAAAATCGCACTTTGAATTTCGGGGGACATGGTACCCGAGCGGAGCAAGTGGTAGGTGGCAAAGCCAGAGGGGGCTCTTGCATGTCCTGCGGCGGAGATTTATCTCCCGCCGGATTCCGTGCGCCGGGTTGCTTCCAATGAATGGAGCGACTCTCGTCCATCTGCGGGCGGACTACCTGCCTCCCACTCGCTCCGCTCACCTGCACTTGCGTGCGGCGCAAGTGTCGGGGATTATAACGGCGGATTGTGCCAGGGAAGTCCTTCGTGGCGCAGCCCCCTGTGG
>JAIFNG010000100.1 GCA_020047815.1 Anaerolinea sp.
TGCTTGACGGGAATTTGTATAAACGCATGTCCCACAGGCATCCCGCCCGCAAAATAAACATTGTTACTTGCCATGACGATTTCCGTAACTTTGATCCCCAGCCTTTTTTGGGCGATTTCGGTGGGGGGGCCATAGTTATAGGCGATATCAATGGCGCTAATATCCTCTTTTGAACATTGGATCATAGGGTTAGAGATATGTCTTTCACTGGTTGCTTCCCTTGTTCCGCGATAGGTGACCAGGGTGCCCTTTCCTTGTCTCTTCTGAATCAGTCCATCTTCGTGAAGAATTGCCAGTGCCAACCGCAGGGTATGCCGGCTGACCCCATATTTTTCCGTCAAGACCGATTCGCTGGGGATCTGGGATCCATCCTTATATAAGCCGTTGACGATCTCTGAATAAAGCATATTATAGATCGGGACATGGGCGGGGATTTTATCGATGGCCTTGCTCGTGATGGTTCGGTTTGTCATATTTATGCCAAAAGAATTTGATCATTAGCGATAAAACATAACTTGTTCAATAAGTTCAGCTTGTTCAACAAGTTATAAAAATTTTACTAGGATTGAATCTGAGTGTCAATGTGGACTCATGATGTCCTGACCCATTTTGCCCCCTCCGTGCAGGTACAACCTGTCTGTTTCTCAGGTTTTAAATGGTTGTATCTTGTATCCCTTTTTAAAGAAAGGGATACAAGATACAACCATAAAGTTGTACAAAAAATGGGAAACAATAACCGGATACAAGATACAACCTGCTGGAATGGGGAAGGCCATCTCTCTGTCGGGAATAGGATGGGGGGGGAACGGTCTTACAACCTTATTCCAACCAAGGTAACCACCACTTTTCTTTCGATCAGTTTGCGTACCTTGTTAAAATATAACGTTATAATTGATGTTGTGCGATCCTTCCAGGCAAGGCTGGATGATCATCCCTCAGAATTTTTAGAGTATTTAGAACAGGAGAATCCATGGAATCATTCATGCGTGAAGCGCCATCTGTAGACGTGGCAACGAGTTTGCGTGAATTGCGTGAGGCGCGCAATATTTCAATGCGCGGTCTCGCGGCTAAAAGCGGACTTTCTGCCAATGCGTTGAGTATGATCGAGCGCGGCAAGACTTCCCCTTCAGTGAGCACACTTTATAAATTGGCTGATGCGCTTGGGGTTTCCATCACCGCTTTTTTTGGCGCGGAGAATAAGAAAAGACAGGTCGTATTCTTTAAGACAGATGAACGCACGCACATGTCTTTCACGCGCGGTGTATTTGAAGGATTGGGCGGTTCACAATTCTCCGGTCGCGTCGAGCCATTTATGCTGACGTTGGAAACTGGCGCATCAAGCGGTAACCGCAGTATCGTTCATACCGGGCACGAGTTTGTTTTCTGCCTGCGCGGCAGACTGGAATACTATGTTGACAAGAAGTTTTATCAACTGGAGGCAGGCGACAGTCTTTTGTTCGCATCCAAATTGCAGCATAAATGGAAGAATCCAGGTAATACGGTGGCCACTGCGCTGATCATCATTTCAGGGTTTGCAGAAGGGGAGGAGCCTCATGCCATGCATTGGAAGGATGGGGTTTGAGGGAGTAAGCTCTAATGATATGCAACGAAGGATAAACAAAGACGCCAATCCCAAATAATGGATGGCGTCTTTGTTTTAACTGCGCTATTGGTTTCTGGCTACTAAATGAACAACTTATGCGTACATTCCCCAGTCCAGGGCTGAGGGGTCCTCCATCATCGAAAAATCCCAGACATCCATGCTCATTTCAATGTTGACGGGCATGTTCAGCGCTTCCACCGCCTTGGCTTTGGTCATTTCGATCAGAGCTGGTCCGTATGGGCAGAAGGGCGTGGTCAGGAGCATTTTTACACGTCCGATGCCGCCCTCGATTTCCACATTGCGGATCAATCCCAGCTGAATGATGGTCATTCCAATTTCAGGGTCGACCACTTCTGAAAGCTTTGCCCGTACTTCCTGCACGAGGTCCGGGTGTGTTTGGTGGATGGTCCATTGGATTTGCTGGATTTCAGAGTCGCTCATTTTTGATCCTTTATTTGTTAGTTTTTAATTTTTTCAGATTGGATGACATAGGTGCAGTGCGAATCACCGCTTAATAAGCACTTTACCTTGTTGATTGGCAGCGCCAGCATTTTGGAGATTAAGGTTTGGTCCACTGTGCAAACTTCAGGGTGAGCGACGCCAATTTGATAATACGGACAGGAAATTTCGTGGATCTCATACTGTCCGTCCTCCTTCTTTTCCCAACGCACATTAAAGCCTTCGTGCCCCAGGATCTCCTTGACGAGGTTAAGCCTTTCTTCCATGCTCAGACTTTGTACATCACTGGAATACTTGCTGACAAGGTCTTCGGCGATTTGATTGAATAACTTCGCCACAACAGGACCTGGCATGGTGTCTTTCATCTGGGAGAGCAATCGGGAGGTAAGCTGCATATAACGTGTTGGAAAACGCTCCGTGCCCTCGTCGGTCAAGACATAAACCAGTCGTGGCCGGCCTACACCATGCCGTTCTTCAAGCCCTTCGACCAAACCCTCCATTTGGAGATTGGTGAGGTGGTGGCGCACAGAAATAGGATTAATACCAACAGCCTCAGCCAGTGTATTAATCGTTGAGCGGGGTTTTTCCAGCAGGGTGTGCAGAATCTTGTCTCGCGTTGATTTCATGCCGTGAGTATAACCAACTCACCAAAGTTTGTCAATATACTAGAATATTATCATAAATATTGACATATTTATTTGACCCTGCTATAATGCCTACCTGTTGATAAAAATGCCATGGAAGGCTTAATTTCCAGGAGTACAAGGAATGTCGCAACTCGAAATAAAGAACCTGCACGTAAGTATCGGAGATAAAGAAATTCTCAAAGGTCTTTCTTTGACCATTAATCAAGGCGAAATTCACGCCATTATGGGACCAAACGGAACCGGGAAATCAACCCTTGCCTACACTTTGATGGGGCATCCCAACTATACCGTAACTTCGGGAGAGGTTATTTTTAAGGGACAAAATGTATTGGAGCTTGAGCCTGATGAACGTTCCCGTGCCGGGATCTTCCTCGCCTTTCAGTATCCTGTTGCGATCCCGGGCGTTACAGTGGCCAACTTTCTGCGTTCTGCGCTGAATGCCCGCCGTCGTGCCGCCAACCCGGATGATAAAGGGATGCCAATTCCAGAATTCCGCAAAATGCTCAAGGAAAAGATGGATACCCTTAAGATGGATCACGCCTTTGCCGGGCGTTATCTCAATGACGGCTTTTCGGGCGGGGAAAAGAAACGCGCTGAAATTTTGCAGATGGCAGCCCTCAAGCCCGAAATTGCCATCCTGGATGAAACCGACTCAGGGCTGGATATTGATGCGCTCCGCATCGTGTCTGAAGGCGTCAACGCTCTCGCTGGTCCCGATCTTGGGGTACTGGTGATCACACATTATCAGCGCTTGTTGAATTACATCAAACCGAATTTCGTTCATATTATGCTGGATGGACGCATTGTTGAATCAGGCGGACCTGACCTCGCTTTACACCTCGAAGAGCATGGGTACGACTGGGTGCGCGAGAAGTACGACGGAGTGCCCGAAGGGTAAGAAGCGGCTTAGGGACAGCGTTTCCCTTTGCGGGTGCAGGCCGAAGATCCGCTTCATGCGGAACTTCATCAGATCTAAATTATGGTGAACCCAATGACTGAAGATACCAAACTTAATGAAGATACAAAAATTTTAGATGAAATTGGTGATTATAAATACGGCTTTCATGATCGTGATGATAACTATGTCTTCAAATCTGAAAGAGGGCTGAACCGTCAGGTGGTTGAAAATATATCGCGTATGAAGGGCGAGCCGCAATGGATGCTCGATTTCCGTTTAAAAGCGCTGGAACATTATATTTCCCGTCCCATGCCGGGCTGGGGACCCGAGCTCAATGACCTGGATCTCGACAATATTTTTTATTATGTCAAACCGACTGAGAAAAGCGAAAAGAATTGGGATGATGTTCCCGATGATATCAAGAATACATTTAACAAACTGGGCATTCCTGAAGCCGAACAAAAGTTCCTGGCGGGTGTGGGCGCCCAGTACGAGTCTGAGATGGTATATCATTCCATTTTGGAGCATCTCGAAAAACAGGGCGTGATATTCCTTTCGATCGAGGATGGCCTCAGGCAATATCCTGACCTGTTTAAGGAATATTTTGGCACTGTTGTCCCAATCGAAGATAATAAATTTGCGGCGTTGAACAGTGCGGTTTGGTCCGGCGGGTCGTTTGTTTATGTTCCCAAAGGCGTGAAAGTGGATCTGCCCTTGCAGGCATATTTTCGCCTGAACACTGCCAACGTGGGCCAATTTGAACGAACCTTGATCATTGTGGATGAAGGCGCTTCGATCCACTATGTGGAAGGCTGTACTGCTCCACAGTACACCACCAACTCTTTTCACTCAGGCGTGATCGAGATCATCGTTAAAAAAGGTGCCCGTTCGCGCTATTCGACCATTCAAAACTGGTCCACCAATGTCTTCAACCTTGTTACACAGCGCGCGATGGTTTTTGCAGATGCAACCCATGAGTGGGTGGATGCCAACCTTGGCTCAAAACTTACCATGAAATATCCTTCCTGCTATTTGATGGAACCCGGCGCTCACGGCGAGATGCTTTCAATGGCGTTCGCTGGTACGGGACAGATCCAGGATGCTGGTTCGAAGATGGTGCATTTTGCCCCCAATACCACCAGCAAGATCACATCCAAATCCATTTCAAAGGGCGGCGGACGTGCCTCCTATCGTGGGCTGGTCAAGGTATACAAAGGTGCGAAGGGCGTCAAGTCCAACGTGGTTTGCGATGCTCTTTTACTTGATCCAAGATCCCGCTCAGACACCTATCCATCCATTGAGATCGATGAGGATGATGTCACCATCGGTCACGAGGCTTCAGTTTCCAAGGTCGGTGAGGAACAACTCTTTTATCTCATGTCCCGTGGATTAAGCGAGGAAGAAGCCACAGGCATGGTTGTTGCCGGTTTCATCGAGCCGCTTGTGAAGGAATTGCCGATGGAATATGCTGTTGAAATGAACCGCCTGATCCAGCTCCAAATGGAAGGTTCGATCGGTTAGAAAATTATCCTGTTTGCGGGTCCATCGGTGAAAACTTTTTAACCAGCAAACTTTAAAACGGAAGAAAATATGCAAGAGAAACCCAAAGTATCTGTTACTCGAACTCGACGTGATTCGGCTGCCAGGGAATTCCCCTTTACGGCTGATTCCATTCCTGCCGGCGGTCTAAAGGATGTCCGCGCCAAAGCATGGGACGCTTTCTTGAAATTCTCCATGCCCATCACAACAGACGAGGCCTGGCGCCGCACTGACTTACGTTTACTGCCCGCCTCTGATTTCATGATCCCCTCCGAAGATGCATTTCAAGACCTGCCCGCTGTACCGGAACAGCTGCTTCAGCCGTTGACTGGTGAGCAGCATGGCGGGCAAATTACCCTCCTTCCGGGCGGCTCACGGGTTGAACTGGACCCTGACCTGGTCTCGAAAGGCGTTATCTTTACTGATATCCGCACAGCGGAGCGCGAGCACGCGGATCTTCTTCACAGACTGGCTGGTACGATTGTAAAGCCCGAGGACGGCAAGTTCGCCGCGCTGGCGACTGCCCTGGCAGGTAATGGCGTATTGCTGTATGTGCCGAAAAATGTGCAGGTGGAAACTCCGCTTCACTCTGTTCTCTGGGGTCCCGGTGTGGATCTGGCTCATTTTTCACATCTGATCGTGTATGTTGAGGATGGCGCATCGGTAACCTATGTGCATGAAGCAGCATCTCCAAATGAAACCGGTCATGCCATGCATGCAGGGATCGTGGAGATTCATGTGGGAAAAGACGCAAACTTGCGTTTTGTAGAATTGCAGTCCTGGGGACGGCATGTATGGAATTTCTCTCATGAACGTGCCCATGTTGAGCGCGGCGGGAACCTGGATTGGATCTTTGGGGCAGTAGGTTCACGACTCACCAAGAACTTCTCGGACCTGGATCTGGCAGGTGAAGGAGCACAAGGCCGCATGTCAGGCTTTTACTTCACAGACGGTACCCAACATCTTGATCACGATACACAGCAGAATCATCTTGCTCCTCATACCACCAGCGACTTGCTGTTCAAAGGCGCGCTAAAAGGTAAGAGTCGCTCAGTGTGGCAGGGAATGATCTATGTTGCTCCAGGCGCACAAAAAACTGATGGCTACCAGGCGAATCGCAATCTGGTATTGGATGATCAAGCCCGTGCAGATTCGATCCCGGGCCTGGAGATCCTCGCGGATGATGTCCGTTGTACGCATGGGGCAACCGTGGGTAAACTTGAACAAGAACCGCTCTTCTATCTGAAAAGCCGCGGCATTCCCCAGGCTGACGCAGAGCGTTTGGTGGTTGAAGGTTTCTTTGATCCGATCATGCAGCGCATTCCGTTTGAAGGTGTGCGGGAAAGATTTCAGCAGGCAATTAAGGATAAATTGGCAGGATAGAAGTATAATGGCATGTTTGCACCTAAACTTGAGTCGCAAATATGCCATTATCGTCAGCCGGGATTATGCTGACGAATGTGCAAGATCCTTGTAAAGAAAGAGGCGGAGGGCGCCTTTATAATCCAGGATAGGATGTGAGTGATGACTGTGAAAAAGAAAGTAAATGCAAAGGTGGCGGTCAAACGCAAGGTGTTGAAGAAGTCAGCATCTAAGTCAATCATAAAAGATAAACCCACAAGGAAATTGATGATAAAGACAAAAACCAGTGAGAATTCTGTTGTTGAAGTGCCGACTGCGGCTAAAGCACCCGCGAAACTTGCCACAAAGCCTGCCGCCCAGGTAGTGAAGCGTGTGATCAATCCTTTACTGCCGCGGCGACCGATCAAACGTTCTCAGCGTGCCAATCAATTTACTTATATGAAAGCCCCCGGTCTTGAACACGAATTTGATGTGGGTGATACGGTTGAAGTGTTCTGCGACCATGAAAAAAGCCGGGAGCGTATCCGCGGCTGGGTGAAGGGCATTGTGGTGCAGGTCGATCACAAGATGGTGGCTGTGCAATTTCGCTCCAATGTGTATTTGACCGATGGCTGGATGGTGCCAGACCGCATCCTGTGGTATCCGGTGAATTCCGAACATATCCGTCCGGTGCCGGGTAAAAAGGCAATCAAGGATAAAAAGGATTTTATTCCAGATTATTAGTGACCGAATACGCGGGCTGATTTTTCCTTATCTGCGTGTATGTTTACTTCCAACGACCCCATGACACTTAATTTAATCGAAATTCGAAAAGATTTTCCCATACTTGACCGCGAATTGCGCCCGGGCGTACGCTTGACGTATTTGGATACCACGGCTACGGCGCAAAAGCCCCTGGCTGTGATCAACGCAATGGATGATTTTTATCGCCGGTCCAATGCGAATATTCATCGCGGTGTGCACACGCTTGCCGAAGAAGCGACCACATTGTATGAGAACGCCCGCGAACGGATCGCAAAATTCATCAATGCCGAATCGGCGCGGCAGGTAATTTACACGCGCAATACAACCGAGTCCATCAACCTGGTTGCATACACCTGGGCACGAGCAAATTTAAAACCGGGCGATCTTGTGATTCTGACCGAAATGGAACACCATAGCAATTTGGTTCCCTGGCACATGCTTCAAGCAGAGCGGGGAATTGAATTGGATTTTATCCCGGTAACGCAGGACGGTCTGCTTGATCTGGTGACATATGGCATGCTTCTCGAACGGAACCCGAAGTTGGTGTCATTTACCCATATGTCCAACGTGCTCGGCACGATCAATCCTGCCGCTGAGATGATCCGCCTTGCCCATGAAGCAGGCGCAATTGTCCTGGTGGACGGCGCGCAATCTGTTCCGCATTTGAAAGTGGACATGCAGGCCCTGGATGCTGATTTTTATGCCTTCTCTGCGCATAAGATGTGCGGGCCTACCGGCATTGGCGTGCTATATGGCAAAACTGCGCTGCTTGAATCCATGCCGCCGTTTTTGGGCGGCGGCGACATGATCAAGGAAGTGAAATTACGTTCATTCCGCGCGAATACTCTCCCGCATAAATTTGAGGCTGGCACTCCTGCCATCGCAGAAGCGGTTGGCTTTGGCGTGGCGGTGGATTACCTGACCAACCTGGGTATGGACAATATTGCCGCACATGAACATGAGATCACTGAATATGCATTGGAGCGCCTGGAAGAAATTCCCGGCGTGAAACTGTTTGGTCCTTCTGCCGATAAAAAGGGCGGCGTTGCTTCCTTTACGCTGGAGGGAGTTCACCCGCATGATGTAGCGCAGATCCTGGACCGGGACGGCATTGCAGTACGGGCAGGTCATCACTGTGCCCAACCGCTGCACGAAAAGTTTGGCATCCCTGCCACCAGCCGTGCCTCTTTCTATTTGTACAATACAAAGGAAGAGGTTGACCTGCTGGTAAATGGGATATATACAGTCAAAAAAATGTTTGGATAAATTATGGACGACCTATATCGCGAAGTAATCATTGAACATTATAAAAATCCATCGTATCGCGGAAAACTTGACCCGCACGATATTTCATTTGCCGACAATAATCCGTTATGCGGTGACCATATCCAGATCGACCTGCGCGTAAGCCCGGACGGAGTCGTGACCGACGCAAGATTCGACGGTCACGGATGCGCCATCTCTCAGGCGTCTGCAGATCTTTTGATCGAGTCGATCATTGGCAAACCACTTGAGGAAGTGAAGAAGCTCAACAAAGAATCCGTCCTGGAATTGTTGGGTATCGAACTTGGACCCGTGCGCTTAAAATGTGCCCTTCTTTCCTTAAAAGTTTTAAAGGCGGGAGTTTATGGTTTGCAGGAAGCCAGCGACTCTTTGGTTGAATAGGAACTTATGTTTAATTACACAGCATTTGAAGAATCAAAAGTGGAATTTGTTGAGATCGCGCCCACCTCTGAAATTCCAAACGGCGAGCGGCTGTTTGTGGAATTAGGAGATAAACCGATCGTTATATTCAACATTGCAGGGCAGCTCTTCGCAGTCGGCGATGTTTGTACGCATGACGATGGTCCATTGGGCGATGGGGTGGTCGAAGGGTACCATATCGTCTGCCCGCGTCATGGTGCCGAGTTTGATGTGCAGACCGGGAAAGCAGTGCAAATGCCCGCAGTGATCGATATTCCCGCATATCCTGTACGGATTCGGGATGGGACTGTTTTTGTGGGCTTACCGAAGGAATAGTCAGTTTGAAAAAAGCTGCGGAGAGGTTTTCTCTCCACAGCTTTTTTGTTTACCAATCTCCCGCATACTCAAGTAAATAGGGGTGTGTGATCTTCTCAATGTGAAAACGCTTCAATTCCACCAGCTGGCGGATGTGCAGATTATCATGAGCGACCCAGGCTGCGAACATTTCACCCGCCGGGACAGCGCCATGTTCAGAAACGTAAGTGGCATCCCAGTCAGCGGTGGAGAGATCGATCAACCAGTCCAATGACCTTCCGCGTTCTTCAAAGAACTTCGCCTGCATTTCCACGAAATTTTGTTCATTATATTTTCGGGAAGTGACCCAGTCATGCGGGTCGATGCTGCTCCATTCCTCATTCTGACGATGAAGAATAAAATCCAGATGTTCGCGAAAATCTTCCCGTTCCTCATCATAAAGATGGCAGATCACCTCAAGGATGGACCAGGAGTCAGGCGTGGGTTTGACCTGGGCTTCCTCCTGTGAAATATTTGCGGTCAGGGCGCGGATGACCCCGGCGCCATTGACCATTTCCTGGTACAGGTCTGTAAATTTCATCTAGGCTCCTTTCTCAATCTGAAAATTTGGCGACAATTCTCAAAATGTCAAAACCTTCTGCAAAGGGTCTTTCTGCCAGCGCGCCATGCCGCAGCATGATCGCACGGGTGAGTTCGCTGTTGAAATAATACCTGTCGCGATAGGTCTCATATTCCGACAGGGCTTTGATCTTCTTTTCCACATCCTGCTCGGTCACTTCCACCAAAAAATGCGGAAAGAAGCCATAGGAGGAACGCACGACATCAAAACCCAAAACGGTGATGCCGCGAAAGGCGCGCAGGGCTTCATCGGTCATGGTGAGATGATCCTGGTGGACGTCCTTTTTGGAATGGACAAAGATTAAGTCAGGTTGAAATTCCCTGCGCAGCTTGAGGAAGTATTCCAAAATTTCCTGCCGCGCATCGGGAAAGACGCGCGTGGTAAAGGGACCGAAAACGATCTTTTCTTCAGGCACGCCCAGCACTTTCATCGATCTAAGATGCTCACCTTTGACATGCTTAAGGTCAGGATTTTGTTGATTGTCCGAGAGCGTAACACACAAAATTTCTGTTTGTTTAACAATGTGATGGATCAAAGCACCGCACCCGATCTCAATATCATCAGGATGCGCGCCAAGGAAGAGGACTTTTTTTCCGAAAAAATTCATGGTTTATCTGCAGGGGCACAGCCATGCCGGGCTCCCGCAATCAGGATCATTTCTGCGCCAGAATGCCGCCGACGACCTTGGTCATGACCAGTTTACCGTCACGGTCAAACCATTTCTTCGCCACCGCCTCGATTTTGCCGATCAGAGCTTCATACTCTTCGTTGCCATTAAACATGGATGTCCACAGTTTACGGTCTTCCCCAAGGGATGCACGGACGTAATCGATAAAGGGCGCCACTGCGGGGAAGGTCAGGTGGTTCTCAAATTTGTGCAGCTCGGTCCGGGCGAATATCCTGTTGATCGTGTTGAATATGTCACCCTTGAAACGCGATGAACCAGGCATGGGGGGAATGCTGGCGTTGGTCGCCTCTTTGATGATGTCGTAGAACATTTGCTTGTTTTCGGGCAATGGACCCGATACAAAAAGCCGTCCGCCGGAATTCAGCACCCGATGAGCCTCTCCAAATGTAAAATCAAGGTCAGAGGCGTAATAGATGGCAAAGGCACTGGTGCACAGGTCAAAGGTATTGTCGGGGAAGTTGAACGGCTGGTTGAAGTCCAAAAATTGGAAATCGATCTTTGCGCCGATCTTTTTGTTTTTTTCACGCGCTTTTTCCAATAGCTCTTCTGAGAAGTCACCGCCAGTGATGCCCGCCTGACCTTTTGTATATTCATTGAAAAGGAATGATAATTTACCCGCGCCGCAACCGACGTCGAGAATATTCATGCCGGGTTGGGGCTTGAGCAGGTCATTGGTCCACTCATCAATATTGGCTGATCCGTACTTTTCATGGATGTTGATCCGCATCAGCAGGTCTTTGCTGGGCTCCTGATAATCAATTTTCATCGGGTTCTCCTAAGGGTTGGTGGACGACCTCAGTCGTCTTATTTGCAGTTGTAAACGATCTCTGCCATGGAAAATATAGTACCGATTATACCAAAGCCAAATCAAAATTCACTCACTGAATTTTGATTTGGCTTGAAAAGCCATGATAAAATTCGCCTCTGGAGTCACCATGGCGAGCAAAATACAAACAGTAAAAGGCACACGAGAGTTTTATCCCGAAGAAATGGCTTTGCGTAATTATATTTATGGCAAAGCCGGAGCAGCCGCGCGTTCTTTTGGTTATCAGGAATGGGATGGCCCATTTATTGAGACCATTGATCTTTACGCAGCGAAATCTGGCGAGGAACTCGTCAAGAAACAATCCTTCACCTTCGCCGATCGCAGCGGAGATCTGGTCACCCTGCGTCCCGAGCTTACACCAAGCCTGGCACGCATGATCGCCGCAAAACAAGGGGAGTTGACTTTCCCTGTGCGCTGGTGGTCATTCGGACCTTTCTGGCGTTACGAACAGCCGCAAAAAGGCCGCAGCCGCGAATTCTTTCAATGGAATGTGGATATGCTGGGAGTCGATTCACCAGAAGCGGATGCAGAACTGATCGCCATCGGTGTTACTTTCATGCGCTCCGTCGGACTCACCCCTGAGCTGGCTTCTGTTTACGTGAACAATCGGCGGCTGATGGATTCAGAATTCGACGCGTTGGATATTCCCCAAGAGAAACGATTGGAAGTCTCAAACATGGTGGACCGCCGTAGCAAAATGGAGCCTGCCAAATGGGATACCTATGTGCTCGATGCCGGAATCTCGCAAACTCAACTCGGCGGATTGAAAGCTGTACTTGGCAATTTTGACCTGTGGAAAAAGAGCGATGAACTTGTGCGCCTGTTTACCGCACTTGAGGCTCTGGGCGTTAAGGAATATGTTAAGTTTGACCCCAACATCATGCGCGGACTATTATATTACACAGGCACGGTCTTCGAAGCTTTTGAGACCAGTGGTTCTGTCAGGCGCGCCATTTTGGGCGGTGGACGCTATGACAACCTGCTTGCCGATGTCGGCGGACAGCCGCTCCCTGCTGTTGGCTTTGCAATGGGTGATGTGGTGACAGGCATTATCCTGCAAGAAAAGGGTTTGCTACCCGAATTCATTCCCAGCCCTGCGCCTGTGCTCGTGACGGTCTTTGATGAAAGTCTGCTGCGTGAGTCTTTTGCACTGGCGGCGGAGTTGCGCAATGCCGGGTTAAAGGTGTTGTGCTACCCCGAACCCGTTAAGCTTCAAAAGCAATTCAAATTTGCGGATAAGATGAAAGCGCGGATTGTTCTCACGCTCGGTCCCGATGAGGCTGCTAAAGGTCAGGTGTCTGTCAAGAACCTGGTGAATGGTGAACAGGTCCTGGTTAAGCGGGATGAGGTTGCAGAATGGATCAGGAAAATCCTTGCAGGTGTTGCATCCTGATGATATAATTTCGGCCGCTTCAAATATGGAGCCTGTAGCTCAACGGCAGAGCGCTACACTGTGGCTGTAGATGTTGAGGGTTCGAAACCCTTCAGGCTCCCAAAAAAGAGTCTCCTTTTGGAGGCTCTTTTTTTGTTAGTTGTACTTTGAGGTACTTTTGGAATACGTCAGCCATCCGATGTTTAGTCAAGGCGTTCGCGACCGGTGAACTGAGCAACCGATCAGGAGGCGCCCCGGTTATTTCCATTTTTAAAATAAAAGGACATCATGACGATGTCCTTTTTTGGGGAAACAAATTAGATGGCTGTTTCTTCTTTTCGCTTGAACCAGGTGGTCCATTCGCGCTTTTCCCACAATACCAGAATGGGAGCCGCGACAAAAATGGAGGAGTAGGTTCCGCTGAAGAGACCGACCAGCAGGATGACGGAGAATTCCTGCAGGGTAATGCCGCCGAACAGGGCGAGCGCCAGCAGGAGAAATTCCACGGTCATCAACTGGGTGTTGATCGAGCGCTGCAGGGTTTGCACGATGGAATGGTTGACCAGTTTTTCATATTCCAGCTTGCGGAGCAGGTTGGAATTCTCACGAATGCGGTCAAACACCACGACCTTATCCTGCACTGAAAAGCCGATGACGGTCAGCAGGGCGGTGAGAAAGAGCGCATCGATCTGCCAGTCGAAGAACATGGCGCCGATGCCGGCGATGCTGAAGACGACAGCCACATCATGGACCATGGCAATGACGGCACAGATACCATAACGGAAGGCATTGGGCACCTTGCGAAAGGCGGCTGTGATGTAGATGATCACTGCCAGCGCTGCAACAGCCACCGCCAGGGCGGCGCGGGATGCAACCTGTTTGCCGATGCTTGGACCCACGCTGTCAAAGCGGACCACGGTTACTTCTGATGCCGTTTTTTCCCGCATGGTTGTCAGGATACTGTCGCGCACTTCATTGGTCAGGAAGGACGAGCGGATCATCAGGGAACCGGTATCGGTGCTTGTGATCTGGGCGTCGTCAATTCCGGCGTCTTCGTAGAGGTTCACAAGCTCGGCTGTTTCAGGGGTCTTCCCTGCTTCGAATTGCACTTCAAGCAGACTTCCGCCGGTAAAATCGATCGAGAGAGGCAAACCGCCGATCGAAAGCAGGACGAGACCTGGCAGGATTACCAACAGGGAGAAGGCAAAGTAAAAATATCGTTTGCTGAGAATATCAATCATAAGAATAATCCTTGAGGCATCCGTTTAGATGCCGAACCAGCGTTCAAGGTTGTCAAATTTGAACGACTTAAGGAAGATCACCAACAGAGTGCGGGTGACATAGATCGCGGTGAAGAGGGAGATCAAAACGCCCAGTGCCAGGGTCAATGAGAACCCCTTCACGATGGTGGCGCCGAACGTGGAACCAAACCAGAACAAGATCAGGGACGTAATGATGGCGGAAAGGTTTGAGTCGCGGATGGAGGGCCATGCCCGGCTCCAGCCCTGGTCAACAGTCTGGGAGATGTTCCTGCCGTTTCTCAACTCTTCCTTCATACGTTCAAAGATCAGGATATTCGCATCCAATGCCGCGCCTGTGCTGAGCAGGAACCCTGCAATCCCGGGGAGGGTGAGGGTAAAGTGGAACCATTTGAATACGGCAAAGGCAGTCGCGGCGTAGATCAAAATGGAAAGAACTGCCACAACGCCTGGCATGCGGTAATAGATGATCATAAACAGCGCCACGATCACCATGCCGATCAAACCTGCCATCAGACTCTTGTTCAACGAATCTGCGCCGAGAGTGGGTCCGATAATGCGGGTTTCCACGATCTTTAGCGGAATGGGCAGGGATCCATAGCGCAATTGAATGGCAAACGCGTTCGCAGATTCGTAGGTGAAGTTTCCGCTGATGGAGCCCTGGCCGCCGCTGATGGGTTCATTGATGACCGGGGAGGAAATCACCTGTTTGTCCAAAACGATGGTCAGGAATTTCTTGGTATTAGCGGCAGTGTGATCGGCGAAAATTTCCGCGCCATCCGATGTGAGCACAAAGTTGATGACGTAGGATGTGCCCAGAGTGTCCGTCGAAACCGCAACAGATTCAAGCTCTGCGCCAGTCATGATGGTGTGATACACCGTGTCTTCGGGGGTGGTGCCCTCAGCGGTTGCCGTGCTGGCAGCGTTGAAGTCGGTCAGGATCGTTGATCCCTCCTCGGGGGCAACATCGCCTGTGTCAACAAATTCCAGCAAGCCTGTTTGTTGAATGATCTCCAGTACGGACTCGGTGTCTTCAAGCCCTGGAAATTCACCAACAATGCGGCGGTCGCCTGCAACCTGGATAACGTTTTCGTTCACACCAAGCGCATCGGTACGTTGTTGAACGATCTCCCGCGCAATTTCCATTTGAGCAGAGTCGATTTCCGTTTCAGCGGGGACGTCTGCTTCAAGTAAAACCTGCAAGCCGCCTTGAAGATCCAATCCAAGGCGTGGGGCGAGATCATGGGTGAAAAGGGTTTCATCGGTCACAGGATTGATGACGTTGATCTCTGAGCTGAAGTCAACCCACAGCGCGAGAATCAGGATCAACACAATGAGAATGATACGGGTGGTTAGGTTACGAATCATGCGTCAAATATCTCCATGCACAAAAATGCCAGCCTTTGGCTGGCGCGGATGCCATTATACTCCCATTAAATGATTTACGGGTATATCCATTTTTCGAACAAGACTGTCAGGTCGCATTTACAATGCTCTTCAGCTTTTGATCTTAATTTTTCGGATGTGGCGATCTCCCAGGCATTGCTTCGGGTGTAATCCTGCATGAAATTATCAAATACTTTTGATCCCATTTCATCTCGCAGTTCTTCAAAGAACAATGCGCCGCGTCCATAGATGATGCCGCTGTATTCTGCGCCGTTATAGCTTTTTACGGGCAAGCCGATGGGGATTTCCTCATTGCCCAGGTAAGCCCAGCGTCCCTCCAGGTCCTGACGAAACCCGCGCCGGCCTGCCTGCCCGTATTCATCTGTAAAATATTGCAGCGTGATAAACTGCGTGAGCGATTCGTCCAGCCAGGGATCATCCAGCTGGTCATTGCCGACCAGGTTATAAAACCATTGATGCCCCACTTCATGCGCCACGGTTGCCTCCAGATAAGGGTGGTCGGGGGTGAGGATCGATTCGTTGATGGCGATCATGCCGGGGTATTCAATGCCCAATGCCAGCGTGGGGGTCGAGACAAAATCCAATTCGGTGTATGGATAGGGCGCATAGCGTTCCTCGAAAATACGGATTGCGCGCGCGGCAATCTCAAGAGCCGCTTCTGCGCCATCCTGCAAATAATCACGTGTGTAAAACCTAAATTTAATATCGTCTGACTCCAGCGTGAAAACTTCATATTCCGGGCTCGCTGCCAGATAAAAATCGCGCACGGGTCCGGCTTCAAACCTTGTTGTTTGCCTGTTCCCATCTTCCTGGTGGCTGACCTCGCTTCCCGATGCAACCAGGGTCACCCCCTTCGGCGCCTCCACAGTAACAAGGAAGAATGAGATATCTGCATAGGTTACATCGCCCGACTGCGGGGGGATCTCGGAATTCCAGCCTTCGTCATCGTACACCGCGATCATGGGATACGCATGAGCGAGCGCGAGCACATCATCATAATAGGCTTGCACGCCGTAATTCAGATCAACGGTTTGCGGCACGGTAAGATCGAATCCCAACTTCAGCGTAATTGTTTCTCCCGGCTTAAGTGGGTCTTTGAGAGGTATGGTCATCAGGCTGTTGCTGAGCGAATACTTCGGGTTGATGACCTCGCCATTGATGGCGACTTCCTCCATCTCCATTTTGCCGCCCAGAATGTTGGCAAACAAATGGAGCTGCACTTCCTCCAGCGTGACATCTTCGGCGTTGGTGTAGAACACCGTTTCGTACCCGGTGACGTGCGTGAGGTCATCGGCGATGTTCAGTTCGATTTCGTAATAGCTTGCGTTGGGGAGTTTGTTTAAAATATCCTGGTACTCGGGGGCGAGTCCATTTTTGTAAATGGAACGGTCTGTGGGGGTGTTTTGAATGGGCGAAACTGGTTTGGGTGTGGATGAAGCCGGTTGACCAGTTATAAGGCACGATGTCAGGAAAAGAAGAAGGCATGGGAGCAGGAACGTCCTTTTCATTTGACAAATCCTTTTAAGAAGTCCAATGCCCGGGAGAGAACCTCATCAGGCGTTAAAAGATCGGTGTTTATGACGAGGTCGGCGTGTTCAAGCGCGTGGGAGAGGCGGCGTAACTGTTCCGCGTGATCGGCAGGCAGCCAGTTTAATTGGCGGCGGGAGGTGGAATTCTCAAAGGAACAGGCCAAAAAAACCAGCACATCTGGATCGGTGATGTGTTTCCACATATATTTGACGTGGGAATGTTCCTGCGCGATGTGACGGCAACGATAGCCGTTCCTTTCAAGGCCTGCGATCAAAGTGGATTTTCCCGAACCGCAGGGCCCGACGACGCCGATCAGAAGTTGTTGGTTGGGGTCATTCATTGTTGTGCAGGAGACGACTCAGTTCTTCTGTTCCACCCAGCACGGCAAGTGTATCACCTGCATGGATGATACTATTGTCGGAGGGGTGCATTTCCGAGTGGTGGTCACGGCGCAGCAATACGACATTGAGGTGGTAGTTGTCCTCCACATACCCGACGTTTTTTTCTGCGAAAGGTGATTGTTCCGAGACGGTGAGCCGCGCCAGGCTAAGCAGTTGACCTTCAATTGAAATGGGATTGGTGACATCCACTCCCGCGGCTGCCGCGGCAAAGACTGGGGCAGCCATTTCGGTGGCGCTGAGGGCAATGAATCCAAATTGATCCTGCAGGGCGTGCGCGAAATCGTCATCGAAAATTCTCACCACGACGTTGATCCTGGGGTTGATACTGCGTGCTTTGAGTGCGATCTGCAGATTCATGGCGTCGTTTTGGCTGGCGAGGATGATTGTACGCGCATCCTTGACGTTGGCACCCTCCAGTGCAATGGGCCGCGTGGCATCATCCTGGATCACAGGGATTCCAAGGTTGCGGGCTACACTGATTGTGTCAGTATCTGCATTGAATTCAAGCACCACGATCTGCTCGCCCATTTCATGCAGTCTCAAGGCGATGCGATAGCCGAGATGTCCCAGCCCAACAAGAATGATATGCTTATTAAAAGTGGAGGCTACTGCCATTTCCCATTCCTTACTGCGCGAGCGGCGATTGAAAAGCAGGCTGCCGAAGTCTGCCAATCCCTGCGCGAGCATGACGATACCGATGACGGGCATCAAGAAGTGAAATAATTGTAAAATAATGTGGTCTGGAAAATCCCTGTTTGGGGGCTGTAGGAAGGTGAGAGTCAGGACGGTGTAAATGGACTCGACCAGGCTGTTCACGGGTTCGTTAAACAACCTCGAGAAAAAGTCATACAGGATGCCGCCACCAATCACGGCGATGGAGAACCACAACAGGGGGCTGCGGAATTCCCCCAGTAAAATTGCCGTATCTCGAATGGATGCTTGAAAATGCCGCCAGCGATGCCCACGCCCGCCCGCAAGGTGTTCACGTGTTTTAACCATTGATGGGAAGCCTGACATTCATCCGCCTGACTTCATCGCCTGTGCGCGCAGAGACTTTTAATACAAGTACACTGATGTCGTCTGCAGGACGATTGTCGTCAAGGCTGATGGCGTGCGCAAGAAGCGCATCTGCCAGTTGCTGCGGGGTGGGGTCCTGGTCTTCAATGATCGAGCGGATGGTTTCGCTGACATTCATGGGTTGTCCCCGCCGTTCGCCAGCATGGCTGATGCCGTCGGTAAAGATCACGATCGTTAATCCGGTTTGGATCTCCAGCTCAGTGATGATGGGGCGAACGTTGCGCGATGTGCCAAGTGAAACACTTTCTTCGTTATGCGAGTCGATCTGCTCATCGCGGCAGATGAACATGGGTACGGGATTATTGCGGGTGAGCACAATGGTTTTACTATGCAGATCCACCGATGCAATGTTCAGGGTGCAGGTGACTTTGCCTGCCTTGTCGACAAATAGGGCGTCTGATGCAGCCCGGGCGGCGGCGCCATCCCGAACTCCCTCAGCCAGCAGGCCGATCACTTTCCTTACGACCAACTGTGAAACGGCTTTTGCGCCGCGTCCGCTTGTTTGTCCATCTGCCAGCACCACAGATACTCCGCCTGTTGGGCGCTCCACCACTTCAAGGGTATCTCCACTTTCAGAGACGGCATATTTGTTGATCTTTGCGACAGCAATTTGAATTTCCATGAGGTGATTTTACTATGTCTTTCCAATTATGAATGACTGATTTTCCTTGACGCTTCCGCATCCTCCCGATATAATCTGTCCGCTTAAAAGTTTGTAATCAAACAGACGGGCGTACTCTGCCCGTCTGATGTATGTAAAAGGAGAAAGTAACAATGACCCCACATCCCAAGCGTAAACATTCCAAGGGACGCCGTGACCGCCGCCGTTCACAGGATGCGTTGACCGCGGTGAATACCGTTGCCTGTTCCAACTGCGGTTCCATGCGTCTTCCACATACCGTCTGCCCGAAATGCGGTTTCTACAATGGCCGCGAAGTGATTCAGGTCAAGAAGGAAAAGAAAGCCGCTGAGTAGGGAACGGCTTGAGTATTTTCTGCAAAATGGGTCGTGACTTTCACGGCCCATTTGTGTTTTAACGGCCATGGAGATCTTATGAAACTCAATATTCAAAACACAGCTTTTATTTTTCCAGGCCAGGGTTCCCAAACGGTTGGAATGGGGAAGGAACTTTCTGCGCAATATCCCGTTGCCAGAAAGACTTTTGAAGAAGCAGATTCCATTCTCGGTTTTTCCCTCTCCAAACTGATGATGGAAGGGGCTGCGGAGGAACTTAATGACACGGTAAATACCCAACCAGCCCTGTTCATCCACTCGGTCTCTTCGTATCGTGTTTTCTCACACCTTTTTCCGGGACTTCAACCCGCCGCTTTGGCAGGACATTCTCTCGGCGAATTTTCCGCCCTTGCCGCCGCTGGAGTATTCTCCTTTGAAGATGGCTTGCGTCTTGTCCGTAAACGTGCGGAGTTGATGAAGCGCGCAGGTGGCCTCGCTGCCGGTGGAATGGCTGCCATTCTCAACCTTGATATTTCCATCCTGGATAAGGTTTGTACTGAAGCAAGCACTCCCGGCGAGGTTGTGCAGGTTGCCAACGACAATTGCCCCGGTCAGGTTGTGATATCCGGTTCAAAACCAGCCGTGGATCGCGCCATGGCGGGAGCAAAAGCTGCTGGTGCAAAACGCGCGCTGCCCTTGACCGTTTCTGTTGCCGCGCATTCCTCTTTGATGGCTCCCATTCAACAGGAATGGAATGAAGCTGTGGGCGCTGCGAATTTTTTAATACCTCAAATTCCGGTGATCGGAAACGTTCATGCCGGGCCGTTGGCGGATGGGGCTGCCGCACGCGGCGACATCATCGCACAAATGCAGTCTCGTGTTCGCTGGACGGAGTCTGTGCAATATATGCTGTCGAGCGGAATTGACACCTTTGTCGAAGCAGGCACAGGGATGGTGCTTGGTGGTTTGGTCAAACGTATCGCTGAAGGAATGACCATTTTGCCTTTGGGTAATCCACAGGATTTTGCGGCGTTGTAATAATGCGTGAGTCTTCCCGGTCCGGGGTTAATCCGGGCGAACCAGGGGTATGAAAAATTTCCTCCCCTGCTCGTTGGGATCATTTTTGTCACATCATCCTGTACACCGGCGGTGATTCCGCTTCCCAGTTCTCCGAGCGAGACACCGCTGCCATTCATCATCCCGACTACAGATACGCCAATCATCCTTCCGTAGGGAATTGCAACCGGGAACTTTACCTATTGAGTGATATGGATCTGTTACATATATAACGGAGAACTCATTACCTCCATTTATGAGTCCATGGCGCCGCGAGTAGTATAATAAATTCATGAACGCTATGACTGACAATTCGATTGTCAGCGCCGCTTCATCATTGCGGTTGTGGAAGTGTATCTGGTCGGTGCAATTTGCCCGGCCAATTTTTTTATTTTACGAAGACCCTAAAGGTTCTTGTCCCTTTAGGGTCTTATGATTTAAGGAGAACCATGAGACTTAGCAAGCTGGCAGGTGAGATCGCTGAATCTCCAACTTTGGCGTTGAATGAAGAAGCACGTTTGCTGCGTGAGCGCGGCGAAGCGGTCATCAATTTGGGAATTGGCGAGCCGAAAAACAAAACGCCCATTGCTGCGGTTCTGGCTTCGGCTGCAAAGTTAAGCAGTGGGGACGTGAAGTACACACCGCCTGACGGTTTGCCTTCAATGAAGAAGGCGGTGATCCGCTACACTGAAGAGAACTATGACCGGCTGGTTGCGCCAGAAAATGTGATCATTACCAATGGCGCGAAACAGTCCCTGTACAATATTTTTTATTCCATTTTGAATCCGCAGGATGAAGTCATTGTTATTGCGCCTTATTGGGTTTCCTATCCCGAAATGATCAAAATGTGCCTCGGTATCCCGGTGATTGTCACGCCTGAAGATGGCACATTTACACCGCGGTTCGAGGATATTGAACGCTCGGTTACATCTTCCACCAGGGCGATCATCGTCAACAGCCCAAACAACCCATCGGGGGCCGTGTATCCGCCGGGATTGATCGAAAAGGTGGTGGAGATGTGTGAAAATAAAGGCATCTTCATGATCTGCGATGATATTTATCACAAGCTAACTTTTGATCATGTTGTTGCGCCGCCTGCCTATTCATTCACAAGCAGGGACATAGAAAATTCACATATTATCGTGGTTAACGGCGTGGCAAAACTATACGGCATGACCGGATTTCGCATCGGCTGGGTGGTGGCACCGCGTGACATGATCCGGGTGATGACCAATGTCCTGGCTCAAACCACATCCTGTGTCTCGCCGATCGCCCAGGCGGCTGCAGAGGGTGCATTAAATGGATTGCAGTCCGTGGTGGAGGCACTGCGTTTGCAGATCCAAAACAATCGCGATGTGGTTTTGCAGGAAATGAAGACCTTCAATGGTGCGCGCCTGATCGAACCAAAGGGAACCTTTTATGCCCTGCCTGACCTGCGAGCCTTTAATGGAAATTCAGTGGAAGTTTCGAAATTTCTGCTCAAGAAGGCAATGGTGGTGACCGTGCCCGGCAGGGAGTTCGGGATGGAGGGTCACATCAGAATCTCGTTTGCTGGTTCTGTTAAAGATATTACTGAGGGCATTGCACGCATCAAATGGACACTGGACCCAACATCTCCCAATGAAATTTATATTGGTGACAGGAAGATGATAAGGGATTGGATGTAGTTGATCATACTGCTGCGAGTGTGTTCCGGTTCTTCGTCTGAGGCGGTCTTTTTCACTTGTAACCAGGAGCGCTTTAACAGACCGAACACCCAAACCTTACACACATGTAAGAGAGGAAACCATGAATAACCTGCTCAATATCAAAACCCCCGCCGAATCCACCGCGCAGGCACGCAAGGCGGATTACAACCTGTCGAATCAGGGTGTGTGTAATTTGCGCCAGGCATATTGGAATTTGACCACCGAAGCCCTGGTGGAGGAAGCCATTTTTCGGAATGAAGGTTCTCTTGTCTCGGGCGGGCCTTTTGTTGCAAACACCGGCAAACATACAGCGCGAAGCGCGAATGATAAATTCGTGGTGCGCCATACAGATTCAGAGAAGAATATCTGGTGGGGTGTTTACAACCGTCCATTTGCGGCAGAAAAATTCGAAGTGTTATACGACCGTCTGCTGGGATTTATGCAGGGCAGGGATGTTTTTGTACAAGATGTTTATGCGGGTGCTGATGAAGACTATCGTCTGCCTGTGCGCTTCGTGACTGAGCTGGCCTGGCACAGTCATTTCGTTCGCAACATGTTTGTTCTGCCGCAGTCGCTGGAGGAATATAAGCGTTTCATACCGGAGTTTACGATCGTTGCCATGCCTTCGTTCAAGGGTATGCCCGCTGTGGATGCCACCCAGAGCGACACTTTTATATGCCTCTCCTTTGAAAAAAAACTTGCCATTATTGGCAACACGGCTTATGCGGGAGAGATCAAGAAATCGGTGTTTACCATTTTGAATTATCTACTGCCTCTGGAGGGTGTATTGTCCATGCACTGTTCGGCAAATGTGAACCCGGCCAATGCGGATGATGTTGCACTGTTCTTTGGGTTGAGCGGGACAGGCAAGACTACACTCTCAGCTGACCCTACCCGCCGCCTGATCGGTGATGATGAGCATGGGTGGAGCGATCATGGTGTGTTCAACTTTGAAGGCGGATGTTACGCCAAGGTCATAGGTCTCTCTGCGTCCGCCGAGCCTGAGATCCATGCCACCACCAAGCGCTTTGGTACCATCCTCGAAAACGTTCCCTTTGACCCGATCACGCGCCTGATCGACCTGGAGGATGATACACTGACCGAAAATACCCGCGCATCCTATCCTCTTGAATTTATCAATAACGCCGTTCCGGAAAAGAAGGCGGGGCATCCCAGGAACGTGATCCTGTTGACCTGTGATGCCAGTGGGGTCATGCCTCCCATTGCGCGCCTCACTCCCAACCAGGCTTTATATCAATTCATCTCAGGCTATACCTCCAAGATCGCCGGCACCGAAGTGGGGCTTGGCAAGGAACCTGAGATCACTTTCAGCGCATGCTTCGGCGGCCCTTTCATGGTGCATCACCCATACAAATATGCGGAATTACTCAAAAACAAAATTGAACGATACAGCGTAACATGCTGGCTGGTTAACACGGGCTGGGTGGGTGGACCATACGGGGTGGGCAAACGCATTTCGATCAAATATACGCGAGCCTTATTAAACGCAGCGCTCAATGGTAAATTGGACAATGTGCAGTATTCGAAAGACCCGGTCTTTGGTTTTGAAGTCCCGGTTCACTGCCCGGATGTCCCAGACGAAGTGCTAAGCCCTGCAACTTCATGGCACGATATTAAGGAATATGATCGAAGATATAAAGACCTGGCTATGAGATTTAAACAGAACTTTGGGAAATATGAGAACGGCACTCCGCGAGAGGTTCTGGAGGCGGGACCAAGGGTCTAAAAAATGCTGAAAAGGCCGAACTCTTGCGAATTCGGCCTTTTCATACGGCCTATTGGCGGAAAATAAAGTTTCCATGGCCATAGGGCTGTCCATAAGCATCCGCATATTCCAGAATGTTTGAAAAAGGGGACTGAATCTTCTTGACAAAATTTACTATACAATGTATATTTACAGTGTATAGTAAATGAGGAGCAAACATGGTCAGACCAACACTAAAAAAACAAATTCCGAACTTGCAGGAAGCCATAAAGGAAGCAGCGTGGAAGCAGATCTCCGAATCAGGTGCGCCGGCATTATCCCTGCGGGCGATCGCACGCGAGTTGAAGATCACAGCGCCTGCCATTTATAACTATTTTCCCAGACGCGATGATCTGGTCACAGCGCTGATCGTTGATGCGTACAACTCCCTGGCGGATGCGCAGGAGTCTGTTCTGCTTGGCATTTCAGAGGACGAACGGGCCGAGCGTCTTTCAATGCTGGGGTTTGCTTATCGCGAATGGGCAGTCAAGTATCCCCAGCGTTATCAGCTTATCTTTGGCACGCCAATTCCAAACTACCATGCTCCTGATGAACTCACTCTCCCTGCTGCGGCGCGGGGATTGATTCCATTGACAAAAGCCATTCAAAATATTCATGTATCGGGGAAACTACGGACAGAAAGATTTGCGAAGATGACCCCGAAGTTAAGGTCCATGCTATCCGCATGGCAAAAATTTGAAGGCGGCTTTGACCTTGAAGTCTTGTATCTTGCGCTGGTCATTTGGAGCCGTGTGCATGGGCTGGTCACGCTTGAGATCGGCAATCAGATCCCTGCTTTTTTTGACGACCCTGCCGAGTTATTCCGTCGTGAAATAAACAATATTCTGATTCAATATTTATAAAAAGATCCCGATGAAAACGAATAAACTAAATCTTCCAACCGGTCTCCTGCTAATCCTCACGCCGATCTTATTTATGACAGCTTTTACCCTGCTGCAGATGAACTTTGAATATCCCGATATTTTGCGTCAGCCTGGCATTGTTGTGATGAAAAAATTTTCTGCTGGCGGAGTTGAATTGATCGCAAACTGGTATTTGATGGTCATCTCATCCATTTTGTTCATCCCGATCTCTGTCATGCTTCATCCGTAATTGATGCGGGAAGATACTCTTTTTATGCCAGTCGCAACAACTATTGGTGTGACTGCAGGTGTAGTGTAAATGCTGGGATTTATCCGCTGGCCTTTCCTTGTGCCGTCCCTGGCTTACACTTATTTGGACCCATCTGCCAGTGAAGCAACGCGTGCCGCGATTGAGGTGACATTCAATGCTTTTAATCATTATGCAGGGGTTGTGGGGTGGGTGAGCATTTGGGTTTTATTTTCACTGCGCTGTGGAGCATCCTTATCGCCTTTGCAATGCCCAACTCAAAGGTCTTTGGAAAATGGCTTGGTTGGCTGGGTGCGGCTGCGGGGGTTGGCATTCTGCTTGGAACATTGGAACCTGTGGGTGTGCCGTATGTCGGTTTGGTCAATGCAATTGCGTATGGCCTTTGGGCGATCTGGATCGCTATTCTTGGAGTTCGAATAATTTTTGTTAAGGAGTAGTAAAACAATGTCAATCGATCATGTAATATTTGGAACGGGAGCGATCGGGCGCGCAATTGCCGAGGAGCTTATCAAGCGTGGAGAATCGGTCCGCATGGTAAATCGTTCGGGCAGGATGGTGGAAAGCCCGGCCGGGGTGGAGGTTGTTGCATCAGATCTTTATGACCCGGCAAAAGTGAAGGAAGTGACGCGCGGTGCGCGGGTGGTTTATCAATCTGCTCAGCCTAATTATTTTGAGTGGCAAACCAAATTCCCGCCATTACAAAGATCGATCATAGATGGTTTGATGGGAAGCGGCATTAAGTTGGTGCTGGTGGAAAATTTGTATATGTACGGTGAGACGAATGGGCTACCGATGACCGAGGACATGCCGCACAATGCACATACCCGGAAAGGAAGGACGCGCAGTGCAATGAGCAACGCAGCGTTTGATGCACATCGCGCAGGGAGATTGTGTGTTACCTCCGGACGCGGTTCGGATTTCTTTGGTCCGTGGGGATTGCCGACAGCAGCAATGGGCGAGCGGACTTTCTATCCATTATTGCAGGGCAAGCCTGCCGGGTTGATTGGAAATATTGACCTGCCGCACACGCATACCTATATCAGAGATTTCGGCAGGGCACTAGTCACCCTGGGGGAACGCAGCGAAGCGGATGGACAAGCATGGCATGTGCCGAACGATAATCCACGGATCACTCAGCGCGAGATGGTCAATATGAT